>NZ_NOIO01000033.1:0-57918 GCF_014596605.1 Pseudomonas sp. PSB11
ACCAGCACCTTCTATGACGAAAAGGCTTACTTGCAGGCTTTGACGCGGCGTGGATCGACGTTGGTAGAAGCGCCGATGGAGGTCGTCACAGGTTGACGGACAGGCTCAGGGCGTGAGGGGGCAAGAACATCAAAAGCCAGATCACAATCAAAAGCGAGGCGGCCTGACAGCCGACCTGATTGCAGGCTTGTCCGCGATCCCCTGTAGGAGCGAGCATGCTCGCGAAAAACCTGAGAGCAGCGCGGGCTGACAGGTACCCCGCGTTATCGTTGACGACCATCGTCGGAACGCCGCCCGGAGCAGGCTCGCTCCTACAGGGGATCCAGGTGCACCCATAACAGTCAGGTCGGCTTTAAGGCCGCCTCGCTTTGCTTTTGATCGCAGGCGCCCCGTTAACCACGATGGCCGAACGCAGGCATTGCGCAGTGGGGAAACCGGCAGGACGCCGGTTTAGCCGCGCTGGGCCATGGATGGCCCATCGCGGCGACCCACGGAGCAATGCCGGAGAGAGGGCATGCCGAGCCTAAGCGAGGCACCGAGTGGTGGGGCAAGAGCGTTTGGTTACTTTGCGCTTTTCAAAGTTACCCGCTGTAAAAGCGGAACCATAGGTGGCCGTTACCGCAGCAATGGATATGTACTCAGACAACAATCTCCCACAGGCTCCGACGCGGCATGGATCAACGTTGGCAGTGGCTAATGAAGGAGCTGCCGAAGGCTGCGATCTTGGCGCCTCCCTACACCAGCCGCTCAATCTTCTGATGCTGCCACACCAGCTTGTAGTACAGCGTCTGCAACGCCAGCATCCCCAGATACGCCACCGGAAACGCCATCCACACCCCTTGCAACCCAAACCGCGCATCCAGCAGATACGCCACCGGCAACTGCACGCCCACCACGCACACAATCGAAATCGCCACCGGCACCATCACCGTGCCGCTGGCGCGCATGATGCCGCCGATGATCGCCTGGAAGCCGAACACCAACAGGCTCCAGAGCATGATGTGCAACAAGTGCTCAGCCATGCTGCGCGTCGCGTCCTCAGTGAGGAACGAGCCCAGCAACCAGTGCGACAGCAGATACCCCAACACCACCAACCCACCGGTCAGGCACACGTTGATCATCAACCCCGTGCGCAGGATCGGTCCGATCCGCTCGATGCGCCCGGCCCCGATCGCCTGCGCGCCGAGGATCGACGCCGTGATCGCAATCGACAGCGCCGGGAACTGCACGTAATTGACGATCTGCGTCACCGCGCCGTACGCCGCCGTCGCCTGGGAACCGTGCTGGTTCACCAGCGCCAGGATCACCAGCTCCGACAACGACAACACCACCATCTGCAACCCGGTGGGCAAACCGATGCGCAACACCTTGCCTAGAATCGCCATGTCCAGCTTCATTGCCGCAAAAAATTCCCGGTCCGGCGCCAACGGATGGCCCTTGCGAATCAAGCGCCACGCCAGCCACCCCATCGCCGCCAGGTTGCCCGCCAAGCCGGCAAACGCCGCACTCTGAATCCCCATCGGCGGCAAGCCCAACCAGCCACGAATCAACGCCGGCGTCAGTGCCAGGCCGATACAGGTCGACACCACCAGCGCCAACAACGGCGACAACGTATCACTCACCCCGCGCAACAACTGCGTGAACAACACAAACACCAACAGCGTCGGCATGAACCACAACATCACATGCGCATACGCCACCGCATCGTCCAGCACATCCCCCGGTGTCCCCAACCCCACCAAGGAAGACCGTGCGAACACACTACCCACCACGGCTGCCACCAACCCGATCAACAACCCCAACAACAACGTCGACCCGGCAATCGCCTTCACCAAATGCGTCTCCCGTGCCCCCCACGCTTGCCCGATCAACACACCCGCCCCCGCACCGAGGCCGATGACCAGGGCGATGAAAAAGAACACGATGGGGAACATGCCGGACACGGCCGCCAGAGCCTGGGTGCCGAGCATCTGGCCGATGTAGATGCTGTTGACGGTGCCAGACATGGATTGCAGGAAATTGGACAGAACCATGGGGGCGAGGAACAGCAGGTAGGTTTTCCAGAGGGCGCGTTGCGGTTGGGCTGGGGTTTGCATTGGGTAGAGGTCCATCTCGACGGCGGGCGTGTTGATTGAGGATAGCTTCGGTGGCGGAAACCAACGGGCGATGACCATCTCAGGTCTGTGTTTGGATTTCCAGCGAAGTGATGGGAAAGGTCTGAAGTTTCATCGTCGCAGGTCCTACATAAAGCTCGGAATACCTCACCTACCGCGTTGATCCTCTGGGGTTTATAGTCAGCCTCGTCGCCCAAATGGCGATTCAGGTTTGGCGACCTGATCACAGAGAATGCGAAGGCTATCCGCTTCATTGCAGGTATCATCGCACCCGCAAAGCCGCTGTTATGGCGGCTGTGCGCGGGAGACTTTCGGGTCTGCCGGTTTTCTCTGTGCCGGTTCGCCAACCTGCGCACAGCTGCCACCCATTCGTTTGGCGACGACTGAGTGACGGCCTTGAGCCAATCAAACAGAGATCTTCAAATGAATCGATATATGCCCCTCACCGGAATCGACCTGATCCCGGCCTCCCTGCTCATCGACACCCAAGCCCCACTCGACGTTCTGCAAGCCATGGCGGATTACCGCATTCGCACGGTGACGCAGGTACTGGAGAACATCGCCTTTCGCGCCGAGATTGGTTGCGATACGGTGGTATTGTCGGACTTTTCCAAGCTGCTGGCGATTCCGTTGCGTGATGGTTGTGACTTGATGGACGTGATTGGGCGGCGCTTGCGGGCGCAGGCGGCGGAGTAAATAAAAAACGCAGATAACAAAAAACCCGCACAAGGCGGGTTTCTTGGGGTGTTTCGGGTGGTGTTGAAGCCACCTGAAAGCGAAAGGTGGTGCCCAGAGACGGAATCGAACCGCCGACACGGGGATTTTCAATCCCCTGCTCTACCGACTGAGCTATCTGGGCCGCGGCGCAATTAAACGTTTTTTACTGCTGGGGCGTCAAGCACGAACTCAAAAAAACTTATTAAATACCTATAGTTACGATTAGAAGGCACCCGTTGGTCGTCAGTTTTTCAGATTTTTTTGCAAAACCGCCTTACTCGTTTGCTCATAAGCGAAGGACATTGTGAGGACCAGATAGTCCAGGCACTCTAGTTTTCACTCCAATACCTGACCAGCTCATCGGTGCGATCAGCGACTCGTGGGGTCTTACTGAGCACGACACAGCGAGTCGTACCCACATACTCTTCGATCAGGTAGAGGGTGTCTCCGACGTCGACTCCCATCTCCTGCAATGTCTCATCTGGGATACGAATGCAGCCATCACCCTCCCAGTCCTCGATGACCACCTTTTTGACGTTGTTCATAAACACACCTCGGTAATGCTGAAAAATCGTGATTATTGGCTCACTTTCGGTCAGCAGAAAAATGCCATCCGCAAACCCAAACTATTCTCTTCACAAAGCGTCTTCTACTTAATGCTGCGGACATGCCTTCGCAACTCAAGACACGGAACTCCACAAAGGAATAGTGATGACTTTTTACATTTTTCTCCTGGCCTGCGGGGCTGCGGCCAGCACAGGCATTTTTTTCCAACCGGGCCAGTGGTACGAATCTCTCGCCAAACCCGGTTTCACGCCGCCCAACTGGCTGTTTCCAGTCGCCTGGACGACTATTTACCTGTTGCTCGCCTGGGCTGGGTATCGCCTGACCCAGATACCTGATAGTCAGGTAGTGCTGGCTTTGTGGGCCGCGCAGATTGCACTGAATACGCTGTGGACGCCGGTGTTTTTCGGCGCTCAACGTATTCTCGCCAGCATGGTGATCCTCACGCTGCTTTGGCTTGTGGTCGCTGTAATGGTGGTTCTGGCTTTGCGGCTTGATGTCATCACCGGCTTGATCCTGTTTCCATATCTAGTGTGGCTTTGCCTGGCCGGCGCTTTGAATTTCTTCATCTTGCGCAATAACCGCTGATATGGGCCACCAGGTGCGAACTTAGACTTTGCGGTAAGGAGGCCGTGATGATGAAATCCCGATTCGAAGCAAAACTTCTTCGTCCGACAAAGCCTGGTAATGATACGTCGTGGGCGTTCGTAGTGCTGCCAAGAGAAGTGAGTGAACTACTTCCGAGGCGAGGTAGGACGACCGTTGAAGGCACAATCAATGGGCACCCTTTCCAGGCAACCCTTGAGCCGGACGGTCAGTTGAGCCATTGGTTGCAGGTCAGTGGCGAGCTACTCGCAGCCGCAGGCGCGGCCGTTGGGGATGTCGTCACCCTCGAGCTGACCCCCGTGAAAAAGGAACCCGAGCCTGAGATCCCCGCAGATTTTCAGGAGGCACTGGCATCCACTCCACAGGCTCATGAAGTCTGGAAGAATACGACGACCCTCGCACGGGTAGACTGGATACACTGGATTACTTCAGCCAAGCAACTCAAGACGCGCGCAAAACGAATAGGTGATGCCTGCGATATGCTTGCATCCGGCAAGAAGCAGGTCTGCTGTTTCGACCAGTCCGGTTTCTACAGCAAGGCCTTTCGGGCGCCCGAGGCAGAAGATTTTTAAATGGGGCATTCCATTGCCCCCTCTACCCCCTCAATTCAGCCTTGCTTGTTGCCCTCTTTATCAAAGACATGCAACACCCGCCTCTAAGAAAACCCACACTCCAGCAACGAAACCAGACGCGGTTCAATCGACCCCTCTTGCACGTCAAGCAACGCCAATGTCACCGGTAACTTGAACCGTCGCGGCCCTGCACTGCCTGGATTGAGGTACAGCCGTTCACCGCGCCACTCAATGCACGGCTTGTGGGAATGCCCGGTAATCACCAGCCTCGTGCCTGGCGCCAGCACTGCCGGTGCATCGGCAATGTCATGCACCAGCAACGTCTGCCATCCCTCAAGTTCGAAACTCAGGTGGTCGGCGAGATGTTCCGCCCACGCAGCTGCCAGGTCATTGTTCCCGCGCACGACATGCAGTGGCGCAATCAACGCCAGTTGTTCGAGTACTTGCGGCTTTCCGATGTCGCCGGCATGAATGATTCGTTCACAGCCCTGCAACGCCGCGAGTGCTTCGTTGCGGAGCTGGCCATGGGTATCGGAGATCACGCCAACTTTCATGCAAGGCTCCAGGTCAGTCTCAAGGGTACGCTCCCCTGCTCCGGCGATTGCGTGTTCCGGGATCAGGTGCTTGACTCACTTCGCCGAACCCGGGCCTTGACCGCATCCGGATTCATCGGCGATCTGTACTTTCATTGATCCAGGTCGCAAAACCGTGCGATCGACACTGGATAATATTTTTTTGAGGTTTTTCAATAGGCTATAGATGACCGCCCAACTCTTCGCTGTTCATGGACTGGTGAGCTTCACCCTGGCCATCCTGCTGCTCTTCCTGGGCAAGACGCTGGTCCAGCACAGCACCTTGCTGCGTCAATACTGTATTCCAGAATCGGTGGTCGGCGGCTTTGTGTGTGCGGCGGTCACGAGTCTGTTGTACTTCGGTCTCAACATCCAGGTCGAGTTCGATCTACAAGTTCGCGACACCATGCTGCTCTATTTCTTTGCCGGTATCGGCTTGAGGTCGGACATGCGCCAGCTGATCAAGGGTGGGCGACCACTGCTGATCCTGCTGGTGCTCGCTGCGGTGTTCATTTTCCTGCAGAACGCGCTGGGCATGGGCATGGCCGAGGTTTTCGGGCTTGATCCCAAGGCTGGCCTGATGGTGGGCTCGATTTCCCTCACCGGAGGGGTCGGCACGACCCTGGCCTGGGCACCGCTGTTCGTCGAAAGGCTGGGCATCCAGAACGCGCACGAATTGGGGATCGCCAGCAACACCGTTGGCCTGATTGCCGCTTGTGTGATCGGCGGCCCTATCGCCAACCGCCTGATCCGTCGCCATCAACTGACGCCATCCGGGGATGCGGCGCTGGAAATCGGCATCCTCGAACAACAGCAAAGCAAGCCATTGGACTACTACGACGTGCTCTGGGCGTGGATGTGGCTCAATTTGACCTTGATGCTCGGTTATGGGCTCAACCTGCTGCTGGTCGACAGCGGGATCACCCTGCCCAAGTTCGTCAGTTGTCTGTTCGCCGGTATCGTCATTCACCACCTCGTCCGGGGGCTGATCGGCGAGCAGCGCCTGAAATCCTGGAGCGGCGCCAGCCAGGGCCTGTCGCTGATTTCCGATGTCTGCCTGGGCATGTTCCTGACCATGGCGTTGATGGGCTTGCAGTTGTGGCAGCTCAGCGGCGCGCTGCTATTCATTGCCTGCGCATTGACCCTGCAGATCCTGTTGACCGTGCTCTATACGTATTTTCTGGTCTTTCGCTTCATGGGCCGCAATTACGAAGCCAGCGTGATCGCTTCAGGCTTCGGTGGTATTGCGCTGGGTTCCACCGCGACAGCCATCGTCAATATGACGACCGTGACCCAGAAGTACGGTGCGGCTCACCAGGCCTTTCTGATCGTGCCGCTGGTGTGCGGATTCTTCATTGACCTGGTCAATGCCGTGATTATCGGGATGTTCAGTGGGCTGTAGCCGCTCGTTTTACTTGAACGGCTAACGCGCCGAGCTCCGGGTACTGGCAAACGCGCTCGTACCCAGCCAGCGCCACAGGTTTTGCGCATCCTGCGCTGCGCCATCCACACGCAGCTCTCGCGACTCAAGCACCTCCCGCGGTGTGCGGTCGCCCGCCCATACCTCGGTCAAGGCACGCACGCTTGAATCCACAACGAGCGTCAACTCACGCCCGGGGTCGTCGCGGCACAGGTCTGCCACACCCTCCTCGACCACCAGCCACCACGCTTGCTCGCCGGACCGCGCATCGCGAAACTTGAACTGGATAACCACCGGCCGGGACGGAAACGTCTCGAGACGCACGAACCGGCGCACGTCCCACATGAGCAGGCCCGCGTCGAGCTGGTCATCGCGCAGGCGACTGCCGATCCAGCGCGCGCCCCAATGCCCCAGCGCCATGATGATGGGGCGCAATTCCTCGCCCGCCTCGGTCAGGCTGTACTCCCAGACTTTGCCAACCGCGGTGCGATGCACCACGCCGATTTCTTCCAGATGGCGCAGCCGCTGTGCCAGCAAGCCGGTGGACATCCGGGGGACGCCGCGGTGCAGTTCATTGAAGCGTTTGCTGCCGCACAACAGTTCGCGCACGACCAAGGGTGTCCAGCGCTCGCACAGTGCCTCGGCACCGCGCGCGACCGTGCAGAACTGACCGTAGCTTTCGTTCATTGCCTGCACTCCCATCGCTGCAACGCTTCAGATATTGAACTAGCCCCGCGACTTCGCCACGCGCACGCTCAAGTCTCCGACAGCCAACCGCCCCAGGAGAACATCATGACCAAGATCGCCATTATTCAGCGCCCGCCCGTGCTGCTCGATCGCAGTGCGACGATCGCCCGGGCCGTGCAATCGGTCTCTGAGGCCGCGACGGCGGGAGCTTCGCTGATTGTTCTGCCCGAATCGTTCATTCCAGGTTACCCGTCGTGGATCTGGCGGCTGGCGGCGGGAAAGGACGGCGCTGTCATCGGCCAGTTGCATACGCGGCTGCTGGCCAATGCCGTTGATATTGTGAACGGTGACCTGTGCCAATTGTGCGAGGCGGCCAGGATTCACGCGGTGACGATCGTGTGCGGCATCAATGAATGCGACCGGCGCAATGGAGGGGGCACGCTCTATAACAGCGTAGTCGTTATCGGCGTGAACGGCGCCGTGCTCAACCGACACCGCAAACTGATGCCCACCAATCCCGAGCGCATGGTGCATGGCTTTGGTGATGCGTCCGGGTTGCGCGCGGTGGATACACCCGTCGGCCGCGTGGGAGCGCTCATCTGCTGGGAAAACTACATGCCGCTGGCGCGCTACGCGCTGTATGCCCAAGGGGTGGAAATCTATGTCGCGCCCACTTACGACACTGGCGAGGGCTGGATCAGTACGATGCGTCACATTGCCCTCGAAGGCCGCTGCTGGGTGCTTGGCAGTGGCACCGCACTGCGCGGCAGCGACGTCCCTGACGACTTCCCGTCCCGTGCGCAACTGTTTGCCGATCCAGACGAATGGATCAACGACGGCGACTCGGTAGTGGTCAATCCCCAAGGCCGGATCGTGGCCGGCCCATTGCACCGAGAGGCAGGCATTCTGTATGCGGACATCGACGTCTCACTCGTGGCCCCTGCACGGCGGGCGCTCGACGTCACCGGGCACTATGCACGCCCGGACATTTTCGACCTGCAGGTGCGACGCACGCCGGCGACAGCGGTGCGCTACATCGACGGGTGAAGACAGGTAACGTTTGTGCGAGCTATAGCCTGACCATTGATCAAGGAGTCATGCCATGAACATTGAACAGTCTTACAAAGGCAGTTGTTTTTGCGGTGCAGTCGAGTTCACCGTCAGCGGTGAGCCGGCCGCGATGGGCTATTGCCATTGCGAGTCGTGCCGGCACTGGTCGGCGGGGCCGGTCAATGCCTTCACCCTGTGGAAACCGGAGGCGGTGCAAGTGACTCGGGGCGCCGACAACATCGGCACCTACAACAAGACACCACAGAGTTACCGCAAGTGGTGCAAGACGTGCGGCGGACATCTCTTCACCGAGCACCCGGGGATGGGACTCATCGATGTGTATGCTGCGCTCATCCCGGATCTTGAGTACACGCCAGGGGTTCATGTGCATTATCAGGAGTCGGTGTTGCGTATTGAAGATGGATTACCGAAGTTCAAGGATGTACCGAAAGAATTGGGAGGATCGGGCATTAGCATGTAGGAGCGAGCATGCTCGCGATGGTCGTTGACGATAACACTGTAAACTTGCCCCAGACCTGATCCCCGTGCTTTGCATGTCCAACCCCTTGCAACCTGGATATGCGCTGTAGGAGCCGGCTTGCTGGCGATCGCAGTTCATCAGGCGACATTAGTGTCGACTGCACGTACGCGATCGCCAGCAAGCCGGCTCCTACAGGATTAGCGAGGATCGTCACGGCTGTCCACATACTCAAGCCCCAACGGCCCCGTCCCGTAGACCTGCGAGATGTACTCTCCTGATTTTGCCCAATGGAAATGCGGCGTATTGGCCGGGAGTATCACGACGCTGCCCGGCCCGTAGGCAACCAGTTTGTCCGGATCGAAAACCGTTCCGAAGCCAATATAGAAAACACCGGACATGACGGTGTAGATACGATCTTCAGGATGAGTATGGGGCATTAATCGAATGCCGTTGGGCACTTTGACTCGTACCACATAGGGTGCTGGCTTGCTCGGGTCGCCGGCGATAACAGCCAGTTTTACCTCTTTGGGGAAGGCGGGGAAGCTGCGCCATTCCACGTCTTCATTACGCAAGGCAGCGGTTTTATCCAGTGGCAAGGGTTGTGCCTGAACGTGCGGCATGGCTGCACTTGCGACAAGAAGTGCTGCCAGGGCAGTTGTTTTCATAATGTGAACCATGAGAGGCACCTTGACTACGCCATAAACAAAATCGTCAGGCTGACTCTATGGGCGATTGGCATTGATGATAACGGTGTGATCGCGCATTACAGTTGATACGCAATGTAATCAATGCTCCGTGCCATATCATCACGCTGACCAGGGGGCTCGCGCTGGCCCTATCAATAGCGTCGATGTTCACCATCACGTCAATGAAATTCTCTTAAAAACTCCACGGCGTAACATCAGCTCCATACCAACCAACTACACCCTGGAGCACACGATCATGAAACGCCAAACCCTCCTCAGCATCGCTTTCTCGGTTTTCGCAGTTAACGCTTTTGCCGCTACCTCTGTTCAGCCTGTTGTCGCTGAAGGTGGCTCGGATCGTCTGATTGAAAGCCGGGTGGCAGAGGGTGGTTCGGATCGCTTGATCGAGAATCGCGTCGTTGCCGATGGTTCGGACCGCCTGCAAGGCAACACCGTCGCCGCCGATGGCTCCGACCGCCTGCAAGGCAACACCGTCGCCGCCGATGGCTCCGACCGCCTGCAAGGCAACACCGTCGCTGCCGATGGCTCCGACCGCCTGCAAGGCAACACCGTCGCCGCCGATGGCTCCGACCGCCTGCAAGGCAACACCGTCGCCGCCGATGGCTCCGACCGCCTGCAAGGCAACACTGTCGCCTGACCCCATCGCTGCACCGCACCCGCAAAAAGCCCGGCCTGATCAGCCGGGCTTTTTCGTGTTCACTGCACTGAGCGGCATCCATCGACTGCTATTGGTCCGGGAACCGAAGGTATTTCGGGCAGAATTTTTATGTTTGCTACTATCAATGGACGGCGTCGAAGTTGAGGTCCGGGTTTGCACAGTCGGTTTGCATTTACCTGGCATTGATCCACTCATTTCAAATCTGCCTGACCACAGGGAGCTGTGATGCGTACTCCATTTTTCTACGTGTTGTCAGCGATGTTTTTTCTGAGCAGCCCGCCCCTCGTGGCGCAGGCGGCGGATACAGCCCCCACCCCGACAGCCAGCCCTGCCAATACGGCAGCGGCCACGGTGCCCGCCAAAGACCCGGTATTTACCCAGGAACAGCTGGATCAAATGCTCGCGCCCATCGCGCTCTACCCGGACCCGCTGCTGGCACAGGTATTGATGGCGTCCACCTATCCCGGGGAAGTCGCCGAGGCGGTTACCTGGTCGAAGGCTCACCCGGACGCCAAGGGCGATGAAGCGGTCAAGCAAGTGGCGAGCCAGCCCTGGGACCCGAGTGTGCAGGCGCTGGTTGCCTTCCCGCAGGTCTTGGCAACGCTGGGGCAGGATCCGGTCTGGGTCCAACGCCTGGGTGACGCCTTCCTGGCGCAGCCCGACGACCTCATGAATGGCGTGCAACGCTTGCGTCGCCAGGCCCAGGCAGCCGGTAACCTGCAGAGCAACCAATATCAGAACGTAACGATCCAGAACGCTGCGCCAGCGGCACCCGCACCGACCACAACGCAGGCACCGGCCCAGGCCCCCGCCAGCAGCAGCTCCACCATCATCATTCAACCGTCCGATCCGCAGGTTGTGTATGTGCCCACCTATAACCCGACAACCACCTACGGCACCTGGGCCTATCCGGCGTCGCCACCTGCCTACTATCCACCGCCGCCCGCCTATTATCCCGGCCAGGCGCTGATGGCCGGGCTGGCGTTTGGTACCGGTGTGGCCATCGTCGGTGCGTTGTGGGGTGAATGTGACTGGGGCAACAACGACGTCGACATCGACGTCAATCGCTACAACAACATCAATGCCAACAACCGAATCAGCAACAATCAGAACAAGTGGCAGCATAACGCCGCGCATCGCAATGGCGTGCCCTATCGGGACAACAGGAGCCGCGAACAGTATGGCCGGCAACTGGGCGGAGCCAGTCAGCGCCAGGCCTATCGAGGGGATAATGCCCAGCGCGCCCAGGCGCGTGAAAATGCCCGTAGCTCGATGGACCGGCACGGTATCGAACGACCTGCCACCAGCAACCTTGAGGCCCGTGATCGGGCGCGCGAAGCCCAGTCCAGGGCCTCGGCAAGCAATCGGATGCAGGCCGGCGCAGACAGACCGAGGGCGGCCGATAGATCAAATGCGGCCGATAGGCCGAGGGCGGCTGACCGCAGCCAGGGCACTGCCAGAAACACCCGGGAGAATCAGCAACCGAGGAATCAGCAGCCCAGGAACCAGGCGAGTCAACGCGCTCAGGGCAACTCGCAGGTGCGCCAGGCGGCGCAAAACCGCCAGGCCACACCGGCCGTCAATAGAGGCAGTGCCCGCAACAATGCCTTCGCCGGCGCGCGTTCGCCGTCACAAGCCAACCTGCAAGCCAATCGTGGCCGAGCCAGCCAGGCTTCCTTCCAGCGCCCCAACGCCTCGCGGGCAGCCGGCCATCAGATCAGTCGGCCATCCGGCGCAGCGCGTTCAAGGGGGGGCCGCCGTTGAATAACCATCTTCGAGTAAAGGCACGCAAGGGCGTGCTTATGCATGCCCTGGCGCTCACAGTCGCTCTGGCCTGGTCGTGCATGGCGACGGCGCAGCAGGAATTTGCAACGCCGGAAAAGGCCGCTGAAGCGTTTGTCGAAGCATTGGGTACGAAAAATGCCGATCAGAAACGCCTGGCCGAGTTGCTGGGTGAAGACTGGCGCAGTTTCATCCCTCGCGACGGCGCGGAACGCGAAGACGTGGAGGCGTTTTTGAAGCAATACCACGAGCAGCATAAGATCGAAAAAACCGGCGACAACAAGGCGATCCTGTCGGTGGGCAGTGAGCACTGGACTCTGCCCATCCCCATCGTTAAAGACGCGAAGGGTTGGCGCTTCGACATCAAGGCCGGCAGTGCCGAGCTTCGCACACGGCAGATTGGCCGCAACGAGCTGGCCGCGGTGCAATCGGCGCTGGCTTATCACGATGCCCAGATGGACTATGCCTCGGTGGATCGTGACGGTGACGGCGCACTCGAGTATGCGCAGAAAATCTTCAGCACCCCGGGCAAGCATGACGGACTCTATTGGGCGGACGACGATAGCGGGCAGATCAGCCCGTTAGGTCCCGAGTTTGGCAAGACCATTGCCGGCGAGCCCTGGCACGGTTACCGCTTCCGCATCCTGCTGGGCCAGGGCCCTTCCGCACCGGGCGGGGCCTACAGCTACCTCATCGGGGACAAGATGAGCCGAGGCTTTGCACTGATCGCCTGGCCGGCGAAGTACGGTGAAACCGGGGTGATGAGCTTCATGATCAGCCATGATGGACAGGTCTTCGAAAAAGACCTGGGGCCTGGTAGCGAAAAGTTGGCGCAGGCGATGAAACACTTTGATCCGGATGACAGCTGGACTGAAGTGCCGGCCGATGATGAGAAGGCGGATTGACGGGCGCTCCCTCCCGTTGATCGTTCCCACGCGCAGCAAAGGAATGCCGCCAGGGACGCTCCGCGTTCCGCCAGCAACGCAAGACTCGGATCCGCGCAATGGTGACGCGGAGCGTCACGGGATGCATTCCTTTGCGGCGCGTGGGAACGATCAATCAGTAGCGGGTCAACGTCGTCAGCCTCGCTTTCGACGTTTTTTTTCATCCTCATCCAGCGCCTGGCGAACCAGCGCCCGCGCTGCCCAGGCGGTAGTAGCGAGTGATTCTTCGATACTCGCGCCACCGATATCGCGCACGGCAATCAATGCCTCTGTGCCCATGACGATCGACAGCGCCTGCTTCAGGCGCTTGCGCGCTTTGGGTGACAACACGTCTTTCATCGAGTCGACAATCGGCTCGATGTAGCTCAGGCGTCGTCCCGGTCGCAGGGGCTCGTGGGACTCGCTTTCGAGCCACACGGTCATGAACGAGCGCTCCATCACGTGCAGGCCGATCTCGTCGCCGATCAGCAGTTTGTTCAACGCGTTCGCCGCCAGGCCCATACCCTTGACCGGATCGTCACCCGGCTGCCACATGCGTTCCAGTGGCGGCATGTCACGATCGGCCGCTGTCTCGCTGATCAACGCCTCGACCGTGGGAAAGTAGCGATAAGCCGTGGCGCGCGACACCCTGGCGCGCTCAGCCGCTTGCGCCACCGTGGGCTGATGACCTTCATCGCGCAAGGCGATGGCGGCCTCGATCAGCGCCTGGCGGGTGCGCAGTTTCTGGTTGACGCGACCTTGTGCATGACCCTCACCGATCGACGGGCTTGACTTGGGATTGGACATGGAATAAATGATACCTTGTCTTGTAATGAGACATGAGTCTCATAATAGACGTACGGCACCGGATCTGCCACCGCCCCTGTGCACGGCATCTGCGGGCATCACGATTTCAGGGATTTTCCAGCAACTGAGCGCGCCTCAGGGCGCTTGAGGTGAATGCCATGAATCACACTCCCCGTTCGCGGACCTGGTTTCGACTTGCTGCACTCTACTTTGCCATTGGCGTGATGCTGGGGGTGACGATGGGTGCCTCTGGCGACCACTCGCTCTTCGCCGTACATGCCCACATCAATCTGTTGGGATGGGTATCGATGGCACTGTTCGGCGTCATCGGCGCATTGCACCCGAGCATGACCGAAGGTCGCGCGGCTGCAGTGCAGTTCTGGACGTACAACCTGGGCGTGCCGGTAATGCTCGGCGCGCTGACCCTGCGGCTGAAGGGCTTCGCGTCGATCGAGCCACTGATTGGCGTCGCATCGATCCTGATTGGCGTGAGCGTGCTGCTGTTTGCCTGGCTGGTATTCTCGCGCATCGGCGTTGCTGCCGGGTACTTGAACCGCGCGACAGGCGAATCGCGCCTGTCATGACCCGCTAGCTGTTGCCGCGGGTGCCGTAAGGACAAGGCACCCGTAGCGAGATATACGACGACTCCTCTACTGCGCCACCTGCAGGCGCAACCGGCTTCGACGTGACAAACCGGCCTGCAACACAAACGCCAGGACCACGGTCGAGGGAGCAGAAAAGCTGCCCAGGCCACCACCGCCATACATCAGGGCGAGTCCCGCTGCCGTGGCGCCAAACCACGCCGTCAGGCCCACCGGGTTGAATGCAGCCACGCGTTCCAGCGCCGCCACGTCACTGCGCCCATAAAGAATCTGCGCCAACGCCACGCCGACCCAGGCCACCACGAAAATGCCCTGGTAGGCCAACGCCTTGAGCAAATAGGCAAACACATCGGCGAGCATCAAGCCGTACACGATCACCCCCACCGCCAGGGCCCATGCCCAGTACGCACCGCGCACTCCGAAACGGGCGAAGAAGGCCTGCATGTTGAGCGTCGCCAGGTAGTAATTGGCGGTATTGATGCGGGTTTGCGTGGCCCAGACAAAAAATAGCCCCCACAGGCCCATCAACTGCAGGATCGCCATGACCACCGACACTTCGTTCAACGCGCCTTCATGGGGAATGCTGCTGACCAGATAGATGCCCGCTGCGCCGTTGAGCAAAAACGTCACCGCGTAGAACGGCATGCCGAAGTTCCAGCGACCGTGATACCCGGCGTCTTCTTCCTTGCCAAACCGGGCGTAGTCGAAGGTGAACAGCATCAGCACCCAAACGCCCATGTAGGCGACAAAGCAGTCCCACCAGCCGAAGGCGCTGGGGGTTGCCGGGCCGAAATCCAGCCATTGCGGCTGGTAGCCATACCGGCTGATCGACAGCCCCACCGCCACCAGCAAGCCGCCCAGGTAGACCGGCAACAGCACGCCATTGAGCTTGTCCAGCCAATGCTGCACGCTGCCCAGGATCATCGGCACGCTGTACAGCACCACCAGCAACGCGGCCAGTGGATAGACCAGTTCCGGGTACAGGTGATTGAGCGCCACGGCGATCACCGAACCTTCGAACACCGCGTAATAGATCGCCGTGGAAAAGAAGATCAAGGTGGCCAGGCATGCCCCGGTGCTGCCGAACAGCAAGCGTGAAAACAGTGCCACCGACAAGCCGCTGCGAATCGCGAAGCGACTGAGCACACTGTTGACCAATCCATAACTGATCACCGACAGGACCATGCCGATCAGCGCATTGCGCGCGCCATAAGACAGCGCCAGGGAAGCGCCCACCACGATGTAGAACATCGCACTGCACACCGCCCACCAGGCCATGGTCAGGGACAGTCGGCCCATGCGGGCTTGAGGTGGAACGGGGTGATTGGCCGGGTCCTGCCCGGTTTGACTCGATTGCGATAAAGCAGCCATATGCGTGAACTCCAGAACCAGTCAAAGGTTGAAGCGCGGGCAGCCGCCACCGCACCGTGGTGCGGCGTTGGCTTGCCGTTTGGCTTTACCCGCGCAGTGCGACGGGCAGCGTCAGGAAGGGAACAGCTTGCTCAGGCAGCTGAGTTTTTTCTTATAGGAACGTCGCGCTTCCAGCGCTTCTTCGAGGGTCACCGCCACGAATCGGGCTTTCTGGTTGGGTTGCATCTGGCCGATCAGGTCGAGGTCGGCGCTGATCACCGTACCGATCATCGCGTAGCCACCACCGGACACCGCATCACGGTGCAGCACGATGGGTTCGAGCCCGGCGGGAACCTGGATCGAGCCGATCGGGTAGCAACTGTCGACGATGTTCGACGGATCGGAGCCGGCGCCGAAGGGTTGCTCGCGCGGCTGAAAGCTCAGCGGGCTGCCGCCCTTGAAGCGATAGCCAATACGGTCCGCTTCCGAGCCGACGGTCCAGGCCTCGGCGAAAAAACTGTCCGCCGCCGCAGGGGTCAACCGGTCGTAGTACAGCCCTGGCACCACGCGCAGGGTGATTTCGCCACCCAGGGATTGGCGCAACGCCATTGGCAAACTGGCCCCGGCGCGGCCCTTGCCGCTGGCAACACCTACCGGCAATTCGTCCCCGGCAATCAGGCGACGGCCCTGGAAGCCACCAAGGGCGCCCAGCGCGTAGGTGGAACGACTGCCGAGGACCACCGGCACATCAATGCCGCCGGCCACTGCCAGATAAGCCCGTGCGCCGGCCTTGGGAAAATCGAAGCGCAACACTTGCCCGGCCTTGACCGAGAACGCGGTGTCCAGGTGCATGTCTACGCCGTCGACCTTTGGCGTCATGTGCGCACCGCACACGGCCACCAACGCGTCTTGCGCAAATTCCAGTTCCGGGCCGAGCAACGTGCATTCAAGCGCCGCCGCCCCCGCCGGATTGCCGACCAACTGGTTGGCTGCGCTCAATGCGTATTGGTCGAGCGCCCCGGAAGGCGGAATGCCGAGGTGGTAGTAGCCTTCGCGGCCCAGGTCCTGTACCGAGGTCGCCAGACCGGGTTTGAGTACCTTGATCATGCCAGCACCTCCTGCAGCGACTTGGGATAGCCGACGGGGTCAGCCAGGAAAGCATCCAGGGAAAACTCCACCGGACGAATCCGCAGATCGAAACGTCCGGCTTCCACTTCGGCCACGGCAACGTCATAGGCCTCACGGTCCATCGGCTTGAATTGCACGATATCGCCCGGGCGGAAGAACACCATGTGCTCCTTGAGGTAGGCCAGGTTCTGCTGCGGGTCGTAGATCGGCGCCGGCGTGACGCCGAACATCTGATAACCACCGGCGCCGCGCACGGAGTAGATGCAGCCGAAGCATCCGCCATGACCCAGGGTCAACTTGGGTGTATCGGTGCGCGGCCGCAGGTACTTGGGCACCTGCAACTGACGCTCGCGCTCGACCATCTGGAACATGAACGGCAATCCCGCGACAAAACCGACCATCGAGACAAACCATGGCGCGCCACTGTGGGCGGCGATGAACGCCTCGACGTCCGCCAGGCCATTGATCCGCGCCGCGTATTCCAGGTCTGTCGCACTCGGGTCCTGGTGGCGATCACGAAATCGCATCAAGGTTTCATGGGTCCAGGGATCGTTATAGAGCACCGGAATCTCGATGATCCGGGTCTGCAACGTCCGTTCGGCCACGGCCTCGGCTTCTGCGCCTTTTACCGCTTCGAGCAAGGTCTGAGGCGCGATACGGTCCGGGTCGAAACGGATCTGGAACGAGGCATTGGCCAGGCATACATCGAGCACGCCATCCAGCGCCAGTCGCTCCACGGCGCGGGTCACGGCCATGCCCTTGAAAAACGCTTCAAGGGACATGCTGTCGCTGACTTCGGCGAACAAATGCTCGTCGGCGCCAAAGCTGTAGCGGATTGCGGTACTCATGCTTCACCTCCGCTGCGGCGCTCGGCCAGCCAGGTTTCCAGGGTGCCGGTGTGGAAGTCGGCGCTGTGCAGCCACGGTTGTTCCAGGAGCTCACCGTGCAGCGACAAGGTGCTGGCCATGCCGGTGAGCGTGGTCTGCGCGACCGCGACTCGCGCACGGGCCAACGCTTCGTTGCGGTCACGGCCATGCACGATCAGCTTGGCCAACAGCGAATCATAGTACGGCGGCACGCGGTAGCCTTGGTAGAGGTGGCTGTCGACCCGCACACCCTCCCCTTGTGGCCAGATCAGCGATTCGACCAGACCCGGGCTGGGGAAGAAATCCCGCGCCGGGTCTTCGGCATTCAGGCGCATCTGCAAGGCGGCGCCATTGAGCTGGATGTCGCTTTGCTTGAAGCCCAGCGGCTCGCCACCGGCAATGCGCAACATGGCCTGGACCAGATCGATACCGGTAATGAGTTCGCTGACCGGGTGTTCCACCTGGATCCGCGTGTTCATCTCGATAAAGAAAAACTCGCCGGTGGCGTCGTCGTATAAATACTCCAGGGTGCCGGCGCCCTTGTAGCCAAGGGCTTCAGTCAGGCGAACGGCACTGGCGCAGAGCGTCTCACGCTGTTTGGCGTTGAGCACTGGCGACGGTGCCTCTTCGAAGATCTTCTGGCGCCGACGTTGCAGCGAGCACTCGCGCTCGAACAGGTGCACCGCGTGCTGGCCATCGCCCAACACCTGCACTTCGATGTGCCGGGCCTTGCCGATAAACCGTTCCAGATACACCGCACCGTTACCGAATGCGGCCTGGGCTTCGCGCTGGGAACGGGGAAACTCTTCGCTCAGTTGCCGGGCGTTTTCCGCCAGGCGAATACCACGTCCGCCACCACCGGCCGAAGCCTTGATCAGCAACGGGAAGCCTACGGATTCGGCAGCCTTGAGCGCCGACTCGACGTCGAACAGCTCACCGGGGGAACCGGGCACCACCGGCACGCCAGCCGCTTGCGCGGTGCGCCGGGCTTCGGCCTTGTCGCCCATGCGCCGGATCGTCTCGGCGCCGGGCCCGACGAAGATCGCGCCGGCGGCGACAACCGCTTGCGCAAAATCGGCGTTCTCCGAGAGAAAACCGTAACCGGGGTGTACCGCATTGGCGCCGGTGGCTTTCAAGGCGCCGAGCAATGCCTCGACGTTCAGGTAACTCTTGTCCGCGCGGGCGGGGCCGAGGATATGCACCTCGTCGGCCATGCGCGCTGCCTGGGAGTCGACGTCCGCTTCGCTGCAGGCGGCAACGGTGGGAATCCCCAGCGCTTTGGCGGCGCGGATAATCCGCACAGCGATTTCGCCACGGTTGGCGATGAGTAATTTACGAATACCTTGAGTCATGATCGCCCCCTACCCTCAACGGCCATCGAGCGTTGCGATGACCTGACCCGGCTCCACCGGATCACCGTCTTCGACCAGGAAGGCACTGAGGCGACCGGCCGTCCCGGCGGTCAGTTCGGAAAACTGCTTCATGACCTCGATCAGGCCAATCACGGTGTCGGCGCTGACCTCTGCGCCCGGCTCGACGTAGTTCGGCGAGTCCGGTGTGGCTTTACGGTAGAAGGTGCCCGGCAACGGGGTAATAACGGTTTGTTCGGCCATGTCTGTTCCTCTTGGAATAGTTGTAGAAAGGCAGGCATAAAAATGGATCGGTATTTGAACCCTGGCGTCTCTGTGCCTGGTGTTTCGTTGTGATTTCGGGCTTAGCGCGGTGCGCGAACCTTGATCCCCGCGTCATCGAGCGCCTTGCGTGTGGCCTCGACCAACGCCAGGGCACCCGGTGTATCGCTGTGCAAACAGATGGAATCGAATTCGATGGACAGGTCTTCGCCTTCGACGGTGCGCACCACACCTTCCTGGCAGGCACGCAGCACCCGCGCCGCCACTTGGGTCGGGTCATAGGCACGTACGTTGCGGGTAAAGACGATGGAGCCGCTGAGGTCGTACTCGCGGTCGGCGTAGAACTCGCGGATCACCGGTTGGCCGAGCTCCCGGGCGACGTGCCAGATCACTGAGTTGGGCATGCAATACAGCAGCAACTCCGGCTCCAGGCGCTGGAGATTTTCCACCAGCAAGCGCGCAGCTTGCTCGTCGCGGGCCAGGTGCATGTACAGGGCGCCGTGAGGTTTGATGTGTTGCAGCGCCACGCCTTGAACCCGGGCGAGTTCACGCAGTGCACCCAACTGGTAAAGCATGTCGTCGACCAGTTCCTGGGCCGGTGCATTGATGTGCCGGCGGCCGAAGCCGACCAGGTCGCGGAACCCCGGATGCGCGCCGATGGCCACGCCCAGCTGTTTCGCCCGTTCGACGGTGCGGCGCATGGTGCTTGGGTCGCCGGCGTGGAAACCGGTGGCGATGTTGGCGGTGCTGATGAAGCCCATCAGCTCATTGTCAACGCCATCGCCGATGGTCCATGGGCCAAAGCCTTCGCCCATGTCCGAATTGAAATCTACTGCCTGCATGACGCTTGCTCCTGACGCTTGTGACTTCATGCAGGCCACGTTAAATTCCCGCCAACCCCTTGGGAAGATCTATTATCAGAGGGGCCATCTTCTGAAAAACAGATAACCCTGAAAAACAGATAATGGAGTGCCCATGTCACTGACCCTGCGCCAGGTCCGCTATTTCGTCGCCACCGCGGAGATCGGGCAAATATCCCAAGCGGCCATTCACCTGAACATTTCCCAGTCCGCGGTGACTACCGCGATCAAGGAACTGGAAGCCATGCTCGGCACGCTGTTGTTCCAGCGCTCGGCCCAGGGCATGAGCCTGACCGATGCCGGGCGGCATTTTCTCAATCGTGCCTATGTGATTTTGCGCAGCGTCGACGACGCGCTGAATAGCCCGCTGCCGGACGTCCGCGCCAGTGGCCTGTTACGTCTGGCCGCGAGCTACACGGTGATCGGCTACTTTCTGCCGCACCATCTGCAACGGCTTGAACACTGGCACCCGGACGTAGCCATCGAGGTTCACGAACAAGAGCGCACGGCCATCGAGCAAGGCCTGCTGGAAGGAAAATTCGACATGGCGGTGGTGCTGACCGCGAACCTCACTCACCCGGACATCGTCTCGGAAACCCTCTTCAACTCCGAACGCCGGTTATGGCTGCCCAGCCATCATCCCCTGCTCGAACGCTCCGCCGTCAGCCTGGCTGACGTTGCGCAAGAGCCCTTTATCCTGTTGACCGTCGACGAAGCCGAACAGAGCGCCAAGCGTTACTGGGAACATGCGCACCAGCAGCCAAACGTGCGGATACGCACCAGTTCAGTCGAAGCGGTGCGCAGCATGGTCGCCAATGGCAGCGGCGTGGCGATTCTTTCGGACCTGGTGCACCGTCCCTGGTCGCTGGAAGGCAAACGCATCGAAACCCTGACCGTCACCGACAAGGTAACCCCTATGAGCGTAGGCCTGGCCTGGCATCGCGAGCGCGATTTCAGCCCGGCCATGCAAGCGTTTCGTAACTATTTCCACGATGCATTCCTGGCGCCGCAACAACTGTCGGCACGGCGCTAGTTCACCCGTCGAAGCTGTGTTCCAGGCTCGTCATCCGGTCGCGGAACGTTGCCTTTTTATGCGGTACATATCGTCGTCCGCATGGCTGAGCAGCGTATCGGCATCCTCTCCGTCCGCGGGATAACAGGCGATACCGATACTGCAGGACGGCATTGTGAGTACGAAAGAGTCGGCATCCGGTGGCTCGGCCATGACCGCGAGAATCTGCGCCACTTTCTCGCACACATCGCCCTGGGACTGGATATCGGTCAACAGTACCGTGAATTCATCACCGCCCATCCGGGCCACCGTGTCCGTCTCGCGCACGCAGCCTTGCAGCCGACGGGCAATCATGCGGAGTACCTGATCGCCCGCTGCATGGCCATGGACATCGTTGATGCCCTTGAAGTCATTGACATCCAAAAACAGCAACGCCAGGTTGCTGTCGTGGCGCTGTGCCGCGCGCAGGGCGACGTCCAGGCGATCATTGAACAGCGCCCGGTTGGCCAGCCCTGTCAGCGGGTCATGATGGGCGAGGAAGCGCAATTCCTCCTCCGCCTGCCAGAGGGCCGTCACGTTGCGCGCAACACCGATCCGCGCCCCCACCTCCTCGGACCAGAAGGCCGCCCACAGGATGTGCACGACTCCGCCATCCTTGCGGATATAACGGTTGCGAAAATCGAAGTGCGGCTGGCCATTCATGACCCGGACAATCGAGGCTCGCGTTTTCGCCAGGTCGTCAGGGTGCATGTAGTCGGTGATCGGGGTGCCGGTCAGCTCGTCAGCACGGTAACCGAGCAGCGTCTGACAGGCATCGCTGACAAATACGATCTGGTTATCCCTGTCGACCACGAAGACCGTGTCCAGCATCAGATGGATCAGTTTGGGGTAGAGCGCTTGCAGGTCAACGGGCATAGGTCAGCGAGTCCCGGTTCATGTAGCCTGATCATGCCTGATCGCGAAGGGAGGCGGCTAGGCGTGCGGCAAGGTTTTGCTGGCCCAATGCCGACTCAAGCCGATTGCCTGCGCCAGGTGCCGGGCGATGTACCGAACTGGCGCTTGAAGGCGCGACTGAACGCCGCTTCGGATTCGTAGCCGACTGAAAAGCCGATTTGCGCCACATTTCCCCGCCCTTCCCGCAAGTGTTGAGCCGCCACGTGCATACGCCAGAGCGTCAGGTATTGCATCGGCGGCTGCCCGACCAATGCGGTGAACCGCTGGGCGAACACCGAGCGCGACATGCCCACCTCGAGCGCCAGGGTTTCAGCGGTCCAGCCCTCGGTCGGACGGGCATGGAGCAGTGCCAGTGCGCGCCCGATATGCGGATCGCGCAAACCCGCCAACCACCCGTGCCGCTCGGCCGGCAGGCTCGCTACATACTGGCTGACGGCTTCGACGAAAAGCAATTCAGACAGTTTGGCAATGACTGCCGTTGAGCCGACGCGTCCTGCCGCGGTCTCGCTCACGGCGAAACGGAACGAGCTTTCAATCCAGGCCCCCGAAGCCGTGGCGCGCATGTCCAGTTTGAGTACCGATGGCAGCGATGAAAGCAACGGACTGAAGGGGGTTTCAGAGCCGAGGAAGCCGCACAACAACTGTGTGGCCTCGCCGCCCCCGCCGCACTTGATACGTGAAATGCCACCGACTTGCGGCGGCGTAATCACTTCGCGCGCCGACAGGGGCGCAACGCCCAGGTCGCTGCCAAAGGTATGAACGTCATTGCGCGCCAGCAAAATCAATTCGCCTGCCCGCACGTCGAGGGGGGCGTCATCGTCGACGCACAACTGCATGTGCCCCGCCGCTACAAAATGCGAGGCAATGATATGTCGAGGTGCTGCCAGGAACGGTTTGCAATCGTCGGCAGAAATTCTGCCGCTCATGCACCAGGGCGCAGTGAACTCTGCCTCGAGGAACACCCCTCCAGACAGTCGGATCACACGCAACACATCGGAAAGCGCATCGAGCATTTGCCACCCCTCCTTTACGGAGTCTGGAGCAAGTAATCAGGCGCAGCGGTCATTCTTCACCCGGACGGCGAGGCCTAGATTAGCACCAACGCGGACTCAGCGATCAGGACTCTCCCCAGAGGCTTCACCCTGGGTCATTGGCTCCGCCCCATTGTGGCTCGACCTGGAAAACCGGAGATCGATATGAACACCTTCGCGACCCTCCCCACCCCTGATTCGCGCAACGCCGCCCGTTACGCGCAACTGGTCAGGTCATCAAAGAAAGCCGAATGGCAGATCGATCGAGATCTGCTGCAGGACCGGCATTTCGACTTCTCGCGCAAATTCCTGCCCGACTCACTGTCGCTGGTCGACCGCCTGACCTTTCTCGACGCGCACGAGGCGCGCCTGCTCAGCCAGATTCAAGGCCGAACCTACGCGTACCTCTTTGGCCTGGTCGAGCGCTTTATCAGTGCCAAAATGCTCGATCAGGGTCGCGCCCATGTGTTCGACGATCAGCTTGCACTCGAAGCGCTGGTGCGCTTCTCCAATGACGAGATCAAGCATCAGGAGCTGTTCCGGCGCATTGAGACGATGATTGGCTCGCATCTGCCGGCGGGATATCGTCAAGTGGCCGATCCAAACGACGTGGCGCGGGTGGTGCTGGCATCCAGCACCTGGTCGGTGCTGGCGCTGACTTGCCATATCGAGTTGTTCGTTCAATCCCACTACGCACAAAGCATCGCCCCGCACGAAGCGCTGTGCCCGCTGTTCAAGGACGTCTTCAAGTTTCACTGGAAGGATGAAAGCCGACACGTCGTGCTCGATGAACTGGAGTGGAAGGCCGAGCACGCAAAACTGTCGCCCGCCGAATGCGACCAGGCAGTGAACGACCTGATAGCACTGGTGGCGGCCGTCGACACCATCCTGCAGGCACAATCGACAGCCGATGCCGAGTACTTCACGCGCCATGCTTCACGATCATTCAGTGTCGACCAGGCAGCACGCATCAACGCCTGCATGCTGGACGCCTACCGCTGGCAGTACATTATCTCGGGCGTGCAGCATCCACACTTTGCCCGGCTGCTGACGCGCATGACAACGCCAGCCCAGATGTCGCGGATCAACACCGCTCTGTCACCCATCATGGGCCATTGACCGAGGCTGGCCGCCATGACGATACCGATGTGGATGCTGCTTGGGTTCGCGACCTGGACGTTGCTGCTGTTAATGGCCACCGTCGGGGTCTATCGCTGGGCCAGGATACTGTTCTCGAATGCGCCGATTGCCTCTTTCCGAAGCGATCGGCTCGAGGGCGAGGATTGGTATCGGCGCGGGGTAAGGGCACACGCCAACTGCGTGGAAAACCTGCCTGTGTTTGGCGTCATCGTGTGGGTGATTTCCGCCCTTGGCGTCGCAGGCCCCACGGTAAACTACTTGTCGATAGTCATCCTGGTTGCCCGGGTGTGTCAGTCGCTGGTGAATGTCTGCCATGAGCAAACCAATGCGTTCGTGGCAGTCCGGTTCAGCTTCTTTTTCGTTCAGTTAGCCTGTTTTCTTACGCTCATCGTGATGGCCGCCGGGTACGGCGCAATCTTCTGAACCCAGGCCATGGCCTGCGCTACTTGCGCAGGCCACAGTACCGAACGGCTTGCCTGATGCGCCCCTAGCCAGCGCTGATGTTGCCGCAGAAAAGTGCGCGGCTGCCGTCTGCCGGGCTAGTGCGAACCAGCAAGGCATAACCGCCCTTGGTCAGGTCGCTCAGCGCCACCGGTGCCTGGGCCCAATACTGCGTACGCGGGGCCAGCGATGGGTAGTCGACGCTATTGGCCTGGCGGGTCTTGTACGCCGGTTGCGCACCCAATTGCTGGCACGAGCCTGCGTAGATTGCGGTGTCGAGACGGCTGGATACCGCCATGTCGTGGGGGACTCCACCGACGGTGAGCCAGATGCTGGTTTGATCGCCCACCGGGCTGAGGGTGGCTCGAGCGATATGCTCTGCGTTTTGCGGGGTAGCATTGAGAGGGACATCGACAATTTCGTTTCTGCTCGCGCAGCCCGAAATCGCCCCTGCCGCCACTACCAACGCCAGCCAAGATGCACTGTTCATCACAGGTCTCCTGAGTTGAGTTGCGTAGACTTCATCCCCCCTGTGAAGTCTAGTGGTCCGCCCCGCAAGCGGGATCTGGCTGATGGGTGGTCATCGCCCGTAGGAGCCAGGCTTGCCGGCGAAGGACGATGACGCGGTGCAACTGATACACCGCAGTGCATGGTTCGCCGTACCGCTGTCTCCTGCAGGCCGCCGCTGGTCGAGAGCCGCTTGTTCTGCAGACTCAATATCCTTATGTTTGAATCTAAGGATTCACAGACAGGTAATGCACATGGCCGTCGCTTCCCAGCCCCAATCTTTCAGCAAAAACCAATGCGTCACCGGCCTGCGCGCTGCGGTGGGCATTCTGGAAAAGTGGCACGCCAGCAGCGAGCAGGCCTGTCGTATCCTGCGCGTTTCCCGCAGCACCTATACCCGTGCACGCCAGCATGACCCCGACTGGGCGGTGGCGCTGGATGCGGACCAGATGCAGCGCATCAGTCTTGTGTTGAACATTCACGCCACGTTGCGCCTGGTGTTCGACAATCCGGACAACGTCTATGGCTTCGTCTCGATGGCCAATGACAACGAGTTTTTCAATGGGCGCTCGCCGCTGGTGATCATGGCCCAGGGCGACATGATTTCGCTGTACGAGACCTTTCGGCGCATCGATATGCTGCGGGGCGCACAATGGTGACGTTGAGCGAGCTGGCGGTGTTTGCCGGGCAGGCATTGCAGGCTTACCGGCTGGTCAATTCGAAATTTCCGCCGATTGCATTGTTCGACGACGTGGCGAACGCGGATGAATTCGAGGTGCTTTTCGAGATCCAGGCGCTGACCAATCCCCGATTGAAGAATGAGGTCGGTGAGCTTGAGTTGATCCCACGGAGCGAAATCCCGTTCGGGATTGCTGGCTGCTCGTACGCCACCGCGCCCTTCACGCACATCAATCCGGCGGGCTCGCGGTTCAGCGATGGCAGCTATGGGGTGTTGTACCTGGCGGATTCGATGGAAACCGCACTGGCCGAGGTGCGGTATCACCAGAGCCTGTACTGGTCGAAGGTATCGGGCCTGAACTATGAGCGGTTTGTGTTCAGGGGACTGTCGTGTTCATTCATGGATACGGGGATGAAGGACGCCACCGCCCTGCCGATCAACGATCCGGTGTATGCGCCTGACGATTACAGCCATTCCCACGCACTGGGCCGGGCAATCAGGAAAGCTGGCTGCCCGGGCCTGCGTTATCGCTCGGTGCGTCTGCCAGGCAGTGATTGCTGGGCGTTGATGACGCCAAGGCCTGTCTCTTCGATCATCCAGACCGCTCATTACGAGATGGTCTGGAACGGTCAGATCACCAGTGTCAGCCAGATCAACGAGGCTTGAGGCAAACCTCGCACCTAGCGGCAGCAACGCTTGCCGTTGCGGCAAAAACACGACGCCGAAATCTCCACATCCGCACGGGCCATCGCCAGGTTGAGGCGAACCTGCGCAGCGGCCGCCTCGGCATCGCGCCCCAAGCGCTTCAAACATTCCACGTAGCCGTGCAGGCTCCACACATTATCCAGGTGCCATGAGGCGCGACTGAGGGTGTTGTCCAGGCCCAGGTCGGCACGATAGGCGTGCAGGGCTTCTTCCACCCTGCCCTGTTCCAGCAACAGCGCGCCCAGTGCGTGGCGCACCGGTTGCATCCAGCCCCAGGGCTCGTCGTAAGGCAGGTGATCGTCCAGCGATTGCGCCTCGCGCAGGTGAGCGAAAGCTTCGTCGACGTTGCCTTTGCGGTACTCGATTTCGCCGCGCAGCATGCCCGCGGCTACCGCCAGGATATCGTTGCATTTGTTGTTGAAGAGGTAGCGTGTGTCCGGCACCCGGGCCCAGGCCTCGAGGAACAGGTGATGCTCGGTCTCGGCGTTGGCGACTTGCCCACAAGCCGCAAAGGCCACGCCTTTGGCGTAGTGCAGCATGGCCGTGGTCACGCAGTACAGCGCCGGGTCCTGGGGCAATGGTGTGGCGAGGATGTCTTGCCATTTGCCGAAGCGGATCTGCACGTGGGCCTTCATCGAGACAAAGCTTTCGAGCCAGTCGGCCATGGGCGGTGTTTCCACCCGCAGGAGGTCTTCCTTGATGGTTTCGGCAAGTTGCTCGGCGGCTTCCAGGGCTGGCTGGTACTGGCCGAGGAACATCGCCGAGTAGAGCTTGAAGTGGTAATTGTGGCTGCGGTACAGGGTGTAGAAGTTGATTGGCCCCTCCTTGGCCAGATAGAGACTGTCGGCCTGGATTGCCCGGTGATTGGTGATCATGGCCCCGCGGTAATCGCCACAGAGAAGGTCGATGTGCGACGGCATATGGCGCAGGTGTCCGGCGTCTGGCACCAGGTCGCGCAGGATATCGCCCGCGCGCAGGGCCCGTTCCGGGAATGGCGACATTTCCAGGGTGTGGACGTACATGTGCAGCACGCCGGGGTGCGGTGCGTCGCCGTGCTCCTCCATGCGTTGCAGGGCGCGCTCGAGCACGGCCACGGTTTCCTGGGTGTCGGCGCCAGCCGCCGGCTGGCCGGTTTTCAAGTCCCATAACTGCCAGGGCGTGCGGTCGATCAGCGCTTCGGCGAACAGCGCCACCACATCTGGATCGTCGGGAAATCGCCGGTACACATCGCGCATGGACCCCGCATAGGCATCGTTCCAGGTGAAGAGCTCATCGACGTCGCTCGTCTGCTCGGCCTGGTAGCGTTGCTGCAACGCGTGGATCAGGGCTTGCTCCACTGGCGTCGTGCCTTCGAGGTGCACCAAGGCGATTTGTGTCGCCAGTCGCGCCTGGGCCACGGCCTCCTTGAGCTCTTGTTCGATGAAGGCGTCCCAGCGCTTGTTGTAGTTGGGCCCCGAGGCATAGGCGATGCCCCAGTAGGCCATCGCGCAGTTGCGGTCGTGCTCCAGGGCCTTCTGGAAACAACGGATGGCTTCGTCGTGGTTGTAGCCGTAGCACCACATCAGGCCGCGGTCGAACCAGAGTTGGGTTTGGGCTGAGCTCGTCGTCACGGGGCGGCTGTAGGTGCCCAGATCGTAATAGTCGTGCATCGGTTTATCCTCTCGATCAGAGTGCGGAACCTGCAAAAAACCAGCATACCCCTGCGTTCCTGGTCGAGCGCCATTGCCGACGACAGGCTGCGCTCTATCATCATGCCTACACGAGGCAGGCCACTGACTCTATCAATCGCATCGATGTTCACCATCACCTCAATGAAGTTCTCTTAAAAACTCCACGGCGTAACATCAGCTCCATACCAAACAACTACACCCCGGAGCACACGATCATGAAACGCCAAACCCTCCTCAGCATCGCTTTCTCGGTTTTCGCAGTTAACGCTTTTGCTGCTACCTCTGTTCAGCCAGTCGTGGCTGAAGGTGGCTCGGATCGTCTGATTGAAAGCCGGGTGGCCGAGGGTGGTTCGGATCGTTTGATCGAGAATCGTGTGGCTGCCGATGGTTCGGACCGCCTGCAAGGCAACACTGTCGCCGCCGATGGCTCCGATCGCCTGCAAGGCAACACTGTCGCGGCTGATGGCTCCGACCGCCTGCAAGGCAACACTGTCGCTGCCGATGGCTCCGACCGCCTGCAAGGCAACACTGTCGCGGCTGATGGCTCCGACCGCCTGCAAGGCAACACCGTCGCTGCCGATGGCTCCGACCGCCTGCAAGGCAACACTGTCGCTGCCGATGGCTCCGACCGCCTGCAAGGCAACACTGTCGCCTGAACCCATCGCTTCACCGCACCCACAAAAAAGCCCGGCCTGATCAGCCGGGCTTTTTTGTCACAGGGTTCTACCCCTGGCTCTTGATCGTCTATCCTGAGTGCCCGATTCTGGCCATGCCGCCATCCCGCCGGAGACACCTGTGCCGCCCCTTACTGCCCGAGAGATTTACCAGCAACTGCGTGACGCCGCATTGGGCCTGCGCCCGCTCCGGCGACTTGACGGGCAAGCCGGTCCGGTATTGATCGACATCGAAGGTTGGCGCTTGAGCCTCGATGTCGACCACCTTCACTTGCGTCACTGCCTGCATTGCCAGAGCCCGGATGGCCGTGCGTTCGACGGTGGGCAGCGTTTCGGTACCGACCCTGTGAGTTTGCTCAGCACCTGGGAGCTGGCGCAGATCGAGCGGATGCTGGCCGGCGACTGAGGCGCAACCGGGATATTGCGAAAGTACTCGTTGAACTATCGTTCATCTGACTCAGCTGTGATACATAAGACTTGATGCGCATCCCGTGCCCGAGAGGTTGCTTATGTTCCACTGCCCACGCTTGCCGCAAGTCCTGGCTTGCTCGCTGTTCGGCTTACTCGCCAGCGTCGCCCATGCCGCCACGCCCTCCCCGGCACCCGAAACGCTGCAGCCACTGCTGAACACCATCAACGAGCGCCTGGAAGTCGCCGATATGGTGGCGCTGGCCAAGTGGGACAGTGGCAAACCGATCCAGGATACCGCACGGGAAACCCTGCTCATCAACAACGCCAGGAAGCAGGCAACCGGTAGCAACGTGAACCCGGACGAAGCCGCCGACTTGATCGCCGCACAGATCGAAGCCAACAAACTGGTGCAATACGGACTGATCGCGCAATGGCAAGCGGCGCACAAGGCGCCCGACTTGCCGAGGCCGGACTTGACTCAATTGCGCGTTAAACAGGATGAGCTGCAAGCCCGTCTGCTGCAGCAATACGCCGATTTCGTACCCTATCGCGTCGACCCCGAATGCCCGCAGTGGCTGGCTGAGCAGCGCTCGGGCCTGATCAAGGATGCCCTGCATGGCCAGGCGTTGATCCGCGCTACAGGGGAGCTGTGCATCACGGATCTATGATCGAAACCAATCTCCCCCCTGTAGGAGCGAGCATGCTCGCGATGGAGGTCAACGATAACGCAGGGAGCCTGACACCCCGCGGCGCTCTCAGGTTTTTCGTCGGAACGCCGCCCGGAGCGTGCTCGCTCCTGCAGGAAGTGTTCTGCACGTTTTGAACAACAACAAAAAACAGGAGTTGAATATGTCTGAACTGCAACTGCATCCCAAGGCCGCAGAGTCCCTGAGCCTGTGGCACGCGATGATCCGCACCGGCGATCTCAAGGCCTTGCCTGCGTTGCTGGACCCGCAAGCGGTGTTTCGCTCGCCCATGGCCCACACTCCGTATCCCGGGGCACCGGTGGTTTCGATGATTCTCAACACGGTGTCCAAGGTGTTCGAAGATTTCACCTATCATCGCGAACTGGCGAGCGCCGACGGCTTGAACGTGATTCTGGAATTCAGCGCCAGGGTCGGCGACAAACAGCTCAAGGGCATCGACATGATCCGCTTTGACGAGCAGGGAAAAATCGTCGATTTCGAAGTGATGGTCCGCCCCCTCAGTGGCTTGCAGGCACTGGGCGAGGAAATGGGCCGGCGGCTCGGCGCCTATCTGGCCGCCAGCAAAGCCTGATCGTTGTGCAACGCCGGCCGAGTCTTGGGCACCACCTGCAACTCGACCGGCTCACCCAGCAACGCACAGCAGCGCGAGCGTAACCAGCGCTGGCCGGGGTCGTTGTGCACCGCTGCGCGCCAGGCCATGGACAGTTCCGGTACGGGCAGTTGCAACGGTACCGGCTCAACCCGCATGCCTCCCATCGAAACCACCGCCTTGGCCACGTAATCCGGCACGATCGCCAGCATGTCGGTTTGCGCCAGCAACCCCGGCAACACACTGAACTGCGGGACGGTCAGCACCACTTTGCGTTGCCGGCCCAGCAGGCGCAAGACGTGGTCGGTGTCATCCGCCGCATTGCCCATGGATGACACCAGCACATGGGGCCGCCGGCAGAACTCGTCCAGCCCCAGCACTCCCGGCCGGGTGTCAGCGCGCAGCAGCATCGGGCGGATGGGCCGCAAGCCTTTGCGCCGGGCGTTGGCCGGCAGCTCGTCGGTGTGACTGATGCCCACGCAGATGTCGCCATTGCCCAACCTGTGCGACATCTGCTGCTGATCGACACGGCGCACGATCAAGGTGATGTGCGGTGCCTCGATGCGCAATTGGCGCAACAGCCGCGGCAGCAGCGCGTATTCGACATCATCGGACAGGCCGACACGAAACGTTGTCTCGCTGGTGCGCGGGTCGAACGATTGGCAACGGCTCAACGCGGCGGCAATGCCGTCCAGCGCCGGTGCCAGGTTGGCGAAGATTTCCTCGGCCCGTGCGGTCGGTTCCATCATTCGACCGCAACGAATGAACAGCGGGTCATCGAACAGCGCACGCAAGCGGCCCAGGGCACCGCTGATGGTGGGCTGTCCGAGGAACAGCTTTTCACCGACGCGGCTGACATTTCGCTCATGCATCATCGTCTCGAAAACCACCAGCAGGTTGATGTCGGCACGACGCAGGTCATTTCTGTTCATGAGGTTCGCTACCCGGCACGCGGCCTTTGAGTTCGGGAAGGTGCCTGGACAGGTTATGGCCGCGCAGGAAAAACGTCTGTCGTACTTGGGGACAAAAGGATCATGCGTTGGGTGGGCAGGTTGATACTTCGGTATGACCCTCGCCAAAAAAAACCAATGCAATGAAGGGGTTAGTCGTTACTGCGGAAAACGCCCAAGTCGATCACCGCGGCAGTTTTTTCGGGTTTTTTGTCCTAACGGAATCAGACCCCGTGCTTCTAGGATACCGAACCGATTCTCCGCTTCCAGCCCGAACGAACAACCGAGGCGCGCATGATCGACACCCCGACAAAAAAGCCTGCCACTGCACGCAGCGCACCTACCTTCGTGAAAGGAATCTACAGCAAGATGCTGTACAACCGCGGCGAAAAAAGGACGTCTCGCCTAACGCCCGGCCTGAGTCTCAAGCCCCTGGAAAACCTCTTGGTATGGCTGATGGGGCTGATCGTGGCGTGCGGGATACTGATCAATACCGAAACCCGGGTCGACTACGCCACCACGACGCTGTACATCGCATTGTTGCTGATGGCAATCAACCTGTTGTCGATCAGTGCGGTGATCGTGGTCGCGCTGTTCTGCATGGTGGCATTGACGTCGATATGCCTGTATCAGGATGGCTTTTACCGCTGGGAATCGACCTCGGACTTGCTGCGCAGCCTGACGGTGCTGGCGGCGATCATCTTCCTGGCGCTGCGCAGCAAGCAGGCATCCGACAGCCTGCGCCACAAGGAAGTCTATATGACCGGTGCCCAGCGCCTGACCCAGACCGGTTGCTTCGGCTTTCACGCAAACCTCGCGAGCATGAGCTGGTCGGAGCAAGTGGCACGCATACTCGAATACCCGGCGGCCGCCCCCGCCTCGGCGTCCTTGTACCTGGAGCGCACCCACCCCGATGACGTGCCCCTGGTGCTGGCCGGCTTCGAAAAGGCGGCGCGCCATGCGACCCTGATCGAAGTCAGGCACCGCCTGTTGATGCCCGATGGACGCGTCAAGCATTTGCACATGCTCGCCACCCCACTCCTCGTCCGGCACAGGCGCATTGAATACCTGGGCGCGCTGATGGACGTGAGCGCCAGCAAACAGGCCGAAGAAGCGCTGTTCCGCGCCCAGACCCAGTTGGCCCATGTCACCCGCGTGACATCCCTGGGTGAGCTGGCAGCGTCCATTGCCCATGAAGTCAATCAACCGCTGGCGGCGATCGCCAGCAGCGGCGAAGCTTGTCGCAACTGGCTGAACCGCCCGCAGCCCGATCTGGCCGAAGCACGCCAGGCACTGGAGCGAATCATCGCCAGCGCCCATCGAGCCACCGAAATCACCCGCCGTGTTCGGGCCTTGTCGCGCAAGAGCGATCCGCTGCGCCGAAACGAATCGCTCAACGACATTGTCAGCGAGACCTTGAGCCTGCTCCGCTATGAACTGGCCCATCACCAGATCAAGCCGAACATCGAGCTGAACGCATTCGGCGGCCAGGTCAGCGCCGATCGCGTGCAACTGCAGCAAGTCATCATCAACCTGATCGTCAACGCCTGCCAGGCGATGGACTCGGTCAACGCCACACAACGGGCACTGCTGATCCGCACCTGGGTAAAGGATAACGAGGCCGTGCTGGAGGTGGCCGACCAGGGTCCGGGCATCGCCAGCGAGGTCTTGCCGCAGTTGTTCACACCGTTCTTCACCACCAAGGAAAACGGCCTGGGAATGGGACTGTGCATTTGCCGCTCGATCATCGATTACCACGCGGGCCGGATCTGGGCCACCAGCACCACAGGCCAGGGCAGCTCGTTTCTGTTTGCCTTGCCGATACGGGTCGCCAACGACGCGGGATACGCCGCGGCCATCTAATACACAGGTATGAGTGCCGCCCGCCCAACCTGCATTTAATGTTGCGCCCCTCGCCAGGAACACCGCGCCGGGCGGTTGCATGTCCAGCCTCTTGGAAACCAGCCATGAACGAACAACACCCCCTCAACAAAATCAATCATAACGACTCCATGGTTTTCGTCGTCGACGACGATGCGCCACTGCGCGAATCCCTCGGCAGCCTGTTGCGTTCCATCGGCTTGAGGGTCGAGTTGTTCGGCTCGGTGGCCGACTTCATGAAGTACCCGCGCCCGGACACGGCCAGTTGCCTGGTACTGGATGTGAGGTTGCAAGGCAGCAGTGGCCTGGACTTTCAAAACGAATTGGCCGCCGCCGGCATCAACGTGCCCATCGTGTTCATTACCGGCTACGGTGACATCGCCATGACGGTACGGGCAATGAAAGCCGGCGCGGTGGATTTCCTGACCAAGCCCTTTCGCGAACAGGACCTGATCGATGCGGTTTGCGCTGCCCACAGCCGCGACCGGCAGCGTCGCGAGTCCGAGCGCCATGCCGAACAATTGCGTGCGCGCCACCAGACGTTGACCGCGCGGGAACAAACGGTCATGGCGCTGGCCGCCTCGGGCTTGATGAACAAGCAGATTGCCGGCGAAATCGGCCTGAGCGAAATCACCGTGAAGATCCACCGCGGCCAGGCCATGCGCAAAATGGGTGCGCGCTCCTTTGCCGATCTGGTACGCATGGCCGAGGTGTTGGCGACCCAGCCCGCTATACGATGAATATACCCACGTATACTGTGCACCCGATCATGACGGCGTATCTTGCATTGATGGCGCAGTGACTCCAAGTATTTTGCGCGACTACGCAGGTCACCACTATGCACAAAGAGGCAATGATTGCCGTAGTCGACAACGATGAAGCGGTTCGCATGGCCCTGGACAGTTTCTTGCGTTCCAGTGGATATACAGTTCGAACTTACAGCGGATCCCATGAGTTTCTCGATTCCGATGGTCCGTTTATTACGTCCTGTTTGATCTGCGATATACAAATGCCGCAAATGGACGGGATCGCCCTGTATGAAGAACTGGCGACCAGGGCCATACATATCCCGGTGATCTTCATTACCGGCAACCCCGGCGCGCAGCGGCCGCCGGGTAACCATGCCAGGATTCCCATTGCCTTCTTTCCCAAACCCTTCTCCACCGAAAAGTTGCTCGCCTGTATCGAAGCAGTGCTCGCGAGACTCCACTGATCTTTGTTTATCAAGGCAACTAACACTTTGGTATAGCTCATTAATACCTAGTCATACCCGGGCTGACCCTATGTAGCAGTGCCAGCGTTATCACCCTCGAATAACATCTGTTGCAGATCAAGCCGATCCCGATGTTTCGTGCTGTGAACGACAGCGCAAACAATCAGCCACAGCGGACGTGCGGCAATAACTTATTCACGCCCTCGATTGTTCTTCAGGAGCTAAACAATGAAACAGCAAATCTTGATTATTGGTGCAGGGTTCGGTGGTGTCTGGAGCGCCTTGAGCGCTGCCCGTCTGCTGGACAAGCACGATCGAAATGACGTCGAGATCACCGTGTTGGCTCCTCAGGCCGAGCTGCGCATCCGCCCGCGCTTCTACGAGCCTGACGTGCACACCATGAAGGCACCGTTGGACGAGCTGTTCGACGCCGTGGGGGTGAAATTCGTCAAGGGGTCGGCCGAGGTTATCGACGAGAGCAGCAGACAGGTCAGCTACGTCAACGCCGCAGGTATCCAGGGCAAGCTGGGCTACGACCGCCTGGTGCTGGCCGCTGGCAGCAAGCTGATGCGTCCCCCGGTCGACGGCCTGGAACACGCCTTCGATGTCGATGAGATCGAGTCCGCCACTCGCCTGGAAGCTCACATCAAATCCCTGAAGGACAAGCCGGTCAGTGCGGCCCGCAACACCGTAGTGGTGGCAGGCGGTGGTTTCACAGGGATCGAAACAGCAACCGAAATGCCGGCGCGCCTGCGTGCCGTACTCGGTGAAGACGCTGACATCCGGGTCGTCGTGGTTGACCGTGCCGCGCAAATCGGCGCCGCCCTGGGTGACGGCATCCGCCCTACGATCGTTGAAGCCTCGGAGCACCTGGGCATCCAGTGGATACTCAACACCACTGTGGCCGCGGTCGATGCCAACGGCGTCACCCTTGCCGATGGCCAGCGTATCGAGTCGAACACGGTGATCTGGACCGTCGGTTTCCGTGCCAACTCGCTGACCGAGCAAGTGCAAGGTACCCGCGATCATCAGGGCCGCCTGCATGTCGATCAGCACCTCAAGGTGCGCGGTCACGCCGATGTGTACGCCAGCGGTGACGTGGCCTATGCCGCCACCGACGACCTGGGCAACTTCGCGGCAATGTCCTGCCAGCACGCCATCGCCCTGGGTCGTTATGCCGGCAATAACGTCGCCGCCGAGTTGCTGGGTGTCGAGCCGATCGCCTACAGCCAACCCAAGTATGTCACCTGCGTGGACCTGGGCGCCTGGGGCGCTGTATTCACCGAGGGCTGGGATCGCCAGGTCAAGCTGATCAAGCAAGAAGCCAAGGAGCTCAAGACTCAGATCAACACCCTGTGGATCTATCCGCCGGCGGCTGATCGAGCCGTGGCGCTGGCGGCCGCCGATCCGTTGATTCCGGTGGCCTGAGGACGATCGATACGGCCGTGCCAACCACGGCCGTCACCCTACACCCTGGCACTGCAAGACGCAGGTGATCGACATGTCTGGTTTTTTTGAGCATCCGCATCGGGCCTTGAAGTTGTCGCACGTCATGCTGATCGCAGGGCTGGTCGCACTGGTCGTCGGCGCCATTCTGGCTTACGGCCTGGATCAGCATCTGTCGCTGCCCGGCCTGGTGATGGCCCATGCCATGACGATACTGGGGCCCACCGCCATCAAACTCGGTTATGTACTGCGCCTGCTGACGCTCAATCGCCTGAGGCGCCAACCGCTCGTTCAGCCACCTGGCCTCGCCGGGTGATGTGAAGTCTACGCCTGTATCCCGACCAGCCCACTCCTTGCTGGCCCGGGGCCTTTCCCAAGCGCCCGCCACTGGTTTTTCTGGCGGGCGTTTTTTCTCCAGTCCGATCAAACACCAACACTTCAAAGAGTTTGCCCGGCATCACCGATGCCTTGTGAGTTGCCGTTCGATAGCAAAAATCCGGAAGAACAAATGTCTATCATTAAACGTTGCAAGAAACTTTTTTTTTCAGACCCCGTCGCCTGGCTGGCCGCCATTGCCGTCGGCAGCATGATCTTCATTACCAATTCGCTGCTCGACCTGGATGTCGCGCCGACCCTGCTGTACATCACGCTGGTGTTCATGTCGGCAAGCATATTTTCCGTGCCGGTGTTCCTGACCGTTGCCTTCAGTTGCATGGCCATCCTGAGCGCCAGTTTCATCATCGATGAAGGGTATCGTGATCACAGGCTCATCGCCGGTTTCGTGCGCTGCCTGATCGCGCTGACCACCATCACCCTGCTGGCGCTGCGCAGCAAGCGCGCCAGCGATACGTTGCGGCGCAAAGAGGCGTTTTTCCTGGGTGCCCAGAAACTCAGCCATACCGGCAGTATCGGCCTGATCATCGATGACCCGGTGATGCTGTCATGGTCGGAAGAGGCCTCACGCATTTTCGAATACCCGCTGAATGTCGCACCGACCCTGGCCATGGTCAGGGCGCGCATGCACCCCGATGACCTGCCCATCGTCGACAGTGTTCTGGAACAGGCTGCACGCCGGCAAAACCTGATCGAAGTGGAATATCGGCTGGTCATGCCCGATGGGCGGATCAAGCAGGTGCAGATGCTCGCCAATCCGCTGTTCAACCATGGCCGGCGCGTTGAATACGTCGGCGCATTGATGGACGTGACTGCATCCCGGCAATCGGAGGAAGCGCTGTTTCATTCCCAGGCCAAGCTCGCCCATGTCACGCGGATTACATCCATGGGCGAACTGGCCGCCACCATTGCCCATGAAATCAACCAGCCCCTGGCGGCGGTGATCACCAGCGGAGAATCGTGCAAACGCTGGATCAACCGCCCCGAGCCGAACCTCGAAGAAGCCCGCCGTTCGCTGGACCGGATCATCCAGAATTCATCCAGGGTAAGCGATGTCATCACCTGTATCAGGGCGCTGTCGCGCCAGAGCGATGTGCAACGCAAGGCCGAAGTATTCGACGAGATCGTCCGAGACTCACTGGCGCTCATGCAACATGACATCGGCAACCATCAGGTTCGCCCGCACCTGCAGCTGGGTGCACCCGGCGCTCACATCAAGGGCGACCGGGTTCAACTGCAGCAAGTGATCATCAACCTGATCATCAATGCCTGCCAGGCCATGGCCAACGTGCATGACCGCCCACGAACGCTGCGCATACACACCTCCGTCCAGGGCAACGAGGCGGTGCTTGAAATCGCCGACTCCGGCACCGGGATTGCCGAAGATATCCTGCCCTCGTTGTTCGATCCGTTCTTTACGACCAAACCCACCGGCCTGGGGATGGGCCTCTCGATCTGCCGCTCGATCATTGAATTTCACGGCGGCCGGATCTGGGTCGACAGCACCCTGGGGGTCGGCACGCAGATGCTGTTTGCGATTGCTTTGACAGCCCCCAGACACGATGAGCATCTTCCTCCCCACCTGGCGCCGGGAGCCGGCGACATCGACACCGGCAATGTCTATCAATGCCGTGAACCCGCTGTTGTGCCGCAGTATCCCGCCGCTCATACCCAGGTATGACGGGCCTGACCCCATGTGCTAGCGCGGTGTCTTGAGGTAGGAGTGTTATCGCGGGTCCATCGCTTTAGGCTGGTCACCTCGAAAAAATCCACTCATCGCGCCAATGCGCTGACCTGGGGATGGTTGCCATGAACGCACTGCAAAAGCTGTACTTCGTCAGTCATCCGCTGCGCCTCAGCCGCTATGGCGCGCATACCTCGCTGTCGACCGCAGAACGCATAGAGATCATCGACGCATTGACGCAGATCCTGGGCACTACGCTGGGCATGCTCGCGCAACTCAGGCTGGGTCAAAAGAAAGTGCGCAATGGCAGCTTCCTGCCGGTGCAACAGTTGTTCCATCGCCTGGTGCGCGCCAATACCGACTATGCCGATTTTCTCATCAGCGGCATCACCGACCTCGGGGGCTACGCCGATACCGCGGCGCTCTATTTCCTGAATGACGCCTGTGGGCCGCAGTGTTTTGCCGACTGCCTGACCAGCATTGGTCAGGGCATGCGTCGGCTGCGGGCCGTCGATGCCTTGCTGCGTGACTACCGTGCATCCGCCACCGCCAACAAGGACAATGCGAGCAAGCGTTTTTTTGAAGAATGCGTGCGGCGCAACGCGCGTTTTCTGTCGATGATCGAGAACAACCTGCCCCATGACCAGCCAGGGTGAGGCAATCAACAGAAGCGACCCATCGCAACCACCGCGCAAAAAACAACTGCACATACCCAAGCAGGTTCCTGCACTTTTGTGCAGCACATACCTTGGCGGTATGACGGGCTCCCATTAGCGCCACTCGCAATGACGCAGGTTTCTACATGTTCAACCCAGCTATTATTTCAGTTGTTGATGATGACGAACTCATTCTTGTCTCACTGGACAGTTTGTTGCGCTCTTATGGTTACACCGTAAAGACCTACAGCAGTGCCTGGGCGTTCCTGGAATCCAGCGGACCTGCGCAGACAGACTGCCTGGTGTCGGATATCCAGATGCCAGGCATGTGTGGAGTGGAAATGTACGAGTCCCTGGCGAGCAGAAACATCCATATTCCTACCCTGTTCATCACCGCAAAGCCCGGCCTGCCGCCACAATTCAGTGCCCGCGTGCGTAAACCCGAAGGTTATTTCTCCAAGCCGTTCAACACCGATGCGCTGCTGGCGTGCATTGAACGGGCCTTGAAGCGCCGGGTTGCAGGGTGAAGACATGACATTGCCAGGGGCCGGCACGTTGGGTTGATCTTTCGGGCCACATCGCTGGCAGGCCAACGACCACTATGGGTTGCGCAAGGCTGATCCCTGGTTGCCGCAACCTGCACAAGCCAGTTGTCCGGATCAAGCGACCGAGGCCGGCGTCATCGGTATCACGGGTGCGCGAGCCGGGCGTCGATGGCATCATCACCGGCTTCGAAGGTTTCGATGCCAACGGTGAATGGGTCACCCAACTGATCGACTAAGGAAGCGACCTGATGCGTATCAAATGCCTGCAGGCCTGCGCCGGCCTGCTCCCGAGCCAAATGACCATGGCCGACGCCCTGCCCCGGCGCTGGGTCAGTGCCGGCGGCGCCTTCAGCGAATGGGTGGTCGCCCTCGCTGGCGAGGGCAAGCTGGTGGGCGTCGACAGCACCAGTCAGCACCCGCGCCCATTGCACAGCGTGCCGAGCGTCGGTTACCCGCGGGCGAAGGCATTCTATCCGTCGGCACAGGTTCACATGGCCGGGCTCCCGACAACAGAGAGCGCCCGATGACGGCCATCGTTCGGCCACGGCCGATGCTGATTACCCTGGGTCTGTTATTGCTGCTGGTGTTCTGGCTGTCCCTGGCCCTGGGGCCGGTCAGCCTGCCGCTGGGCGATACATTCCTGGCCGGGTTGCGGCTGCTCGGATTGCCGGTGGAGGGAGGCGACAGCCAACAGGCGCAGCTGATTCTGGGTCAGATTCGCCTGCCGCGCAGTTTGCTCGGCATCGCGGTGGGTTCGGTGCTCGCGTTGTCCGGCGTGGCCATGCAAGGGTTGTTTCGCAATCCGCTAGCGGACCCGGGGCTGGTCGGGGTGTCCGGCGGCGCGGCGCTGGGTGCGGCTGTCGCCATCGTCGGCGGCAGTCTGCTGGGCGGTTTGCCGCCGGCCATCGAGCCGTACCTGCTGTCGGTGTGCGCCTTCGCCGGTGGCCTGATCGTCACGGCGATGGTGTATCGCTTTGGCCGCAGCGACGGCCAGACCAACGTCGCCACCATGCTCCTGGCAGGCGTGGCGATGACGGCCATGGCCGGGGCCGGGGTTGGTCTGTTCACCTACCTGGCCGATGACGCCACGCTGCGCACCCTGACCTTCTGGAACATGGGCAGCCTCAACGGCGCCAGTTACCCGCGCCTGTGGCCGCTGCTGATCGTGGCGGTGGGCGTGGCGTTGTGGTTGCCGCGGCGCGCGGCGGCGCTCAATGCGCTGCTGTTGGGGGAGTCCGAAGCCCGCCACCTGGGTTTCAATGTCGAGCGGATCAAGCTTGAGCTGGTGCTGTGCACCGCGCTGGGTGTGGGGGCCGCAGTGGCGGCGGCCGGCCTGATCGGCTTTATCGGCCTGGTGGTACCGCACCTGATGCGACTGCTGGTCGGTCCCGATCATCGGGTGTTGCTGCCTGCTTCATTGCTGGCCGGCGCCAGCCTGTTGTTGCTGGCCGATCTGGTCGCGCGTTTGCTGCTGGCGCCGGCCGAGTTGCCGATCGGCATCGTCACCGCACTCATCGGTGCGCCCTTCTTCCTTTATCTGCTGGTACGGGGGCGCTCCTGATGCTGCGAGCCAACAATTTAATGGTGCGACGCGGCAATCGCACCGTACTGGCGGACATCGACATCGAGCTGCATCCGGGTCAAGTCCTCGGCGTGCTGGGCCCCAACGGCGCCGGTAAAAGCACCCTGCTGGCCGCTTTGTGCGATGAGCTGCCGGCCAACGCAGGCACGGTCAGCCTCGACGAACGTGCAATCGCCGACTGGCCGGGCCAGGAGCGAGCCAGACGCCTGGCGGTCTTGCCCCAGAGTTCGAGCCTGAACTTTGCTTTCTCAGTCAATGAAGTGGTGGGCATGGGTCGCCTGCCCCATGCCAGCGGGCGCGTGCGCGATGCGCAAATTGTCGCCCAGGCCCTGAGCGCCGCCGACGCCCTGCACCTGGCGGGACGCAGTTATCTGGCCCTGTCCGGTGGCGAACGCCAGCGTGTGCACCTGGCGCGGGTGCTCGCGCAATTGTGGCCGGGTGCCGAGGGTCAGACCCTGCTGCTCGACGAACCCACCTCGATGCTCGACCCGCTGCACCAGCACACCATTCTGCAAGCGGTGCGCGATTTCGCCGGGCGTGGTGCGGCGGTGCTGGTGATCCTGCACGACCTGAACCTGGCTGCCCGTTATTGCGATCATTTGTTGCTGTTGCAGGAGGGTCGCCCGCACGCCTATGGTCCACCGGATGAAGTCCTGACCGCCCAGGCCCTGGAGGCGGTGTACGGGCTGCAGGTGCTGATTCAGCGGCATCCGGAACGCGGTCATCCGTTGATTATCGCGCGCTGATTCCCGCCCCCTATCGCTAATGCGAGCGTAGGGACCACCGACTAACGAGGAAAACCGATGCGTATTCTGCTGCTATGCCTGGTCAGTCTGCTGGCTGCCTGCCAAACCCATTACGTCGCAGCGCCTCCATCGGCAATCGCCCCGCAAGGGCGAGATCACGCCGATCTCGGGGTGATCCGCGAACTCGCCACCGGACGCGCCCTCACCCCGCAGGAGCTGGTCGAGCGCCTGGCGATTGCGCCACGGGTGCTGGTCGGCGAGCAACACGACAATCCGGATCACCATGCCTTGCAACTGTGGCTGCTGCGCCAACTGGCGGCCCAACGTCCACAAGGCAGCCTGTTGATGGAAATGCTCAACCCCGACCAACAGGCAAAAGTCGATGCGGCCCAGGCCGCGACCCGTGCCGGCCAACCACCGGCCGACGCTTACCAGGCGCTGTCCTGGCAGGCCAACTGGGATTGGGGCGTCTACGGCGCACTGGTCACCTACGCCCTGCGCCAACCCTACCCCCTGCTGTCGGCCAACCTGGACCGGGCGCAGATCATGCAGATCTACAGACAGCGCCCGCCGCTCAGCGGTGAAGCGTCCACTACCCAAAGGGTACAAGCGACATTGCTGGACGATATCCGCGCGTCCCATTGCGGCTTGCTGCCCGAAGCGCAAATGCCGGCGATGCTCGCTGTGCAGCAACAGCGTGACCGGCGCATGGCCGAACGTCTGCTGGCGGCGCCGACGCCCGCGCTGTTGCTGGCCGGGGCGTTCCATGTGCGCAAGGATCTGGGGGTGCCGTTGCACCTGCAGGACCTCGGCGCTGGCGAAGGTAACGCAGTGCTGGTGCTGGCTGAAGTGGGCAAGACCGTGAGCGCCGACAGCGCGGATTATGTGTGGTATACGGCAGCGCAACCGGAGCAGGACCATTGCGCTGAACTGCGTCGCTAAAAATGCACCCCTGTAGGAGCTGCCGCAGGCTGCGATCTTTTGATTTTTCCAGGGCCAAAGCAAGATCAAAAGATCGCAGCCTGCGGCAGCTCCTACAGGTCGAGGTACATCTGCCAGTTTTCAGGGTGCCGGGAAGGTCTGGATGTAAGCCAGCAAATCATCGATCTTCTCTCGATCGCTGATCCCCCAGAAAATCATCCGCGTGCCCGACACCACGGCTTTCGGGTCCTCGATGTACGCCGCCAGTTTTTCACGCGTCCAGACAATGCCCGACGATTTCATCGCGTCGGAGTACTGATAGTCCGTGGTGCTGCCGGCAACCCGTCCGACAACACCGTTGAGTTGCGGACCAAAAAACGCCCGCGCCGACTCGCCGATCTGGTGGCAGCCACCGCACACCCGCTTGAACAGTTTACCGCCCGCCTCGGCATCGCCCTGCGCGTTCGCTTGCGTGGCGAACAGGCCTGCACCGAGGATCAGGACGAGGGTCATCACCGCCACTTTGTTCATTTCCAGTTCCAGCCCGAAGCAAAAAAATGGCTGCCATTTGAGCATGGCCAAGGCCCTGAACCGAAGCTTTTCAGACGCGCGAGGCCAAGGCCTGCCGTCCATCCCGCCAACCCACGCCCCGCGTTCGCCCGCCTAGACTAGCTACTCACGACGTGCGTGGCATGCCACACCAACAGACGGAGGCTCAAACATGAAAATTGTCGTCATCGGCGGTACGGGCTTGATTGGAACACAACTGTGCAAACTCCTGCGCGAAGGCGGACATGATGTGGTGCCCGCCACGCCGAGTACCGGCGTCAACGCCGTCACCGGAGAAGGCTTGCAGGCCGCGCTGCAAGGCGCCGACGTGGTGGTCGACGTCGCCAATTCACCTTCGTTCGAAGATCCCGCCGTGCTGGAATTCTTCGAAAAATCCGGGCGCAATCTTGCCGCCGCCGAGAAGGCCGCCGGGGTCAAGCATCACGTCGCGCTTTCGGTAGTGGGCACGGAGCGGATGCTCGAAAGCGGCTACTTTCGCGCCAAGATGGCCCAGGAAGAGATCATCAAGAAAGCCGGTGTGCCTTACTCGATCCTGCGCGCTACGCAGTTCTTCGAGTTCATCGGCGCCATTGCACAATCAGGCGCACAAGGCGACACCATTCGCCTGACATCGGCCGCCCTGCAGCCGATCGCCTCGGCCGATGTCGCCGCGGCACTGGCCAAAATTGCCGTGGCGGCGCCCACCGGCAAAATCGAGGAAGTGGCTGGCCCTGACAAACAACCTCTGGTGTCGTTCGCAAAAACCTACCTGCAACACACCAAGGATCAGCGTGAAGTGATTACCGACGACAACGCCGGATATTACGGCGCGATCATCAACGACCAGTCACTGACCCCTGGCGCCAATCCCATCCTCGGCAAGATTCACTTCGATCAATGGCTCAAGAGCGCTGGCGTCTAATAAGGCAAACCGCGTACACATTCAGGAGAGTCCCATGCGAACCCACGTTCTCCTCGCCCTGCTTGCACTGTCCACCCTGCCAGCCCGGGTCCTGGCCGCCGACGCGCCGCACCCGGATGTCAAGGAAGTGTCGGTCACGGCGCTGCCCGATTACCCCGGCAAGGAAGTGCTGATGCTCACCGTTGAATACCCGCCGGGCGGTGCCGACCCGGTTCATCGACACGACGCCCACGGTTTCATCTATGTGCTCGAAGGCTCGATCGTCATGGGGGTCAAGGGTGGCAAGGAAGTCACGTTGATGCCCGGACAGAGCTTCCATGAAGGCCCCAACGACATTCACACGGTGGGCCGCAATGCCAGCAAGGACAAGCCGGCGAAATTCGTCGTCTTTCTGTTGAAGGACCAGGGCAAGCCGCCCGTGTTGCCTGCCGATTGAAAGTCGCTCGGCATACTTGCGTATGAGCGGCTAATACCTGGATGTTGATCTGGACAACCTATGCATGAGTGACGGGATTTTTCAGGCAATTAAGATGCAGGCATCGAATGTCAGGGCTGCAATAGCCGGCATTCCTGCCTGCCCACTTGTTGCTTGAACAATCCCGTGACTCATTAGGTGAACATGATGAACACCCCCCGCCTTGCAGTAGGACTTGCCCTCTTTTCGGCCCTCGGTTTGCTCGCGGCCAACGCACAGGCCGCCGAAGCGGGCGCCGGAACGTCCGGCGCCCACACGGCCGTGCACAACGCTGCCGAGGGGGGTGCAGACCGCACCAAGGAACCACAACTGGCTGCCGATGGTGCGCAGCGTCTCAAGCAGAATCAGGTCGCCGAAGGTGGCGCCGATCGCCTGAGAGAACGGCAGCTCAAGCAGAATAAGGTCGCCGAAGGTGGGGCTGATCGTTTGAGAGAACGGCAACTGGCCGAGGGCGGCGCCGAACGCCTGCGCGAGCGGCAACTGGCATCGGACGGTTCCGATCGACTGAAGCAAAACAACGTTGCCGCAGGCGGATACAACTCGATGCGCGGGACAAGGGTGGCGGAAGGCGGCTCCGACCGCCTGCGGCACAATCATTACGCCGATGGCAGCAATGGCTACGATGCCAGTTCCGACGTCATGCCCTACTTCTGCATGGAATGTCGCTGATTGGCGATCGGCACGGGAGGTCAGATCACGATAGCGTTATTGGAACCTGTAGGAGCGAGCATGCTCGCGAGAAACCTGAGGGCACCGCGGGGTGCCAGGCTCCCCGCGTCATCGTTGACGACCATCGTCGGAACGCCGCCCGGAGCATGCTCGCTCCTGCAGTAAATCGGGTACAGCCGTCTCCCCCCTGGTATCAGGGCGATCAGGTCTTGAGATAGTCCAGCGTCTGCGCCGTGGTCCACAGGGCGTTGGCGATATAACGGTAGTTGATCAACGCAGCCAGGTAGCCATCGCCCTCCGGCGTGCTCGGGCCGGCGGTGGCGTCGCGGACCACCGCCACTTCAAAGCCCTGCTCCAGCAACTCACGCAGGTGCGACTCGACACAGAGGTTCGCCGCCATCCCCGCCAGAATGATTTGCGAAACACCGTGCTTGCGCAGTTGCAACGCCAAGTCATTGGTTTCAGGGCCGTACACTTTATGCGGCGAAGCGATGATGGTCTTGCCGTCGAGAATGTAGGGCTTGAACCCGGGCATGAAGTCGGCACCTGAGTTTTCGAAACCGTCGAGGCTCAGCGGCCCCTGCCGATCGAACATGCAGATGCTGTGCATGACCTTTTCCAGCGGCCCGCCGAAATGCCAGTCGTGATCGCACGGGTAGTAATAGTGCGGGGAAACAGCGACGGTGATGCCTGCTTCTTTGGCAGCGGCAAACAACTGCCCGAGGTGATTGACCACATCGTGCTCCACTACACTCTTGCCGAATACACCCCAGCTCACACCTTCGGGGCTGAGGAAGTCGATCTGCGGGTCGATGACCACCAGTGCTGCGCGGGCCAGGTCGAGCTGCATGCCCGGGTCCGGCAGCGCAGGCTCTGTCGGGTCGGCATACGGGGCGGTGGTGCGAATCGAATCGTTGCTCATGACAGTTGACTCCGCTCAAGGATGGAAAAATCGCGCTGCGCCATGGCACCCGGCAGGGGTGTTGTTTACCATCGGCGAGAACGTCATCCTACGGTCGCGCCCTGTTCCTCTTTTGCCAGGACGTACAGCGTCTTTACCCAGGCGTCTCCAACATGGATATCCTTTCCGAATTCTTCGAGCGCACACATCTGCAGGGTCGGCTGTTCTTTTCCGGCCCCATGGTGGGCACATTGGTGCTCGACAAGCCGCCGGGCATGGCGTTCATCCATGTGATCCGTCGCGGCGGTATCCACATGGTGCAACCGGGGCTGCCAACGATCTCGATCAGCGAGCCCAGTGTGCTGTTTTGCCCCAGCAGCTGCCGTTATCAATTGCGCTCAAGCGCGGTCGAGGGCGCCGAATTGATCTGCGCCTCGTTCCAGTTCGGACGCAACTCCCTGCAGCCCTTCCCGCTCGGGCTCAAGGAAACCCTGGTGTTTGCCTTTCGCCAACTGGAAAACCTCACGCCCCTGCTCGGCCCCCTGATCAATGAATTTCAGGACCAGGCCCCCGGTCGAACCAAAGCCCTGAACCTGCTGCTCGAATACCTGTTCGTGCTCCTGGTGCGCCGCTCGGTCAGCGAGGGCAAGATATCCAGCGGTTTGCTCTACGCCCTTCAGGATGGGCGCCTCGGGACAGTGTTCAAGCGCATTCACCAGGAGCCCGAGGCGCCCTGGACCGTAGAGAAAATGGCCAGCCTTGCGAATATGTCGCGGTCAAAATTTGCCGCCTGTTTTACCCGGATCATGGAAATTTCGCCGATGGGCTACGTCACCGCCTGGCGAATGAAACTGGCCCAGGATCTATTGCGCGATGGTGTGCAGATCAAAGTCATCGCCCCGACAGTCGGCTACAGTTCGCAAGCCTCGTTCTCCCGAACCTTCCTCAACGTGGTGGGCTGGCCGCCGGCCGAATGGCTCAAGCGCGATACCAGCGGCGAGGCTGTCGCAAACGTGGCGGCGCGGCTTCTGCCCGACCTGCCGGACGATTCAACCACCGAACATAGCTAACCTGTCAGAGAGAAAAAACCGATGGTCACCTGCTACCTGAAATATGCGCTGGACCCCTACAAGCTCGATGCATTCGAACACTACGGCAAACTGTGGATTCCACTGGTGGAGAAGTTCGGCGGCCAGCATCACGGCTACTTCCTGCCGTCCGAAGGGGCCAACAACGTTGCCCTGGCCATGTTCACCTTCCCTAGCCTTGCGGCCTACGAAACGTATCGCCAACAGTCTATGAAGGATGCGGAATGCATCGCCGCCTTCAAGTACGCAGAAGAAACGCGCTGCATCCTCAGCTATGAACGCTCCTTCTTTCGTCCGGTGTTCGGCGAAGTAAAACAGCCAGCAGCTTGAGAAAATTTCAACAGCAAGCTTGCTTGCAATGGACGAAAAGCGCCGCGTTTCGCCGCAGATGAAAACCTGCCTCCAGAGCGGCAGCCTCGTCGAGGCTGCCGCTTTTTTTGAACCTAGTCTTGTTTCAAGTCCAGGCAATAGGTGTAGTAGCCCGGATCGCGTACATAGCCCAGTGACTCATACAGGCGCTGGGCACTGAAGTTGTCGGTGGCGGTTTCCAGGGTCATGCCCTTGGCTCCCATCAACCGTGCAAAGTCGCGGGCGGTATTCATCAGCAGCGTACCAACACCTTTGCCCCGGGCGGCGGGCCTGGTGAACAGGTCGCCGAGCAGCCAGGTGCGGTGGGCGTCGATGGAGGAAAAGGTCGGGAACATCTGCACGAAACCCAGCGCCTGGCCGTCGGTGTCCTCGGCGAAGAAGATCACCGACTCGTCGCGGGCGATGCGTTCGGCGATGAAGTCGCGGGACTGGGGCAGGTTCGACGGCTGGCCGTAGAAGCCACGATAAGCGTCGAATAACGGCGCGATCGTGTCGATGTGGGAGGCGTCGGCGCGCAGGGCCAGGATAGCCATGAGGGTGCTCCATTGCGGTCTTGGGAGTTTGAGCCTAGCAATGGCAATCGAATTTTTCCTGTGGGTGCGAGCCTGCTCGCGAAGGGCCATGACATTCAACATTGATGTTGACTGGTCCATCGCTTTCGCGAGCAGGCTCGCTCCCATACAGGATTTGCTTAAACGCGCACGTTACGTCCTGGCAAGGTCGTGCGCTGGCTGTTTTCCCAATTCTCTACCAGCCCCACCGGCACATCCGACGCTGGCAGCATCTTCACCCCGCGAACCAGGTCCGAAGCCCGTTCGGCGAGCATGATGGTCGGCGCATTGAGATTGCCGTTCGGTTCGGTCGGGAACACCGAAGAGTCGATGACCCGCAACCCCTGGATGCCATGCACCCGCAGCTCGGAATCCACCACCGCCATGTCGTCCTCGCCCATGCGGCACGAGCCACACGGATGGTAGGTGCTTTCGAGGTTGTCACGGACAAAGGCGTCGAGGTCTTCATCGCTGGTCACCAGCGCTCCGGGAGCGATTTCGCCGTCGCGGAAACGGTCCATGGCTTTCTGGCCGATGATCTCCCGGGTCAGGCGGATGCAGCGGCGGAAGCCTTCGCGGTCCTCTTCGCGCTCCAGGTAGTTGAAACGAATCTCCGGGTGTTCGTACGGATCGGCCGACCGCGCCCGTACATAACCACGGCTTTTCGGCTTGTTCGGCCCTGTGAGTACCATGAAACCGTGGCCCTTGATCGGCTTGTTGCCGTCGTAGCGCATCGCTGCCGGCAGGAAGTGGAACTGGATGTCCGGCCAGCGCAGGCCCTTTTCGGAGCGAATGAAACCACCGGCCTCGAAGTGGTTGGTGGCGCCCAGGCCGTCCTTGAACAGCAGCCAGCGCAAACCGATCATCAATTTGCTCAGCGGGTCCATCTTGCTGTTGAGCGTCACCGGTTCCTTGCAGCCGAACTGAATGTACACCTCGGCGTGATCCTGCAGGTTCTCCCCTACCCCCGGCAGGTCATGGCGCACGCCGATCCCGGCCTTGCGCAGGACCTCGGCCGGGCCGATGCCGGAGCGTTGCAGCAGGTGCGGCGAACCGATCGGCCCGGACGAGATCAGGACTTCGCGGTTGCAATAAACCTGGTGGGTCTGACCACCGTGGTCATACATCACCCCGACTGCACGCTTGCCTTCGAGGATGATCTGGCGCGTCATCGCATGGGTGATCACCGTCAGGTTCGGACGGCCCATGGCCGGACGCAAGTAGGCGTTGGCCGTGGAGCAGCGCACGCCATTTTTCACGGTCATGTGCATTGCACCGAAACCTTCCTGCATGTAGCCGTTGCAATCTTCGGTCTTGATGTAGCCCGCCTCCGCGCCGGCTTCGACCCAGGCCCCGTACAACGGATTTTTCATGTGGTTGCCATTGGTGGTGTGCAGGGGTCCGGTCTGCCCCCGATAAATGTCGCCACCGGACTCGTAGCTTTCGGCGCGCTTGAAGTACGGCAGGCAATTCTTGTAGCCCCAGCCCTGGGCGCCAAGGGATTCCCATTCGTCGAAATCCAGGGCGTGGCCGCGAATGTAAACCAGGCCATTGATCGACGATGATCCCCCCAGCACCTTGCCCCGCGGGCAATGAATGCGCCGGCCGTTGAGGTAGGTTTCCGGCTCGGTTTCGTAGCGCCAGTTGTACTTCTTGGTGTTCATCGGGATCGAGAACGCACTGGGCATCTGGATCACCACGCTCTTGTCGCTGCCGCCGAATTCCAGGACCAGCACCGAGGTGGCCGGGTCTTCACTCAGGCGGTTGGCCAACACACAACCTGCCGAGCCTGCGCCAATGATGATGTAGTCGTATTTTTGCGTGGTCATGGCTATCTCCCGACCGTCGATTGAGTGAATACCGGCCGTGGTTGCTGTTTATGGGTCAGCGTGTCGCCAGTGGTGTATTGCGGGGAGGTTATTTCGACCTGCTGGATAACGGCCTCTTCGCGCGCAAGGTCGATCGAACGGCTCAGCCAGTAGTACGCCAGGCCCGAGACGATCAGCCCCACCAGCCAGGCGATGTCGATGCTGCCCAGGGCCTTGGCCAGCGGGCCGACATACACTTCGCGTTGTTCGACGCCGTCGTAGATGTAGAAGAACGGAATCATCGAGATAAAGCCGATGGCATAGGCGGCAATGCCACGCAGGCCCCAGCTGCCGTAGATGTTGCCGTGGGGCATGAAGAAGTGCGGGATGGCGTAGCGGCCCTTGCGCACGAAGAAATAATCCGTGAGGTTGACCGAGGTCCAGGGCACCAGGAAGTACAGCATCACCACCAGGTAGATGCCGAGCACCGACAGGCCTTTGCCGGAACTCTGGATGCTCAGGGCCACGCCCAGTTGCAGCAGGATTACGAACGCGATGGCGAGGATCCGCGCCTTGCGGGTCGGCTCGATGTGCCTGATCGAATCGACACAGGTCAGGGTGGTCAACTTGGCGCTGTAGATGTTCATCGCGATCACGGGCAGGAAGGCCAGGATGGTCACCACCACGACCGCCGTGCCCATCAGTGGCGACACGGTGTTGCCGACTTGCCCCAGGGCCACCAGTACATCGGTGGAGTGCAGGTGATCGGCCAGCCAGCCACCGACGGAAATCATCCACGCGCCGGACAACGAAGCGCCGAGAAACACCACGGCGATCAGCTTGCCGCTGGAGGTGTTCTTCGGCAGGTAACGCGAGTAGTCCGACACGTAGGGGGCATAGGCGATGTTGTAACTCGCCGCGGCCGCGAACTGCGCGATAAAACCGGTCCAGTTGAAGCCCAGCGGTGCCGGGGCCGCTTCGCCCTCGGCCAGCGCCGGCAACACGGCGTCCGGCACCCAGCCCATCAACACCGCCAGGGTCACCAGGCCGTACAGCGGCAGCGACAGGCACAACGCCCATTTGAAGCTGCGGTGCATCCAGTCATGGCCGAGGATCGCCAACACCGCCGCCGGGAGGGTCACCGCCACCGCGATCACCGCGGGGCTGAAACCGAACAGCGTGTGCAGGCCCTGCATCATCAGCACCAGGTTGACGATGTTGAACCCGGCGAACACGAACAGCGTCGCCAGCAGCACCAGGATCACCCCACGATAACCGAACTGCGCGCGGGACTGGATCATCTGTGGCAAGCCGAGGTGCGGCCCTTGCGAACCGTGAAACGCCATGAACAGCGTGCCGAACATGATGCCCAGGGTGCCGGCGAGTGTGGTCCAGAGCGCGGTCAGGCCGACGCTTGGGCCGACGAAGCCGATGGTCATGGTGAAGAAGGTGAAATTGCCGAGGAACCAGAACGGGCCCTGGCTCGACAGTTTGTCGGTGCGCTCGTTCTCGGGGATGAAGTCAATCGAATGCCCCTCGACAACGGATTTGTCGTCGAGGGAGGACACACTCGTGGCGGACTTGGCGTTAGTGTTCATGATGGACTCTTATTGTTGGAAGATCATGACGAGATAACCGCGTTCTTTTGGGTGAACGACATCCCTGGTGGGGAACCTGTGGGAGCGAGCCTGCTCGCGAAGGCGATGTTTCAGGCGACATTGATGCTGGATATGCCAGCCTCTTCGCGAGCAGGCTCGCTCCCACAGGGTTTGTGTCGTTCAAGAGTCAGCCATGACTCACGGCAAGGTGATCCACACCGCCTTGGTTTCGAGCAGGTAATCGAGCTGCTCGGCGCCCAGGTCCTTGCCGAACCCGGACTGCTTGTAGCCACCGAACGGCATCGACGGGTCGAGGGTGCCATGGGCGTTGACGTAGACCGAGCCGGCCTTGAGGCGTGGTATCAGGCGATGCACCTTGCCCAGGTCGTTGGAGTACAGGGCAGCCGCCAAGCCAAAAGGTGAGTCATTGGCCAGGGCCAGGGCCTCTTCATCATCATCGAACTTTGCTGTCACCAGCACCGGACCGAAGATTTCTTCCTGGACGATGCGCATGTCGTTGCGGCAGTTGGCGAAGATGGTCGGCTCGACGAAGAACCCCGGGCCATCGACCGGTTGGCCGCCGTACACCAGTTCGGCGCCTTCGGCCTTGCCGGTCTCGATGTATTCGCTCACGCGCTGCTTTTGCAGGGCTGACACCAGTGGGCCGATGAAGCAGTCCGGGTCCAGGCCCGGGGCCATTTTCAGGGTGCGTGTATAGGCGATCAGCTCACGCAGGAATTCGTCATGGACGCTGCTATGAATATAAGCCCGCGTGCCGGCATCGCATACCTGCCCGGAGTTGAAAAATACGCCATTGGCGACCGCTTGTGCCGCGGCCGGAATGTCGGCATCGGCAAACACGATGACTGGCGATTTTCCACCGAGTTCGAGGGTCAGCCGCTTCATGTCGTCCAGCGCCGCGCGGCCAACGGTAAGGCCCACCGGGGTGGAACCGGTGAAGGTCAATTTGTCGATGCCGGGGTGGGTGGTCATGGCCGCGCCGACCACGCTGCCGCGACCAGTGACGATGTTGATCACGCCGTCCGGAATGCCCGCTTCCTGCACCAGTTGCGCGAAACGCAGGGCCGACAGCGAGGTCAGCTCAGCGGGCTTGACCACCACGGTGCAACCGGTGGCCAGCGCCGCGCCAAGTTTCCAGGCCATGGTTTGCAGCGGGAAGTTCCACGGTACGATGGCGCCGACCACACCCACCGCTTCCTTGCGGGTATAGGCCAGGTAATTACCCGGCAGCGAGGGCTCGACGGTACGGCCGTGGAGCTTGGTGGCCCAACCGGCGAAATAGCGCAGGGTATCGACGGTGCCCTGGATATCGACGTCCTTGGCGAAGGCGACCGACTTGCCCATGTCGATCGATTCGATTTGCGCCAGCTCCGCGGCGTTCTGTTCGATCAAATCCGCCAGGCGCTGGATCAGGCGTTCGCGTTGCGCCGGTTTTGCCTGGCTCCATTCGCCACCGTCGAACTGGGCCCGGGCGGCTTGCACGGCGCGGTCCAGGTCTTCAGTGGTGCCCATGGGAATGCGGGTGATCAGGCCTTCGGTCGAGGGCTCGATGACGTCGGACGTCTGGCCGTCGCTGGCGTCGACCCAGGTACCGCCTATGAACATCTTCTGCGCTTTGCTAAGGAAGGTCTGGGTGGCTTCGCTGACACCAAACTTCTGCAGGTAATTTTTGACGATCGTGTCCATTTTTATTCTCTCTGCCCGGCAGTCATGCACTGCCGGGTTATGTGGTTTCGATGTTCAGGCTGGAGAGACTTCACTTTCAGCGGCGGCCCGCACCTTGCCCCGCTCGTGGAAGATGAAGCCGATGCTGTTGAGCAGCAGCTGCGCAGCGAGGATCGAGGTCATGCCGGTCGGGTCGTACACCGGTGCCACCTCCACCAGGTCCATGCCCACGATGTTGCCTTTGCTGCGCTTGGCCAGGGCCTGGATGATTTCCAGCACTTCGTAGTAGAGGAAGCCGCCGTGGCTCGGGGTGCCGGTGCCGGGGGCGATGGACGGGTCGAAACCGTCGATGTCGATAGTGATGTAGTAGTTGATGTTCTGCGGGATCAGCGCCAGTACACCTTCGACGCCAAGGCGACGCACATCGCGCACCGAGAGGATCTTCGAACCGGCCTCGTGAGCCGCTTCGTAGTCGTCGCGGTTGGACGACGAGACATTGCGGATGCCCATCTGGGTCATGCCGACAATGTGGTTCATTTCCGAGGCGCGGCGCAGCGGGTTGCCGTGACCGTAACGCACGCCGTGGCGCTCGTCGACGAAGTCCAGGTGTGCATCGAAGTGGATGATGTGGATCGGGCCGCGCCCTTCGAAGGCCTTGATTACCGGTGCGTGCACCGAATGATCGCCGCCCAGCACCACCGGCATCACACCGGCATCGAGGATCTTGCGTACGGCGTATTCGGTGTTCTTGTTGCTGGTGGCCATGTCGGTGTGGACGATGTCGGCATCACCGACGTCGACCATGCGCACGTCCGATGCGGTGAGGTACATCACGTCATCTTCGTGATCGTAGGCACCGGCGTGGCCGAAGGAAAACAGCGTCGATGCTTCACGAATCCCGCGTGGTCCGAAGCGTGCGCCGGAGCGCCACTGGGTGCCCATGTCGTTGGGCACGCCAAGCACCGCGACGTCGGCATCCAGCGCATCCCAATCGGTGCACACCGGGGATTTGCCAAAGGTGCAATGCCCCACGAATGGCAGGTTCAGACGACCGGATTCATAACCGTTGTTCGACATTTCTAGCCTCTCCACTTCTTGTTATCGGCTTGGCGGAACTGCAAGGCGACCGCCGTTGGAAAGACTATGAGCGCAGGTTTTCGTGGAAAAAATGCTAAACATCAGATACTCATATCGGCATTCCCGATGCATCCCCATGCCGGAGGTTCCCGATGATCCAACTGCACGATGTCGACCTGAAACTGCTCAGGGTATTTGCCACGATTGTCCGCTGCGGCGGTTTCTCCGCCGCCCAGGCGGCGTTGAACGCCGGGCAGTCGACCATCAGCGAACAGATGACTCATCTGGAAACCCGCCTTGGGGTCAAGCTCTGCCAGCGCGGGCGCAGCGGTTTTCGCCTGACCGAGCAAGGCGTGGCAATCCATGAAGCCACCCAGCGCCTGCTGTCGGCGGTGGAAAATTTCTGCATGGACGCCGACGTGCTCAAGCAGCACATCAGCGGCAAGCTCAACCTGGGGATCATCGACACCACCATCACCGACCCCGATTCGCCGATCCCGCGCACCACCCAGCGCTTCGTGTCACGGGGGCATGACGTGCACCTGAACGTGTACGTCGGCACTCCGGCAGAACTGGAAGAACGGGTGCTCGACGGTCGCCTGCACCTGGCCATCGGGCATTTTCCGATCCATGTACCGGGCCTGCTGCAATCGCCGCTGTATCAGGAAGCGCTGGGTTTGTATTGCGGGCGCCGGCACCCGCTGTATGGGAGCACGGCCGAAGGTGCCGAGCTGCTCGAAGAAATCGGCGCGGGTCGCATCGTCGTGCGCGGCTACATGCAGCAATACGATCTGGAACACTTGGGCGTGAGCAAGGCGGCGGCCACCGTGGACAATATCGAGGCCTCGGCGATCCTGATCATCTCCGGCGCCTACATGGGTTTTCTGCCCGAGCACTTCGCCGCCCAGTGGCTCAAGTCAGGCGAAATGCATCAACTGGGCCCGGCGAGCCTGCGGCTGAAATCACCGTTCGACGTGATCACCCGGCGCGGTGTGGCACCGCCGCCGATCCTTCAGGCGTTTCTCGAGGACCTGGCCGCCAGCACCCGCAAAACGGCCAGCGGGTAATGTGATGCTCGCCAAATTCGAATTCGCCCCGGCATACTGATTTCCGTTCGCCCATCTTGCAGGCCTGTCATGCGCATCCACGTCACCTTCATCGACCGCGTCGGCATCACCCAGGAAGTGCTGGCCCTGCTCGGCGGGCGCAGCTTCAATCTGGACGCCGTGGAAATGGTGCCGCCGAACGTCTACATCGATGCCCCGACCCTTGGCGCGGAAGTACTGGAAGAGTTGCGCGAGGCACTGTTCGGCGTGCGCGGCGTGCAGGCGGTGACCCTGGTCGACATCCTTCCCGGGCAACGACGGCGCCTGCAACTGGATGCCTTGCTCGCCGCCAGTTCCGACCCAGTGCTGGCGGTCGATGATCGCGGTCATGTGCTGCTGGCCAACCCGGCATTGATCGCCCTGTGCGGTCGCGAACCGGCCGGTGAATCGCTGAGCGCGCTGTTCGACGATGCCGATTTGCAAAGCACCTTGATCGCCCACCATTTTCGCCTGCCCATGCACGAGGTCAGCCTTGGCGGCCACACGTTGCTGCTCGACGCCATGCCGATTACCGACGCTGGCGCCCTGCTCACCCTCTATCAGCCGAATCGCATTGGCGAACGCCTCTCGGCGCTGCACCATGATCACGCCGAAGGTTTCGATGCGCTGCTCGGCGAGTCGCCGCCGATCCGCTCGCTCAAGGCCCGCGCGCAACGGGTGGCGGCCCTCGACGCACCGCTGTTGATCCAGGGTGAAACCGGCACCGGCAAGGAACTGGTGGCCCGCGCCTGTCACGCAATCAGCGGTCGCCGTGACAAGCCGTTCCTGGCCCTCAATTGCGCGGCGCTGCCCGAGAGCCTGGCCGAAAGCGAGCTGTTCGGCTACGCCCCCGGCGCGTTCACCGGGGCGCAACGGGGTGGCAAGCTCGGGCTGCTGGAACTGGCTGACCAGGGCACGGTATTTCTCGATGAAGTCGGCGAGATGTCGCCGTACCTGCAAGCCAAGCTGCTGCGCTTTTTGAGTGATGGCTGCTTCCGTCGGGTCGGGGGCGATCGCGAGGTCAAGGTCAATGTGCGGATCCTTAGCGCGACCCACCGCGACCTGGAAAAAATGGTCGGCGAAGGGCACTTTCGCGAAGACCTGTTCTACCGCCTCAATGTCCTCAACCTGCAGGTGCCGCCGCTGCGCGAACGTGGCCACGACATCCTGTTGATGGCCCAGCACTTCATGCAGCAGGCTTGCGCGCAGATCCAGCGCCCGGTCTGTCGCCTGGCGCCGAGCACCTTTCCCGCCCTGCTGGGAAACCGCTGGCCGGGTAATGTGCGGCAACTGCAAAACGTGATCTTTCGCGCGGCGGCGATCTGCGAGAGCCCGTTGGTGGACATTGACGACCTGGACATTGCGCGCACCGCTGTGGAGCGCCGGAACGATGGCGAGGTGGGCAGCCTTGAGGAGGCTGTCGAAGGGTTTGAAAGGAAGTTGCTGGAGCAGCTTTACCAAAGCTATCCGTCCAGCCGCTTGCTCGCGGCACGCCTGCAAACCTCCCATAGTGCGATTGCCATCCGCCTGCGCAAGTACGGCATACCCAACAAGTCGTAAGACCACCTCGGTCAAATGTGGGAGCGGGCTTGCTCGCGAAAGCTGCAGGTCCGTCAACTCATCTGTTGAATGACACACCGCATTCGCGAGCAAGCCCGCTCCCACAGTGCGTGCAGCAATCTGTGTGCAAATCGATACAGCGTATCGAAATCAAGACAAAACCTTCTCGACCTGCTACTCCGGGCTTGCGCCCCTTCCCTTCGCCTCTCTGTCTTGATTTCAATACAGCAGCAACGCCTCAAGCCACCTGATAAACAATCAACCAATTGATTTATAACAACTTTTATACCTTGGCATCGCCCTTGCTATCTCTCCTACAGCCAAGCTCGAGCCCACATCCGAGCCTGCCAATCGCCTCCGCCACCTGCAGCGGATGAGTCTGAACAATGAGGAGTTGATATGAGCGAATTGCGTTTTACCGTCGAACACGAATGGCTGCGCACCGAAGCTGACGGCACTGTCACCGTTGGCATCACGGCGTTTGCCCAACAGGCATTGGGGGATGTGGTATTCGTTCAGATGCCTGAGTTGGGCAGCTTCGACGCCGGAGCCGAAGTGTCGGTCGTGGAATCGGTGAAAGCCGCCAGCAGCATCGGCATGCCGCTGGACGGTGAGGTGCTGCACGTGAATTCGGAACTGGACAGCAACCCGGAACTGGTCAACGAAGATCCGCTGGGCGAAGGCTGGTTCTTCCGTTTCCAGCCCGCTGACGCTGCCGCGCTCGACCAACTGCTGGATCAGGCCGCCTACGACCGCCTGATCCAAGACCAGATCGACGCCTGAGGACTGCCCATGACCGCCCTCCTCGACACCCATGACGAATTCATCGCCCGCCACATCGGCCCCCGCGCCGGTGACGAGCAAGCCATGCTCAACACCCTCGGCTTCGACTCCCTCGAAGCCCTGAGCGCCAGCGTCATTCCCGACAGCATCAAGGGCACCAGCG
>NZ_NOIO01000034.1:0-53439 GCF_014596605.1 Pseudomonas sp. PSB11
AGGCGATCCAGAAGCCCGCCGCCTTCTGCACAATGCGGCTATGTCGGCGAGTCGAACCGAAGCCTGGAAAGGGTTTTACCAAGAACAAAGAAATCGGGGTTTCAGCACCACTCAAGCCCTGGTGATGTTGGCTCGCAAGCTCGCTCGGATCGTATTCGCTCTGCTAAAGGGACAGAGCGAATACCAACCGAAAACAAGTTGAGGGCTTCACCTCAACCATAGAATCTCCCACAGGGGGGGGGTGGGTCAGTGCATGATCCAGCTGAGCAACCACAACCCCAGCATCAACCAGATGATCCCCATGATAAACGCGGCGTTCATGAACGCGCGAATGGCCGACCATAACAACACCAACCCGACGATCAGGGTGATGATGCTGATGATGGACGTGTCCATGCCCAGTGCCTCGGACAAGCCTTCGACAAAATGGCTGCTCGCGCGACTCACCAGTTGGAACAGACCGCTGAGGCCATCAACGATGAAGCGGATGATTGAGCCGAGGACCTGGCCAAGCCATTCGAAAAAACCTTCTACCTGCATGAAATGAACGTCCTGTCTGTAGGATCTGCGGTGCGACGATTCGACTTGCCGCGAATTTTCACAGGCGCCACGAATCACGCCATCGAATGATTATGGTGCAAAGACCGACAACGCTGCCAGGCACTTGCCTTCCCCCGTCATCCCCCCGAAGCTATACGCCTTCAGGAGAGCCCGATGAACCTTGTTGAACTGACTGAACGCCTGCACGCCATCCGTGATCGCAATGACTGGCGGCAATTTCACAGCCCGAAAAACCTGGCCATGGCCGCGAGTGTCGAAATGTCCGAGCTGGTGGAGATTTTCCAGTGGCTGAGCGAAGACCAGTCACGGCAGCTGCCAGCTGACAAGCTGGCCCATGCCGGGCAGGAAATCGGCGATATCGTACTCTACCTGTTGTTGCTGTGCAGCGAACTGGGGCTGGACATGAATGACGTCGTGCGCAGCAAGCTGGCGGACAGCGAGCGGAGGTTCGGCTGATGAGCGACCGTCATTTCGATCAACTGGCGACGCGTTTCGCCGAAAAAATCTACGGCGGTGCCAAAGGTGCGATTCGCCTGGCGGTGCTGCAGGCCGATCTGGCCGAAGCCCTGCCGGATCGGCCACTGCGGGTGTTGGATATCGGCGCCGGCCTCGGTCACATGTCGTTGTGGCTGGCCCAGCGTGGTCATCAGGTGACCCTGGCCGAGCCCGCCGAACCCATGCTCGAGGGCGCCCGCCAGCGCTTTGCCGATGCGGAACAAAATGCGACCTTTATCCAGGCGCCCTGGCAGGAACTGCCGGGTCAGCTCACCGAACGCTACGACCTGGTGTTGTGTCATGCCGTGCTTGAATGGCTGGCCGAACCGCACGCCATCCTGCCGGTACTGCACCAGTTGACCAAGGCCGATGGTTGGCTATCCCTGGCCTTCTACAACCGCGACGCACTGATTTATCGCAACTTGCTCAAGGGCCATTTCCGCAAGATGCGCAAGAATGACATGGCCGGCGAGAAGCAGAGCCTGACTCCGCAACAACCCCTGGACCCACGAGAGTTGGCAGCGCAACTTGAGGGGCTGTGGCAGGTCGAAAGCCAGAGTGGGGTTCGGGTTTTTCACGATTACATGCCGGTGGAGTTCCAGGCCCGCGCCGAGCTGTCGGACCTGCTCGAAATGGAGCTGGCCCATCGGCGCCATCCAGCCTTTGCCGGGCTGGGGCGTTACTTGCACTGGATCTGTCGGCCGGTCTGATCGGAGTTCGAAATGAAAAGTCGTGCAGGGTTGCTGTTGATCTGCCTGGGCCTGGCGGCCTGCCAGGGCAGCAATCCGTACGTGGCGAGTTCCAGGCCTTTGCCGCCAGCGCCACCTCAGGCGGCCAGTACTTTTGATCGCAGCGCCTACCCGGCGCCGCCGCGAGACTACGGGCGTTATCGCAGCTGGGCCTGGCTCAACGGGCAAATGCCGCCGGGCACCGCGTGGGCGGACTCGGCGCAGGTCGCCGATGCCGTCAGCAGTGCGCTGGATCAACGCGGCCTGCGGCCCCTGCGTGACAACCGGCCGGCGGACCTGTTCGTCAGCGCAGACCTGCGTTTGGAAACCCGCTTGCGTCAGGTCCAGGACGATTACGGCTACTACGGCGGTTACGGCGGCTATAACCGCTATGGTTATGGCCCCGGTTACGGCATGTACGGCAGCGTGCCGATGGTGCGCACTTATGAGGAGCAGGTCGTGGTGGTTCACGTTGACCTGTACGACGCGCAAAACGGTGAACCGGTCTGGAGTTCGAGCGCCGAAACCAGCAACCGGGGCAGCGAGGGCGAGCGTGTCGATGCCATACGGGAGGCTGTAGAAAAGGCAATGTCGGCGTATCCTCCTAGTTAGCTTCCTGTAGTCCAGAAGCATTTCGCAGGTTCATGTCTTCTACCGGAGAATCATCATGTTCCGCCGTCTCGCATTACTGGCAGTGGCCGTGCTGCTCAGTGCCTGCGCCGCCAACCAGGTCAATCATGACTTCGACGCCAGCCGCGACTTTGCCGCGTATCACAGCTGGAGCTGGAAAGAACCGGCGCTGCAATATCGCCCCGATGACCCCAGGATCAAGAGCGACCTGACCGAACAGCGAGTGCGCGAGTCGGTGGCCGATCAGCTCGAACAGCGTGGCCTGCGTCAGGCGGGCGCCGGCGCCAGGGGGGATGTGAATGTGCAGGCTTACCTGATTGTCGAGGATCGCCAGCAACAGGTAACGACCAACTACGGCGGCGGCTGGGGTTACCCTTGGTACGGCTACTATGGCGCACCGATGTACAACGAAACCCGCCTGGTGTCCTACAAGGTCGCGACGATCCAGATCGACCTGCTTGACGGTAAGGACGGCAAGCTGGTCTGGCGCGGCAGTGACGAACAGATGCTCAGCCGCACGCCGAATCCGACAGACCGCAGTAATGCGATACACGAAACGATCACGCGGATTCTGGCGAACTACCCACCCCACCGATAAAAAATACCCAATAAACACCCCCTGCGGGCGCTGGCGAGCCAGCTCCAGGCAGGCTGGTGGTTACTCGTCTGGGTCCTTTGCAGGAGCATGCTCGCTCCTACAGGGTTGATGTTGTTCAGGAGGGTGGCTAGTTGCCAGCAGCCGTGCCATCCCTTGTCTACACTGCCTTACACCCACGGAGGTTACGTTCGGCCGTGCGCCGGCAAAGGAGTGCGCGATGTCGCCCCGCATGCAGTTTCGCGGCCCAGCCCGACAAACAGGAGCCATTGGCTTGATGGCGGCCGTTACCTTGGCGCTGGCCTTGGCGTTCATGTTGCTGGTGATCGACAGCGGCCGGCTCTACCTGGAAAAGCGCAACCTGCAGCGCATCGCCGACATGGCCGCGCTTGAAGCCGCCACGCGGGGTGGGGATTGTTCCACGGGTGCGACCGCGACCAGCTATGCCACCGCCAGTGCCCAGCGCAACGGCTTCACTCTGCCCAGCGACGGGCGTGCACTGGCGGTTAGCTGCGGTGCGCTGACCCTGGATGCCAACAGCCTGCGGATATTTTCCGTCGACCCTGGCAAAAGTGAAGCGATCCAGGTCATCGCCAGCCACGTCGTGCCGCAAAGTTTTGCGGGCGGCATTGGTGCTCTGTTTGGCGGTGCCCCTGCTGGCTCGACCCTGAACCTCAAGGCCACGGCTGTCGCCGCGCTCCCGCCGCCGCTGGCAGCGCTGACCATCCGCAGCACCGTGCTGACATTCGATACCAGCAAGGCAGCCATTACCAGTTTGCTGTTCGGTGGCCTGCTGGGAGGCAACGTGACGATCAATGCCGCAGGCTGGAATGGCTTGGTCAACAGCAACATCAGCCTGCTCAGCTACCTCAATCGCTTGAAAGTCGACCTCGGCCTGACCGCCGTAGGCTACGACCAGGTGCTGTCCAACAGCATCACCGTCAGCCAACTGATCCAGGCCGCCATCAATGTTCTGGACCCCAATGGCACTCTGGCGGCGAGTGCCACGATCGTCAGCCTGAAGGCGCTGAAACTGGCTGCCGGCGCGACCCGTGTGGTGCTGGGCGACTTACTGCACGTCGAAAGTGGCAGTGACATCTCGGCCCTGGCAGTGAACCTCAAGGCTTACGACCTGATTGAAGGCGTCGTGCAGTTGGCCAACAAACAAAACGGCCTGGTGGCGACCCTGCCGATCAACCTCGCAGGCCTGGCGCAGATCACCGCGCAGGTGCAGGTGATGCAGCCGCCGCAATTGTCGGCCGTGGGCAATCCGAAAAAGGCGTCCCAGGCACCTTTGGGGCCTGACCGCATTTATGTTCGAACCGCCCAGGTCAAGACGTTATTGTCCATTGACTTGCCGGTACTGGACGCCATCACACCCCTGGCCAATGCGGTACTGGACCTTGCCACGTCGTTGACCAACTTTCTGAAAGACCTGCTGGGCCTGCAACTGAAAAATTTGCTGACCTGCGGCTTGGGTGCGCCGTGTGACACCACGGAAGTCAAGCTCCTGCCATCGCCGATACGTCTCGATGTCGCCCTGGAAGCAGGCGGTGCCTGGAGTTATGTCACAGCCTACAGTTGCATGAGCACGACAAATAAAAGCCTCACCACCAGCACCACGACCAAGCTGATCGGGCTGAAAATCGGACAGATCAACCCGGAGGATGTTTTTGGATCCGCCACGGTCCCGCCGACCAATATCGTCAACCCGCTGCAAGTCATTTATGTCGGCGTGCAAACCTGCAACCGACTGCTGTTTTTACCGGCGATCTGCTACAACCATCGGCAGACTGGCGGCATCGGCCTCCAGGTCAATACCCCAGTGGCGCAAAGCGCGAACATGCCTCACGTGTATGCCGCACCTGCCGCCGCCAACCTTCCGGAAATCAACCAGCCACCGTTTTTCTTCGCCTACACCACCAACAACATCGTCAACAGCCTGAGCACCACCGTCAGCGACCTCGGCGTGAACATGTACGGGCTGTCGGGCAGCATCATCGGTGGCTTGGGCAGCCTCTTGAACGACGTCACCACCGCGCTGGTCAATGCGATCAACACCGTGCTCAGCCCGTTGCTGGATACCCTGATCAACACGCTGCTGGCGAGCCTGGGCATCGACTTGAACAAGGTCGAAGTCGGCGCCAACCTCAGCTGTCACGCCGGGCGCGCATCGCTGGTGATCTGATCGTCGGGCACGATCGGCAGCTCGATGCAAAACCGTGCGCCCTCCGCCGAGTTTCTGACGCTGAGTGTGCCACCCATGTTCTGCACGATGCCGTAGCTCACCGACAACCCCAGCCCAGTGCCGACGCCCACTGGCTTGGTGGTGAAGAAAGGCTCGAAAATCCGCTCCAGCAGGCGCGGATCGATGCCGCCGCCGTTGTCTTCAACCCACAGCCGCACTGCGTGCTCATCGCGTTCGGTATACACCGCTATCCACGGCTTGAATTGACCGTCGGCCTCACGCTTGCCGAGCAGTGCATCCCGGGCGTTGACCATCAAGTTGATCAGCACTTGTTCCAGCTGATCGATATACCCGCGTACCTGAACCGCAAAAGCGCACTCGCTGACCCGCAGTTCCACCCCTTTGCCGCGCATCCCCTCGGCCAATAGCGACAAGGTGCCGTCGATAGCCTGGGCCGGGTTGAACGGTTGCTGTTCGATGTCCGAGCGGCGGCCGAACACGCGCATGTGGTCCACCACCCGCGCGGCACGCTGGACCTGAGCATCGATGCGGTTGAGCTTGTCGGTCAGGTAATCGATCTGTAGATCGCCATTGCCCAGGCGCTTGAGCACATTGATGATCGCCATGCGCATCACGTTCAACGGCTGGTTGATTTCATGGGCCAGGCCGGTGGCCATCTCGCCCAATGTGGCCATTTTCGCGCTTTGGGTCAGCTGTTGCTGGGCGCGCCGGACTTCGGTGTTGTCGCGACCCACGGCCTGCACTTCCACCAAGCGGCCTTGCTCGTCGAACACTCCGCGATCCGACCAGACCCACCAGGCGTGTTCCCGGCCGGGTAACTGCAGATTGATTTCCGCCGTGCTCACCGGGAACTCCGGGCTCAATTGGCTCAGGCGCTGGAGGAAGGACTCGCGCTGCTGCGCCGACATCCAGCTGCCCAGGTTAACCCCCGGCAAACCCTCGGGCGAACATTCCAGGTAGGTCGCCAGCGGCCGGTTGCCGAAGGTCAGGGTCAGGTCCGGACGGTAACGGCAGATCATGGCCGGCGAGTCCTCCACCAGCATCCGGTAACGCTCCTCGCTCTGCTTGACGTGTTCGGCGGCCCGCGTCGCTTCGGTGACGTCCAGCCACAGGCCGACGGCTTCCACCGGCAAACCCAGGTCATCACGCAGCAACCTGGCTTCGTCGAGCAGCCAGTGGTAATCGCCGCGACTGTCGCGCAGCCGATAACGTGCACGTACCGAACCTTCGCGCAACAGCAGGCGGGTGCGTTCGAAATAACGCTCGCGATCCTCGGGGTGAACGCGATCGACCAACGCCGCTCCGGCACAATCAGCGAGCGTCCAGCCCAGCAACGGTTGCAGGCTGTCGCTGAAAAAGGTCGGTTGCAGCGCGCCTTCGACATAGCGCTGCACGTAAATCACCGCAGGTGAACTGGCGATCAGATTGTCCAGTCGGGCATGCGCTGCAGCGGCAAGTTGTTCCTGGTTCTTGATGTCGCTGATGTCGAGCATGAATCCGACTAGACGCCGCTGGCGGCCCACGCCGATGGCCTGGCCTTGCAAGCGATACCAGGCCGGTGGCGTGTCGCCGTCGGCACGGTGCAGGCGCACGCACAACAGCAGGGGTATGTCCTCGAGTTGCAAGTCCTGCAGGCGGCTGTGCAATTCTTCGCGATCGGCGGGGTGCACTTGGGCGAGCCAGTCCTGCAGCGGCAGACGTTCCTGGTCAAGGTGCAGGGCGCGGGCCAGGGAGGGGGCCAATTGCACCTCGTTGTCGTTGAACATTTCCCACCAGCCGGTGCCCAGCAGCGCCTGCAACGACTCCAGGCGCTCCAGCTCCAGGTGATGGCGGTGTTCGCGCAAGCGCGCAAGCAAGGGGCCGGCGAGGCCGGCGGCAAACTGCAGCCAGTCGCGCTCGCTGACGTCCGGGGCCTGTTGATGGGCCGTGTAACAGCCACAGAGCAACCAGGCGACCACGCCTTGAGCGTCGTGATAAGGCACGGCGAAACCCTCGGTGTTGCCAAAGGTGCCTTGCAGGCGCGGGTGCTCGGCCAGGTTCAGGTGATATGGCGTGGAGCCGTCCAGACTGTCGAGACCGGTGCCCAGGCGCTGACCGTTGTGCCACAGGCTGGGCGTGTCAAAGCCGGCATAGTGCTGGTGAATCTGCCAGCCCTCCTGCTCATCGAGCAACGCCAGGGCGATGCAGGGGATGTGAAAGCGTTGGGCCAGCGATTGCAGTTGGTCCACCAGCACGTCGGGCAAGCGCGTCAGGCTGCACAGGCGCAACTGTTCACCGATTTGCGCCGCGAGCAACTGGCACTGCTCGCGCAGGCGCGCTTGTCGGCGTTCAAGCAACAAGTCGCCGATGTCCAGCAACTGCAGCAACCAGGTGTCGGCCATTGGCTGGACCCAGCCACGCAGGTGCAGGGGCGAGCCGCTGAGGCTGTAGAAATCCAGGTCCAGAAGCTGACCCCGCCAATCGGCGGGGGGACCCTCGATGGCGAGGCTGCAATGGGGCAAGAGAAAATCCAGCAGATGTACAAGCTGTGCCGCCGGGGCCTGCTGGGCCAGCAGATGCCGCAGTGGGCCACTCAGGTGCAACACCCGACCCTGGGCGTCGAGCTGTATCTGCAGGCCGACACTGAGTACGCTCGGGGGCTCCACGATTTCCTGGTGTGCCGGCGGGTGGCGATTGAGCAGGCGCCCGAAGAGTTTATCCCCGGCACTCAAAATTGCAGGCTCGAACTGGCGGTGAGCGTCGCCGGCAAATTCGGTACGGGGCCAATCCCCGGCAGGTTCAGAAACGGAATCACCGCGTTCAACTTTTGCGAGGGATAGTGGATGGCCACCTTCAACACGCCGCCCGTATAAGTCGTGGTCGTGTCGGTGGTGACATCGAAATTCAGCCCAGCGGGAATCCAGGCCAACTGCCGGGTCAGTTCCAGCTTGACGACGTTTTTCAGCGCAGCCTCATAGCCGGGCATGTTCGGGTCCAGGGCCACGCTACGGCGCACGGCTTCGGCGGTCGACTGGTTGAACGACTGCATCAGCAACAGCGGCAGGCTATACGTGACAATCGCGTAGAGCACGGCAAAAAAGATCACGAACACCAAGGCAAATTCAATCGCTACGGCACCTTTTTGCTTACGTGGGAGGTTGCTTTTCATGAGTGCGACTACCCTGACATCACGAGGTAATGTCAGCATAGAATCATTCCGCCATAACGGACGTTTTTTACCGGATGCAGAGCTTTGTCCTACTGATCTGGCTGACGCTATGCGCAGCGCAGGATGCCCGGCAACGGCACATCGCCAATCGCCTGACCTTGGGCGTGGGGGCACTGGCGCTGGCGTACCTGCTGTGGAGCGGAACCACCTGGATCGGCGCACCAGCCGCGCAGGGCGGCTGGGCTGCGTTGCTGGCCATGGCTTTTACCTTGCCCGGCTATGCGATGCGTCGCCTTGGCGGCGGGGACGTCAAACTCATGACCGCCCTGGGGTTGGCGACCGATGGTCGGCACCTGCTGGGCGTGTTTATCGGTGCCGGCCTGGCCAGTGTGTGTTGGATGCTGCTGGCGCCAAGAGTCTGGCTTCATATCAGTCAAGGGCTTAGAAGTCGCCTGTGTTATCTGGAGCCCGGTCTGTCAACGAAACAGCCCTTTGCCCCTTTCTTGTTGGTGGGGCTGGTGCTGACATTGGCCTGGCTCGGCATGTGATCAGTTTTGTACAGCGGCGAAAGAGCGACTACTTTCATACAGGGGTTTCAGTAATAGGACGGTCAGTCCTTGGCCTTGCAGGGAGTTGCACGTGAACAAGCGTACTTCGGCAATAAAAGTCCTTGTGGTCGACGATCAGTCCTTGATCGTCACAGAACTTTGCGAATTTCTCGAGAGCAACGGCTACCGCTGCGTTCCCTGCGAATCCGGCCATCAGGCGATCGAACGTTTCCAACAAGACATGGACATTGGCCTGGTCCTCTGCGATTTGCACATGCCTGGCCTGGACGGCATTCAAATGGTCCAGGAGCTGCAACGCCTGAGTGGCAAACACCGGGCCTTCGAAGCCATCATGCTCACCGGGCAGGCGGACAAGCAGGATGTGATCAAGGCACTGCGCGCCGGCGTTGCCGATTACTACCAGAAGCCGATTGACCTGGGTGAATTGCTCGAAGGCGTACAGCGCCAGGAAGTGGCACTGCAGGAGCGGCACAAGACGCTGCAGTTGGGGCATCTGAATCAGAAGCTGCAATACCTGTCCGAATCCCTTGATGATCTGTATCAGGACCTGGACCGGGTCCGGCGTACACCGAATGCGTCGGGAGGGGATGCCAGCGATACCGAGCGGACCGAGATCCCGGCCATCTTCAATCAGCTATCGCCACGCCAACTGGAGGTGGCGCGGCTGGTGGGCAAGGGGAAAACCAATTATCAGATTGCCTGCGAGTTGGGCATTACCGAGAACACGGTGAAGTTGTACGTGTCGCAGGTGCTGCGGTTGACGCATATGCATAACCGCACGCAATTGGCGTTGGCGATGACGCCGAATCATTCGGGGCTGCGGCATCGGGCGTCGACGAGCTGATCTGCGCTGTAGGGTTTTATGGGTGTACATATCCATTCCTGCGGTAACGGCCACTTATGGTTTCGCCCTTACGGCGAGTCCCTTTTGTCAAACGCCACAAAAGGAACCAAAAAGTCTTGCCCCAGCGTCCGGCCCCTCGCTAAGGCTCGGCGTTCCTTCGCTCCGGTATCCATCCGGGGACACTGCCCTCCGGTTGGCTTCGCTGGCACCTACATGCAGCGTGTTCGACTGCGTCGAACGGCGCTGCGCGCCACTCCTCGGATGAACACCTCCACTCAGCCTCCCGACGGGGCCGGCAGATCAAGATCAAGAGCTAAAGGCGAGCTAACGCTCGGCCTGATGAGTGGTGAAGAGCGGAGGGTGTACGCCGATTCACTGTGGGAGCGAGCCTGCTCGCGAAGGCGGCCTGACAGCCGACCTGCATCTAACAGATGTACTGGATCCCCCTGTAGGAGCGAGCCTGCTCGCGATGGCTGTCTGACAGCCGACCTGCATCTGAAAGATGTACTGGATCCCCTGTGGGAGCGGGCTTGCCCGCGAAGACGGCCTGACAGCCAACCAATCTTGTGCAGGATCCCTCGAGTCCCTGGGAAACATCCGACACGCTTTTCAGGTTGTCCGTCGGAAGCGCGATCTCTAGCCTTTGTCCGTCGCTGAAAAAATCAGTGATCGGGTTTGGTCGCCCGGGTTTAGAATGGCGCACAGTGCCGCGTAAGCGGCATTTTCGTGCTTGCTTTAATGGCGAGCTGTGCGTGGGAGGGCCTAGGCCCTGCCGGGTTTCCATTCCCTGGTCGACCAACCTGCGTACGGTTCGCCACCTACTTGCTTGGTCGCAGTGACGGCGAACTCCAGATCTTCGAATGGAGCTTCACCATGATCAAACCCACCCCAAATCCCCCCGCACCCGACGACGTTTCACCCTACCAATCCCCCACCTCAAAAACCCTCCACGAAGCAGCCGACCGCGCCCTCGATCACTACCTCAATCCGCTCAAGACACCCACCGTGCGCAAGCCCAGCACGATGTTCGTCATCTCGCCCGATATCGACACCGAAACCCTGCTGGCCCACGCCTGTGAATCCCTTGCATCGGCGAGTGTCATGGCCAATGACTTCGCGGCGTTCCTGGAGGGCTCGCAGCGCAACACGCTGCTGGGGATTGCCCAGGTGATCATGCTCGGGGAGCTGGCGGTGAATCGGGCGCTGGATAACCTCGACCCGCAGCAATAACGCTACCCCCCCTCTGTAGGAGCGAGCATGCTCGCGAAAAACTCGAGAGCGCCGCGGGGCATCTGGTTTCCCGCGTCATCGTTAACGACCATCGCGAGCATGCTCGCTCCTACGGGGGAGGGGGGCGATGGGTTCAGGCGCAATTGCTATTCCTGCGCACCGCTACTCACCTTCCCTCCCGCATCCTGATCAAAGAACTGCGGAATCTCATGTTGAAAGCTTTTCAGCCAGCGCTGCATTGCCAGTTCGCGCTCGGCTGCGCTGGCAGTTTGCGGCTTGGTGGAGGCGGCGGTGTTGCTGCTTTGCAGTTGCAGCCAGCCTTCGGTTTCCTGTTGTTGTGGCGAGGCGGGGCCGGCGTCGATGGCGTGAGCGGCAAGTGGCAAGGCCAGCAAGCCGAGGCAGTACAAGGTGGTCGGTTTCATCAGGGTGCTCCCTACTGAACAGCGGCGACGGTCGGCCCGGACTTGCCGGGTGACTTGAGTTTCTCGGCGCGGGCCTGGGCCTGGGTGACTTGTGCCGGATTCAGGCCAAGGCGGCTGACCAGTTCGGCGGCGCGGTTCCAGTCGTCCTGATAGATCAACAGGGTCACCAGGTTCACGGCGGCCAGTTGGTCGCTTTGCTTGAGCTCGATGGCGGTGAGGAATTCGAATTTGGCGTCTTCGATGCGCAGTTGATTGAGGTAGACCACGCCCAGGTCGTTACGGATTTTTTCGTCGGTGGGCGCCAGTCGGGCGGCCCGTTGCAAGTGCGCCTGGGCCAGGCCATGGTCGCCCCGGGCGGCGGCGAGTTGGCCCAGGCCGTGTTCGGCTTCGGCGGCCAGGCAGCCGCCGAGCAGGCTACGGTACAGCGGCTCGGCTTCACTGCGGTCCAGCAGTCGATACACCTTGGCCTTGCGCAGGCGCACGTCGGCAACATTGTCCGGCAGGCTCTGCAGGTTGGCGAGGCTGGCGTGCAACTTGCCGTCGTTGGCCATGTCATCGGCCAGGTTCAGCGACAGCTGTTGTTCGGCGTTCAATTTTCCGCAACTGACGGGGGCCAGTGCACTCCAGGGTGTCTGTCCGTTGCTCGCGCAACCCCCCAGCATCAGCAGACAGAAACCCGCAATCATTGCTTTCATCACGATTCCCCTAAGAAGCAAAAGCCCGGGCGAGGGCGGTAAAGCCCGGGCCCGCCAGTACGATCAACAACGCCGGGAAGAGGAACAGCATCATCACGACGGACATTTTTGCGGACATCTTGGAGATGTATTCCTGAAGGCGCGCCAGGCGCTTGTCATCGAGCAACAGCTTGAGCGCCAGCAGCGACTTCATCGCACCGCCGCCCTGGTGGACCAGCTGTTGCAGGATCACGCAGGTGTCAGTGAATTCGTCGACCGCCAGCAAGCGGGTAACCTTGTGCAGTTCATCGCCCAACTCAAGGCCCGAATCGACACGGGCCAGCACCAGGCGCAACTCCTGGGTCAATGTGGGCATCAGTTGCTGGCCTTCATTGCTCAAGACTCGCAACGATTGCTCCACGGCCATGCCCGATTCGAACAGGATGCGCAGCAGCGGAATGAAGGTGGAGATTTCCATCGCCAGTTTTTTCTGCCGATGGTGCGCAGCGGCGGCCAGCAGACGCTTGGGCAGCAGATAACCGATACCCAGGGCGAACGCCGGGACCAGCCACGGGTGAATGACCTGGGGGAAGAACAGCCCCTGCACCAATGCACTCAACGCCAGCGCCAGTACCGGCACGCCAACCTGCAACGCGGCAAATAGCGCCCGTTGCCGTGCAGTACGCCAGCCCAGGCAATTGAGCAGCGTCTGGGTTTCGTTGTCGAGCTTGACCGACTTCTGGCCGACCCGGCTGGTGCCCAGCGCCTGCAGCCATTGGCTCAAGCGGCTTTCGCCCGGCGTCTTGCCGTCCAGGCGCTGCACCACCTGGCGAGCACGATGACGCAGTTGCACCATGACGCAGATGAACAATCCCGATGCCAGCAGGAACAATAGCGAGCTCAGCAGCATGGACGCGTTCATAGGCTGCGCAACATCCGCCACAGCGCCAGGCAGCCGAACACCTGCAGGGCGAGCGCTCCCAAGAGCATCGATTGCCCTGAGCTGTCGTCCCACATGGTCATCAGATACTTGGGATTGGACACCAGGAAGTAGCCGGCCACCGCGACCGGCAGTAGCGCCAGGACCACCGCCGTGACTCGGGTTTCACCGGTCATGGCGCTCAGTTGGCGAGCAGCCTGTTCCCGTTCGCGAATGATCTTGATCAGGTTTTCCAGCAGTTCACTGGCGTTGCCGCCGTAGCGGTGGTTGACCTTCAAGCCGAGGGCAAACAGGCGAAGTTCGTCTTTGTCGTAGAGTTCTGCGAAGTCCGAGGTGGCGTCCGGCAGACTGATGCCCATGTGTACCTGGCGCTTCACGCGGCCCAAGGCATCTTTCAGCGGTTCTTCGGCGGCGTCGATGGCGCCCAGTACCGCGTCGGCCAGGGTGCGCCCTGACTTCAGGCTGCGCACGCTGTGATCGAGCAATGCGGGCAATAGTTCGATCATGCGCTTGAGCCGACGCTCGTAACGCCAGTCGACATACAGGCGCAGGAGCAGGGGAGGCAACAGCAACAAGGCGAGCAACCCCGGCCAGCCGCCGCCGATAAACCCGAGCAGAACACCCAAGCCCCACAGCGTCAGCCACACACCCAGGCGTTCGGTGGGCCGCCCAAGGCCCGCGCGCAAAAAGGCGCGATCCAGTCCCGTCCAGGATGTTTTGCGCACCACCCGCTCCGGTTGCCCCTGGCTCAGGCGTTCCAGCACGCGACGGGTGCCGGGTTCGCGTAGCCCGCGAGTGAACAAACGGGCCGACAGCCCCAGCAACGCCAGGCAGACAAAGATAAGCAGCAGCGGTTTGAGCATGCCGTGGCCTTCAATACACCGAGGAAGAGAGCGCCGATTCGCGGCGCAGTTTGTCACCCGCGGGGTTGACTGCCTCGCGCATGAAGCCGAAACCGCTGCGGCGGTCGAGGCGGAACAGGGTATTGGTGACGTACACGTCTTCACGAATGCCAATTACCTCGACCACTTCGCTGACGCATCGACGGCCATCGGGCATGCGCGTCAACTGGATCACCACGTCCAGCGCCGCACAGATCATCTGGCGCAAGGTCCGTTCGGCAATGCTGCGACCGGTCAGGCCGACCAGGGTTTCCAGGCGCAACAACGCATCTTGCGCGTTGTTGGCGTGCACGGTGCTCATGGAGCCGTCGTGGCCGGTGTTCATCGCGGTCAGTACGTCGACCACTTCGACACCGCGGATTTCGCCAAGGATGATCCGGTCCGGGCGCATCCGCAGGGCGTTGCGAATCAGGTCGCTGGCTTTCACTTCGCCATGGCCTTCGGCATTCGGCGGCCGGGTTTCCAGGCGCACCACGTGAGGGTGGCCCAGTTGCAGTTCAGCGACGTCTTCAATGGTCACCAACCGTTGGTGGGGGTCGATCAACTGACTGAGAATGTTCAGCAGCGTGGTCTTGCCGGTGCCGGTGCCGCCGCTGATCAGGATGTTGCAGCGCTTGCCCACGGCCTCTTGCAGGAATTCATAGATCGCCTGGTCGATGCTTTGCATGGCTACCAGGTCGGTGCTGTTGAGCATGTCCTGGCGGAATTTTCGAATCGACAGGCATGGGCCGTCGAGCGCAATCGGTGGAATGATCGCATTGACCCGGCTGCCGTCGGGCAGGCGCGCGTCGACCATCGGCGAAGACTCGTCGAGCCGCCGGCCCAGGGGCGCGAGGATGCGCTGGATGACGCGCTCGACATGGTGCGCATCGATAAAACGCAAGTCGCTTTGATGCAGGACGCCATCGCGCTCGATGAACACGCGGTGCGGGCCGTTGACCAGGATTTCGGTGACGGCCGAATCGCGCAGCAACACTTCCAGCGGGCCGAAGCCTGTGAGTTCGTCGACGATTTCTTCGGCCAGGCGCTCCATCTCGTAGCGCGAAATCGCCAGGTGCAAGCGCGCGATGTATTCGGCCACTTTGTCGATGACGAACTGCGCCAGCACCTGGCGCGAGCCCTCCAGCAGGTTTTTCCCGGACTCCTCGATGGCATCGATGATGTAGCGGTGCAGCACCAGTTTAAGGCCGTCGTGGTCGGTATTGCCGGCCACCCCGCGGTGCGTTGCGCCGAACAGTTTTTCGCTGCTCATGGCGTACCTCTCAAACGGCTGAACCAGGACTTGGGCTTGGCCAGGCTTTCGGAGCGTTTGGCCAAGCGTTCGCCGAGGTTGCGCAGGCTTTGGGTGAGCACTTCCCGGGGGGCCAGTTCGAACAGGGTGATGCCCTGGTTCTTGGCGTTCAAACGGACCTCGGGGCTGTAGGCGAGGGTGGCGATGATTTCCATGCCGAAGCTTTTGCTCAAGGCCTCGGAGTCTGGCGCGACGCTGCGCAGGTAGCGATCCACCAGCAGCTTGGCATGATCGAGTTTCATGCCTTTTTCGCGCCACAGATTCAGTACCGCCAGGTTGCGGCGGCAGTCGAGCACGTTCTGGTCGGTGTACCACAGCAGCTTGTCGCAATGGCTGACGAAGGTGCGCAAGGCTTCGCTGTCGGGCTGGCCGGTGAGGTTCACGACGATGTGCTGGAAGTGCTGGCGCAGCGCGCTGAGCAACATGTACAACTCGGCGGCGCTGGTGTGTTCCAGCGGCTCATCCTGGGTGGCATAGGCGAGGATCCGCAGCCCGGCTTCGCAACGGGTGAAAGCGCTGTCGATCAGGGTGGCGTCAAGACGACGCAAGTTGCGCAGGGCATCGCCGAAATGAAACGAGCTCTCCAGGCCCAGCAAGGCCAGGCTGTCTCCCCGGGGCAGGCCGAGATCGAGCAGCAGCGTTTGCTGACCGCTTTTTTGCACCACCTGCGCCATGTGGTTGGCCAGCAGTGCGCCGTCGGCATTGCTCTGCACGCCGTACAGGACGGTGAGGCCGCCCAGGTGAGTATTGGGCACCACCGGTGGCAGGCGTTTACTCTGGCGCCGTACCAGCCCGGCGACTTCACTGGAGCGCGAGCCGTAGGCCACGAAGTCCCGGGCCCCGGCGCGCATGGCGTTGAGTACGAGCTGGTTGTCCATGCCGTCGCCCAGCGCGACGATAGCCAACCTTGGCTTGGCTTCCAGGGCGCCTTCAATCAGTGCGCACTGGGCCACCACATGTTCACGGTCCAGGCCCACGAACACCAGGCTGGCCAGTGTCACGTCCACCAGTGCCAGCAGTTCGTCGAGGCTGCCGCCACCGGCGCTGACCACTTGGCCCAAGGGCGCGAGCGCGCCTTGCAGCCATTCAAGGTCGGTGCTGTTACGCGTGATCGCGAGGAAGGTCTGGCTCAGGTTCTGGCTCATTGCGATAGCCCGCTGCGTTTATCGAAGTCGCCGTTTTCGAGGAAGTACAGGCGGTACCAGTTGGGGTCGTAATTGCGCAGTTTTTCCCCCGGCAGCGACGGCAGTTGCGCATTCGCCGCCAACGGCTGCACCAGGTGCGGCGTGACGATCATCAGCAGTTCGCGTTCTTCGCGATTGATCGAGGAACTGCGAAAGAACGCGCCGAGGATCGGGATATCGCCCAGGCCCGGAAACTTGTCCACCTGCGAGGTGTTTTGTGTACTGATCAGGCCACTGATGACGAAGCTTTCGCCATCGGCCAGGGAGATGCTGGTGTCGGTACGGCGAATGGTGAACGCCGGCACTGTGGTGCCGCCGATGGTCACGGCGTTGTTGTAATCCAGTTCGCTGACTTCCGGAGCGACCTTGAGGGCGATCTGGTCGTTACTGACCACCGTTGGCGTGAGCGTCAGGCGGATGCCGAATTCCTTGTATTCGATGGAGTAGCTGTTGCTGTTGGCGCTGGGAATCGGGATAGGGATTTCACCGCCCGCCAGGAAACTTGCACTTTGTCCGCTGATCGCCACCAGGCTCGGTCGCGCCAGGGTGTAGGCAAAACCACTGCTTTCCATGGCATTGATGATGGCCAGGAAGTTGCCGCCGCCGGCGACGATGTTGAACATGTCGTTGGCCAGCGGAATGCTCGGCACGGCAATCCGCGGGTCAAGGTTGCGCAACGGGAACACCCGCGGTGTCACTGCAGTATTGGGGACGGTACCGGGAGAGCCGAACAGGAAATTCGAACTTTTGCCGTAGATCGAAGTGCTGGCTTCCTTCAGCTTGGTACGACTGACTTCGACGAAGCGGATGTCGGTCTGCACTTGCGATGGCAGCAGCAGGTCATCGGAGGGCGACTGTCTGGCGCTGGTCATGGCCGCCGTCGCCCGACCCTGGACGAACACCATGCTTTGGCGTGGCGCGCTGGCACAGGCGGTCCAGACCATCAGGCTGGTGGCTCCGGCGCCCATGCCGGTGAGCAGGAACGCCTGGTTGCCATTGACTCGCACGTCGGCGATTTTCGGGTCACCCACTGCGATCCGGGTGATTGCCACGGGCGATTGCACTTCCTGCTGCAGGCCTTCGCCCACTTCCAGCACCGCTGGCAAGGGGCCCAGCGCTGCACAATTACCGTTGGCAGCCATGACGGTCGTCACCGGCATGCCGCTCAGCAAGGTGGCCCAGATCAAGCCGTTCAAAAACGGCGTACTACGTCTGCGCATTAAAGCGTTTCCTTGCTCGATTCAGGGGGACTTTGGCGTGGTTTCGTTGCCGCGGATGACTTCCACACCCGACCGGCGCGGCGCGACTGCGTTACTGGCGACCAGGGGTCTGGGCGGTGCTGTCATGGCCAGCTGGTTGAACTGGATCAAGTCGCGATTGGCGTTGGCGAGGTTGTCTGCGGAATCGCGTTCACCGGCCCAGTAACGCGCCAGGCGTTTTTCCTCGGCGCTGCGCACCGCCAGGCGCAGTACCCCGGCCTGGGTGGCGAGCATCAAGCGGCTCACCAGTGGTTCGGGAACGGCGAGCAACACGGTACGGGCGCTGGCGCGCTGTTGCTCCTGCCGCAGTTTTTCATCGTTGCCCTGGGCCGGGCTGGAGGGCTGGCCGTCGTTGGTCAGGCCCATTTGCTCGCCCACCGCCAGTACACGCAAGGCCGGGACCGCGAGCTGGGCCGAGGGCTGGAGATTAAGGGTGTCCATGCGCAAGAACAGCAGCACGTCGACATAGTCCCCCGGGGTCAATTGACCGCCAGCGTTGATCACTTCATCCACGGCAACGGCGAGCGCGCGCTCATCGGGCCGAATCATCCGCGCCAACTTGCCGCCGCCTTCGAAACTCTCGTCGTTGAGCCAGCTGCCGGCGCTCAGGGCGCGCCAGGGCGTACGGCCGATGGCTTGATCGAGGCGGGTCAGGCTGCCGGCCGGGACGGTTCGCAGTTTTTCCACGACCACGTCGGCGGCAGTGATTTGCACAAACGGCGCGATGTCATGCAGCAACACCACGATCGGTTGGCGTGTGTCCTCTTCTGGTTGGACAACAGGTACAGGGTTGCTGAGGGGCGTGGGGGCGATGGCGGCTTGCGCAACGGGAGTGGAGGTCGGTTCACGCGTCAAGGTGAAGCCCCAGTAACCGGCAATGACCGCACCCGCCAGGGACAGACCCGCTAGGGCAAGAATGACACGACTGTTCATGACGGCGCTTCCTTTCCGGGTGCATCTTTCCTGCTGCACAAAGAACTCGTTCCGCAACGAGACAACTTCGCAATCAGGTAGCTATGAACATGGAACTATTTCGCTATTGGAAGGTAGCGCAGCTAGAGCAAAACGCCATTACCCGGAGAAAATTTTCTACCGAAAAATCGACGACCAGCTCAAGTAAAAGGTTTTTTGACGTCAACAAAGCGATTAATACTTTCGTGTTAATGCGTTTTTACAGTTGTTTGGTGGAGGAATGCCGACAATGCTGATGCTGGCACAGGGGAATCATGTTGCGTCGGTGCAACACTCGGTGTCTTCCAGGAGAACATCATGTCTTTCGCCAAGCTGGTTCAGAAGGTCAAATCCGAAATCGCTTTTTACAAAGGGCTGGCCAAGGATACCGAGGGAGCGTCGGGTATCGAGTACGCCATCGTCGCTGCCATGGTTGCGGTGGTGATTGCAGGGTTCGGTACGGGTATCGGAGACAAACTCACGGCGATATTCAACGGTATCAAGGGCAACTTGTGAGTGAATACGAGAAGGCACATCGGTAACTTGCTAATGCACGAGGCGGGTTCTAATGTCAGCGCTTAGTCTATCCCAGGTGTTGTCTATGAACGTTCCTGCACTGCCGCGCCAACAACTGCTTCTGGTCGATGACGAGGAGGATGCGTTGCTTGAGCTGGCGGAATTGCTGGAGGGTGAAGGTTTCAATTGTTTCACCGCGACCTCGGTCAAGCTGGCGCTGCAGCACCTGACACGTCATCCGGATATAGCGCTGGTCATCACCGACCTGCGCATGCCGGAGGAGAGCGGGATGTCGTTGATCAAGCGCTTGCGCGAGCACACGGCGCGCCAGCATTTGCCGGTGATCGTGATGTCCGGGCATGCCGACATGGAGGATGTCAGTGACATGCTGCGGTTGCAGGTGCTGGACCTGTTTCGCAAGCCGATCTATCACGTGCGGTTGCTGGAGACGCTCAATAACCTGTTCCCGCAGCCGCTGGGGGAGTTTGGCAGGCACTAAGTAGCTTGGTAAACGCATTGCCCTGTAGGAGCGAGGTACATTCGCCAGGGTCAGGCAATCGGCCGCCAGTGGCCAACCATGTGCTCCAGATCACCAGCCCCGACCAGTTGCAGATCCCCGCTGGAACCTGCGGCGCTGGCCAGTAAGGTCACCTCACTGGGCAGGCGCACCGGCTTTTTGAATTGCACCACGATCTCGACATTCGCGGCCGGCAGATGCTCGGCGAGGGCGGCCAGGGTGCGGGCCTTGTTCCATAAACCATGGGCAATCGCCGATGGAAAACCGAACATTTTGGCGCTGGCAGCACTCAGGTGAATAGGGTTGTAGTCGCCCGATACCTTGGCGTATTGCCGGCCGATGTCCGCGGGCGCTGTCCATTGGGCAACTTGCGTCAGTGCCAGCGTCGAGGCCAGTACCTCCTCGACGGGCTCGCCTTCAAGCTTCACGCCCCGGCACAGCATCTGGCTTTGCGCCTCCCAGAGCGGTCCCAGTTGATCATCCAGCGTCGTCACCAGATCGAAGGTCGCGCCCTTCGCATGGGGTTGCAGGTTCTCCACGCACACGCTGGCCCGCACCCGGTGGACCCCGCCCATGGGGCGCAGCACGCGAATGCGATTGCTCAGGTGAATCAGCCCCAGCAGCGGGAACGGAAAGTCCCGGGCGGTGAGCAATTGCATCTGCAAGGCGAATGCAAGGATGTGCGGGTAGGTGGGTGGCAGCAGGCTGTTGTCGGCGAAGCCGCAGACCTTGCGATAGGCCGCCAGGCGCTTTGGGTCGACATCGAGCCAGCAGCGCAAACCCGAATGGGGCAGGGTGGTGCCGGTGATTTTGCGCCGCGTCGCCGCCTGCAAATACAGCCCCGGCAGGCTGGGTTCGCGGTTGAGTGTGTGCCAGTCGATGATCATGCCTAGGCTCCCAGAACGCTTTGCCCGCAGACACGCAATGCCTGGCCGGTGAATGCGCCCGTGCCCGGTTGCGCGAGCCAGGCCACTGCTTCGGCGACGTCTTGCGGCAGGCCACCTTGGCCCAGCGAGCTCATGCGTCGCCCGGCTTCGCGCAGGCCGAATGGAATGTGCGCGGTCATTTGCGTTTCGATGAAGCCCGGGGCCACGGCATTGATGCTGATGCCCCGCCCATGCAACAGCGGCGCCCACGCCTGTGCCAGGCCAATCAGCCCGGCCTTGCTCGCCGCGTAGTTGGTTTGTCCGCGATTGCCCGCGATGCCGCTGATCGACGCCAGCAGGATCACCCGGCCATTGTCGCGCAGGGTGCCGCTGTCGAGCAGAGCCTTGGTCAGCACTTGCGGGGCGTTGAGGTTGACGGCGAGCACTGCGTCCCAGAACTCCGGCGTCATGTTGGCCAGGGTTTTGTCCCGGGTGATGCCGGCGTTGTGCACCACGATGTCGATGCCGTCGGGTAACTGTTCCACCAACTCCGTCGCGGCATTCTCGGCGCAGATGTCCAGGGTGATACCACGCCCGCCGAGGCGTGCGGCGAGGGCGTCGAGATCGGTCCTGGCCGCAGGCACGTCGAGCAGGATGACCTCGGCACCGTCACGGGCCAGGGTTTCGGCGATGGCGGCGCCGATGCCACGCGCAGCGCCGGTAACCAGTGCCTTGCGCCCGGCCAGCGGGCGCGTCCAGTCCGTCACCTGGGTGTCGCAGGCTTGCAGGCCAATCACTTGCCCGGATACGAAGGCGCTTTTCGGTGAGAGGAAAAACCTTAGAGGTCCTTCCAGTTGATCTTCTGCACCTTCGCCAACATGGATCAGCTGCAAGGTGCCACCGCTGCGCAGTTCCTTGGCCAGCGAGCGACTGAAACCTTCGAGGGCGCGCTGGGTGCTGGCGGCGAATGGGTCGCTCAAGGTCCGCGGGTCACGCCCCAGGATCACCAGGTGCGCACTGTGGTCGAGATTTTTCATCAGTGGCTGGAAGAATTCGCGTAGTTGCTTGAGCTGGTCGGCTTGCACAAGATCAGTGGCATCGAATACCACCGCCTTTAGTTTCGGGCCATGTCCGGGAATCCACGCGGCCGCCATCGAGGGATCGGTGCCGTAGGTGTAGATCGCGTCCGTCAGGCGGTTGGCGAAGGCACTGACCTTTTCCGCCAATGGGCCGCCGCCAATCAGCAAAGCACCTTCGACAGGGCGCAATCGGCCCGCTTGCCAGCGCTCCAGGCGTACCGGCGAAGGAAGACCCAGGGCTGCGACCATTCGATGGCCGATGGACGAGTTGGCGAAGTCGATATAGCGGTCGGACATGGAACGCGCTCCAGCAGATGAGGTTCAAAGTGTGGACCATGAATGGCAATCAGTCGTTCGATTCACTGGAAAAGGCCTACGCTTGCGGGTAATGGCCTTCACAGAATAGGAAGCTTTTCATGACTCAGCTGCGTCGCGTCGCGATCATCGGCGGTAACCGGATACCCTTCGCTCGGTCCAACGGGCCGTACGCCACCGCCAGTAACCAGGCCATGCTCACAGCCACGCTCGAAGGCCTGATCGAACGCTACAACCTGCATGGCCTGCGCCTTGGCGAAGTGGTCACCGGGGCTGTGCTCAAGTTACCGAGGGACATGGCCCTGACGCGCGAGTGCGTGCTCGGTTCGCGATTGTCGCCCGCTACCCCGGCCTACGACATCCAGCAAGCTTGCGGCACCGGGCTTGAAGCGGCGCTGCTGGTGGCTAACAAAATTGCCTTGGGACAAATCGACTGCGGCATTGCCGGTGGCGTCGACACCACCTCGGATGCGCCGATCAGCGTCAACGAAGGGTTGCGCAAGATTTTGCTGCAAGCCTATCGCGCCAACACGACCGCTGAAAAACTCAAGCCCTTCCTGCAGTTGCGCCCCCGGCACCTGATTCCGGAGTTCCCGCGCAATGGCGAGCCGCGCACCGGTTTGTCCATGGGCGAGCATTGCGAGTTGATGGCGCAAACCTGGAACATTCCTCGCGAAGAGCAGGATCAGCTGACCCTGCTGAGCCATCAGAATCTTGACGCGTCCTATGCCGAAGGTTGGCAAAATGATTTGATGACGCCGTTTCTTGGCCTCACCCGCGACAACAATTTGCGCCCGGACCTGACCCTGGAAAAACTCGCCTCACTCAAGACCGTTTTCGAAAAAAGCGCCAAAGGCACCCTGACTGCCGGTAACTCCACGCCGCTGACCGATGGCGCCTCGCTGGTGCTGCTGGGCAGTGAAGAGTGGGCGAAGGCACGTGGCTTGCCGATCCTTGCCTACCTGCGCGATGGCGAGGCCGCGGCGGTGGATTTCGTCAATGGCGCCGAGGGCTTGTTGATGGCGCCGGTGTATGCCGTGCCAAGGTTGCTGGCGCGCAATGGCCTGACCTTGCAGGACTTCGATTACTACGAAATCCATGAAGCGTTCGCCGCGCAAGTGCTCTGTACCTTGAAGGCCTGGGAAGACCCCGAGTACTGCAAAAGCCGGCTGGGCCTCGACGCACCGCTGGGGTCCATCGACCGCAGCAAGCTCAATGTCAAAGGCAGTTCACTGGCGGCCGGGCACCCGTTTGCAGCCACGGGCGGGCGCATCCTCGCCAACCTGGCCAAGTTGCTTGATGCGGCGGGAAAGGGGCGTGGGCTTATCTCGATCTGCGCCGCCGGTGGTCAGGGGGTAACCGCCATCATCGAACGTTGACGATACCTGCAGGAGCCGGCTTGCTGGCGATGGCGATCTCACGGACGCCATCGCCAGCAAGCCGGCTCCTGCAGACAGGTTTAGTGTTGAATAGATCCGAGGCATGGCCTAACGTCGCCCCATCAAGTCATCTCGCAACACAAGGCCGTTCAATGCCGACTAACGGACAGGTTTCCCTGGAACGCAGCATTCCACCGCTCACCACACTGCCACGTCCGCTGTATGCCCGGGTGGAGAGCCTCAATGCCGGGTCGTGGACGCCGTCCCATCGACACGACTGGGTGCAGTTTTCCTATGCCATCAGTGGTGTACTCGGGGTGCACACCGCCGAGGGCAGTTTCTTCGCGCCGCCCCAGTGGGGAATCTGGATTCCGGCGGATCTCGATCATCAGGTCGTGACCTCGATGCGCGCCGAGATGCGCAGCCTGTATGTGCGTCGCGAAGATTGCGAGTGGGCGGACGGGCGTTGCCGGGTACTGGAAGTGACGCCGCTGGCCCGGGAGCTGATCAAGAGTTTTTGCCTGCTGCCAGTGGAATATCCACAGGGCGACAGCCCGCAAGCGCGGCTGGTGAGCGTATTGCTCGATCAGTTGGCGACGTTGCCGGAAGTCGGGTTTTCCCTGCCGTTGCCCCGTCATGAAAGATTGCTGGGGTTGTGCAACGAGCTGATCGAAAATCCCGAGCGCAATGTGACCCTGCACGAATGGGCCGAGCGCCTGGGTACATCGGAGAAAACCCTGATGCGCCTGTTTCAGCGGGAAACCGGGTTGAGTTTCCGCGGTTGGCGCCAGCGCATGCGGCTGTTGTCGTCGTTAAGTCTGCTGGAGGAGGGCGACAGCGTGACCAATGCCGCGCTGGCCTGTGGGTATGACTCGACGTCAGCGTTTATTGCGGCGTTCAAGAGCCTGTTCGGATTTACCCCTGGCGAGCTGTTCCGACAGTAATACCTCCGATCCAGTGTGGGAGCGGGCTTGCTCGCGAAAGCGGTGGGTCAGTCGACATCATCGCTGACTGACAGGACGCTTTCGCGAGCAAGCCCGCTCCCACACTGGATTTGTTGTGTCAGGGATATCAGGTACGGAAGCGGCGCACCAACCCATCCAGTTCATTCGACAACCCGGCCAGGCTCTGGGAATCAAGGCGCGCCGAGTTCGCCAGTTCCGCCACCAATTGCGCATCCCCATGGATCTGGCTGATGTGCCGGTTGATGTCTTCGGCCACTTGATGCTGTTGTTCCGCCGCCGTGGCAATCTGGGTGTTCATGTCGCGGATCACATCCACCGACTCGCGGATCTGCCCGAAACTGTTGCGCGCTTCGCCGATGCGCGTCACCGATTGCTGGGACACCTCCAGGCTCGCATGCATCTGCTGGGTCACCTGGCTGGTGCGCTTGGCCAGGTTGCCCAGCAGCCCGTCGATTTCTGCGGTGGAGTCGGCCGTACGCTTGGCCAGCGCGCGTACCTCATCGGCTACTACCGCAAAACCACGACCCTGTTCACCGGCCCGCGCCGCTTCGATGGCCGCGTTCAGCGCCAGCAGGTTGGTTTGCTCGGCGATTGAGCGAATGGTCCCCAGGATCGACTGGATATCATTGCTGTCGCGTTCCAGTTGTTGCATCGACTGCGCCGACTGTTCGATTTCCTGGCTCAGGCGATCGACACTGCTGACGGCCGCGTCAATCTGTTGCTGGCCTTCGCGGGCCTGGCGCTGACCGCTGTCGGCGGACTCGGCCGCCTGGCTGCAGGAGCGCGCCACTTCGTTGGCGGTGGCGACCATTTCGTGGAATGCCGTGGACACCATGTCCACCGCCTCACGCTGGCGCCCAGCGGCTTCGGCCATGTCGCTGGAGACCTGGGTCGAGCTCTTGGAGGTGGCCAGGATGCTGGTCGCGGCTCCACCGATGCTCTGGATCAGGTTGCGAATCGCGGTCAAAAACTGGTTAAACCAGTTGGCCAGTTGCGCGGTTTCATCGCTGCCGCGGATTTGCAGGCTCTTGGTCAGGTCGCCTTCGCCCTGGGCGATGTTTTCCAGGCCGTCAGCCACGCTGCGGATCGGTCGCACGATGACGCTGGCGAAACTGGCCCCCACAACGGCGAAAACCACGGCCAGTGCCGCGGCGATGATGGCGATCAACCAGGTCAATTGGGTGGCGGTGCTCATCACATCGCTCTGCTTGATCAAGCCGATGAAGGTCCAGCCCAACTGCTCGGACGGCCAGACGTTGGCCATGTAGTGCTCGCCATTGAGTTCGACCTCGACCAGGCCTTTGCCGGCCTTGGCCAGTTGCGCGTAGCCCTCGCCGAGGCTGCCCAGGGCTTTGAAGTTATGTTCCGGTTGTTTCGGGTCGACCAGCACGGTGCCGGAATTTTCCAGCAGCATCAGGTAGCCGGTTTCGCCGAGCTTGATCTGCTTGACCAGTTCGGTGAGCTGTTTGAGCGACACGTCAATGCTGACCACGCCACCGTTGGTGCCCAGCTTGTTGTCGATGGTGCGCACGGTGCTGACGTAGGACGTATCGTTTTCGGCCCAGTAATAGGCTTCGGTACGGAACGGCTTGCCCGGTTTGGCCTGGGCGGCCTTGTACCAGGGGCGCTGGCGCGGGTCGTAGTTGGCCAGTTTGGCATCGTCCGGCCACGACACGTAACCACCGGCCGCGGTGCCGAGGATGGCGTAGGCGTATGACGGATGGGCGTTGCCCAGGTCCTGCAGGAAGCCGAAGACTTTTTTGTCCATTTCCCCTTGGGGAATGCTGGCGGCGTTGGCGTTCATGTAGGTCTTGAGGCTGTCGTCGGAGTTCGTGATCAGCGGTTGCCTGGCCAGGTATTCGACGTTCTGGCTGATGCCGTCGAAAAACAGTTGCATGGCATTGCTGACCTGACGGATTTCGCGACCGCTGTTGTCGACGAATTCGTCCTTGGCATCACTGCGCAAGTTCAGCACGACGAGGGTGGCGACCAGTACCACCGGCAAGCAGGCGATGATTGCAAACGCCCAAGTCAGTTTCTGTTTGATGTTCATCCGCGCTCCAGATTTTCTTGTAGGCCCACGCAGTGCAGATGACTCGCGGTTTTTGGCAGCCGTAAACGTAATGGATCCCTGTTCCCTGAATGCGGCATCGTTATTGTTGTAAAAACGATTGTCGGACAAATCACTTTGTCACTTAGGACTTCGGCTGTTGCCTGCGGAAATTGAGGGCTGTTTTGAAAAATGACACGAACGGTACGTCGGCCCCCCCTCCCCCGAATGGATGGATTGCCGTATAACGAAGGACTTTCGCGTGTTTGGTAATAAAGGACCCACAATAAAAGCTGATGAAGACTCCAAAACGCATTGAACCCCTGATCGAGGACGGTCTGGTCGACGAGGTGCTGCGCCCACTCATGAGTGGTAAAGAAGCAGCTGTTTATGTGGTGCGCTGCGGCAACCAGTTACGTTGCGCGAAAGTCTACAAGGAGGCGAATAAACGCAGTTTTCGTCAGGCGGCCGAGTATCAGGAAGGCCGCAAGGTGCGCAACAGCAGGCAAGCCCGGGCCATGGCCAAGGGCTCCAAGTTCGGTCGCAAGGAAACCGAAGACGCTTGGCAGAACGCCGAAGTGGCGGCGCTGTTTCGTCTGGCCAATGCCGGTGTGCGGGTACCCAAGCCGTATGACTTCCTTGAGGGCGTGCTGCTCATGGAACTGGTGGCCGACGAGTACGGTGATGCGGCACCGCGCCTGAACGACGTGGTGCTGGAACCGGACCAGGCGCGCGAGTATCACGCGTTCCTGATTTCGCAGATCGTGCTGATGCTGTGTACCGGCCTGGTGCACGGTGACCTGTCCGAGTTCAACGTGCTGTTGACCCCGACCGGCCCGGTGATCATCGACTTGCCGCAAGCGGTAGACGCCGCGGGCAACAACCACGCGTTCAGCATGCTGGAGCGGGACGTGGGCAACATGGCGTCCTATTTCGGACGGTTTGCGCCAGAGTTGAAAAAGACCCGGTACGCCAAGGAAATGTGGGCTTTGTACGAGGCGGGCACTTTGCACCCGGCCAGCGTCCTGACTGGCGAATTCGACGAGCCGGAAGAGCTGGCCGACGTCGGCGGCATCATGCGCGAGATCGAGGCCGCGCGCCTGGATGAAGAGCGCAAGCAAGCGGCGCGTGCCGCAGACGACACGCCACCGGGCAAAACCGAAGAGCCGCCTCCGCCTTGGATGCAGTGATCATCGGATAACAAAAAAACCGGCTTCGGCCGGTTTTTTTGTGGGTGCGGATTCAAGATTGATGTCGCCTGGCAGTCCGCCTTCGCGGGCAAGCCCGCTCCCACAGGGTATCGTGTTGGTCACAAATGGTGCCTCAGGCACAAAACCTGTGGGAGCGGGCTTGCCCGCGAAAGCGTCAGCACACTCAACACTAATGTGTCAGGCACGCACCGGTTCTGCACAACACCCTGACTCCAGGCTCTTGAGAATCGGACAATCCGGCCGATGATCGCCCTGACAATGCTCGACCAGATCCTGCAACGTATCGCGCAGTTGCCCCAGCTCACGGATCTTCTGGTTCAACTCGTCGATATGCTGTCGGGCCAGGGCCTTAACATCGGCACTGGCCCGCTGGCGATCCTGCCAGAGGGTCAGCAGCTTGCCGACCTCTTCCAGGGAAAACCCCAGGTCCCGAGAGCGCTTGATGAACGCCAGCGTATGCAGGTCGTCGTTGCTGTAGACCCGATAACCGCTGTCGGTGCGATGCGCCGCCTTGAGCAAGCCAATGGACTCGTAGTAACGGATCATCTTTGCGCTCAGGCCACTATGGCGGGCTGCTTGGCCGATGTTCATCGGTTGTCCTCCAGGTCCTCGGGTTTCCAGGTTTTCAACAGTAGCGCATTGCTCACCACGCTCACACTCGACAACGCCATCGCCGCACCGGCGAGCACCGGGTTGAGGAAACCGAAGGCCGCCAGCGGAATGCCGATCAGGTTATAGACAAAGGCCCAGAACAGATTCTGGCGGATCTTCGCGTAGGTCTTGCGGCTGATTTCCAGCGCCGCGGGTACCAATCGCGGATCGCCGCGCATCAGGGTGATTCCGGCGGCGTGCATGGCCACGTCGGTACCGCCTCCCATGGCAATGCCGATATCCGCCGCGGCCAGTGCCGGCGCATCGTTGATACCATCGCCGACCATCGCTACCACACCGGTTTTTTTCAGCATGGCGACTTCGGCGGCTTTATCTGCCGGCAGCACTTCGGCGTGTACGTTGGTGATGCCCAGTGCATCGGCGACCACCTTGGCGCTGCCTCGGTTGTCGCCGGTCAGCAAGTGGCTGCTGATATGGCGAGCACTGAGTTGTTGCACGGCTTGCAGCGCGCCAGGCTTGAGCGTGTCACCGAAAGCGAACAATCCCAGTACTCGCGGTGCAGGGCTTTGCTCGATCAGCCAGGACAGGGTCCGGCCTTCGGCTTCCCAGGCAGTTGCAGAATCGGCCAATTCACCTGGGCGCAATCCGCTTTCTTCCAATAAACGTCGATTACCCAGCGCCAGCCTACGGCCCTCAAGACTACCGGCAATGCCGCGCCCCGTCAGGGACTGACTGTCGCTGACATCGGCCACGATCAGACCGCGTTGTGCGCACTCATCCAGCACAGCCTTGGCCAGCGGATGCTCACTGCCACGTTGCAAGGCGCCGGCCAGTTGCAACAGGGCGGTTTCGTCACCGTCGATGGCGCTCAAGTGGGCGATGCGCGGGGTGCCAGAGGTCAGGGTGCCGGTTTTGTCGAACACCACTGCACTGACTTCATGGGCACGTTCCAGCGCTTCGGCGTCCTTGATCAGAATCCCATGCCGCGCCGCCACCCCGGTGCCGGCCATGATCGCCGTCGGCGTGGCCAGGCCCAGGGCACAAGGGCAGGCGATTACCAGCACCGCCACGGCATTGATCAGCGCGGTTTCCAGTGGCGCGCCGTACAGCCACCAGCCAATCAGGGTCGCAAGTGCCAGCAGCAGCACAACCGGCACGAAGATCTGGCTGACTTTATCCACCAGTTTCTGGATCGGGGCCTTGGCCGCCTGAGCGTCCTCAACCAGTCGAATGATGCGCGCCAGCACCGTTTCCGCGCCAAGTGCCTGAGTGCGTACCAGCAGGCGACCTTCACCATTGATCGCGCCGCCCGTGACCTTGTCACCGGGTTGCTTGGGCACCGGCAGGCTTTCGCCGCTGATCAGCGCTTCGTCGGCATGGCTCTGGCCGTCGACCACTTCACCGTCCACCGGAAAGCGTTCGCCGGGTTTAACCAGTACCAGGTCATTGAGGCGCAAGGCACTGATGGCGACTTCCTGCTCACGGCCGTCGACGACCTGGATCGCCCGCTCCGGGCGAAGCGCTTCCAGGGCGCGAATGGCGCTGGCAGTCTGGCGTTTGGCGCGGCTTTCCAGGTACTTGCCCAACAACACCAGGGCAATCACTACAGCCGAGGCTTCGAAATACAGGTGCGGCATGCGCCCGGCGGCGGTGGCCCATTCGTACACGCTCAAGCCATAACCGGCACTGGTGCCCAGCGCGACCAGCAGATCCATGTTGCCAGCGCCGGCACGCACGGCTTTCCAGGCGGCCACATAAAACCGTGCGCCAAAGATGAATTGCACCGGCGTGGCCAAGGCAAACTGCACCCAGGCCGCAAGCATCCAGTGCACGCCGAACGGTTGCAGCAGCATCGGCAAAACCAGGGGCAAGGCGAGGGCGATGGCTGCGATCAAGGCCCAGCGCTCGCGGTACAGTCGAGTTTGCTGTGTGTCGATATGTGGCTGATCGTCTTGCCAGACGCTGGCGGCGTAACCGGCCTTGGCCACGGCACCGATCAGGGCTTGCGGATCGACCTGCCCGAACAGTTCCACATGAGCGCGTTCATTGGCCAGGTTAACGCTGACGCCCTTGACCCCGGCCACCTTGCTCAGTGCCCGTTCGACCCGGCCGACACAGGAGGCGCAAGTCATGCCGTCGATGCTCAATTCCAGGCGCTGCTGCGGCACGCTATAACCGGCTTTTTGCACGGCCTCCACCAAGGCCGGGAGACTGTCGACCGGCGCTTGAACCCGGGCATGCTCAGTGGCCAGGTTGACACTGACGGCACTGGCGCCGACGACTTTGCTCAAGGCGCGCTCGACACGCCCGGCGCAGCTGGCACAGGTCATGCCGGCAATTGGCAGATCGAAAGTAATGGATTCGGACATCGGTCACGCTCCCTGTAGTAGTTGCCTACAGGATCAACCTTGCCATGCTGGCAAGGTCAAGCACCAAGATCAAAGTGCGATATCAACCTTGTAGGAGCGAGCCTGCTCGCGATGAACCCGAGAGCGCCGCGGGGTGTCAGGTTTCCAGCGTTATCGTTGACGACCTTCGTCGGAACGCCGCCCGGAGCATGCTCGCTCCTACAGGGGGATGTTTCAGTATCCGAGGCCTGCGCGCTTGAGATACATCCCATCCTGTGTCATCGCAATCCGGTACTTCAACACATCACCGGCCCTGAGCTGGATGTCTTGCGAACCCGGCGCCAACATGCCCGGGTTACACCCCGGCGCCTGGCCCGGCAGCAACTTCAAGCGCAGCGACACATTGCCCGGTGGCAAGTTGAACGAGGTGCTTTGCTCCTGGAACAGCCGCGCCGCCAGCTGGTCCTGGATATACACACCGATTTCGCAGCTGGTTGCGACTTCCAGGCGCTCGCGGGAAATGATCAGCACGCCATAATCCTCACCGGCGGCATTGACCGGGGCTGTGGCGGTGAAAAGGCTGAGCAGGCCTAACAGGCTGAAAGCTGACCAGCGCATGGCTGAATCTCCTGGGATCAAGACGTAGATGCACGCAGCTTGGCCGAGCGCGAAGCCGATTGCCAGCCCGGCAGGTTACTTCGGAACTTGACCTTGCCATGGTGGCAAGCTCGAGACTGTAGCTCACCTCATTCAAACACCTCAGTAAAGGAGTCATCCATGCAAGTGTTCAACGTTGAAGGCATGTCCTGCGGTCACTGCGTCAAGGCGATCACCCAGGCTGTGCAGGCCAAGGACCCGGCCGCGAGTGTGCGGGTCGACCTGGCGGCCAGGGAAGTCGGCGTAGAAAGTGCATTGAGCGCCGAGCAAGTGATCGAGGCCATCAGTGAAGAAGGCTACCGCGTGAAGCTGGCCTGAATTTTTTAATAGTTAGCGAGCTAACTTAATGTTCAAGGCGTCCATGCGCGGCTAGACTGTCGGGCTGCCGACTTCTGTCCCATTGGATGCCTGATGAATTTTCGCACAATCCTGATTCTTGGCGCCTTGAGCGCTTTCGGTCCGCTTGCGATCGATTTTTATCTGCCGGCGTTCCCGGCAATGGCGCTCGCCTTCGGCACCGACGAAAAACACGTTCAGCTGACGTTGGCCGCGTATTTCCTCGGCTTGTCCATTGGTCAGCTGGCTTACGGCCCGGTGGCTGATCGTTTCGGGCGACGCATGCCGTTGTTGATCGGGGTCGGGCTGTTTACCGCCGCTTCGTTGGCGTGCGCGTATGCACCGAGCCTGGAGTGGCTGATCGGCGCGCGGTTCATCCAGGCACTGGGCGGTTGCGCAGGGATGGTGATCTCGAGGGCAGTGGTCAGCGACAAATGCGATGCGGTGGGCTCGGCAAAAGTCTTTTCGCAATTGATGCTGGTGATGGGGTTGGCGCCGATTCTTGCACCGATGCTCGGCGGTTTGCTGGTCAACACCACAGGCTGGCAGTCGATATTCCTCGCGCTGACCGGTTTCAGTGCCCTGGCAGGGCTGGCCGTTGCACTGGGCCTGCCAGAAAGCATGCCCGCCCATTTGCCACGCCAACCCTTGGCGGGTGCATTGCGCCAGTACGCACGTTTGCTCAAGGACCCGGTATACCTCGGCCATGCCCTGACGGGCGGTATCGCCATCGCTGGCATGTTCTCCTACATCGCCGGGTCGCCGTTTATCTTCATCAAGCTCTACGGCGTCCCGGCCGAACATTTTGGCTGGTTCTTCGGTGCCAACGCGGCGGGGTTCATCCTCGTGGCCCAAGTCAACGCGCGACTGTTGGCCAAGCGTGGTCCGGCGTTCCTGCTGACACGCACAGTATGGATCTACCTCGGTGCCGGCCTGGCGTTGCTCGCCGTCAGTGCGCTGCACACCGCACAGCTCTGGCCGCTGCTGATTCCATTATTTGTCTGCATCGCCAGCCTCGGTTGCATTCTTCCCAATGCCTCGGCCTGCGCGATGAACGGCCAGGGTGCCCGCGCCGGCAGTGCCTCGGCCATGCTCGGATGCCTGCAATTCAGTGTCGCGGCAGGCGCTGCGGCGCTGGTCGGTGTATTGCACGATGGCAGCGCCATGCCGATGGCCATGGTCATCAGCCTGTGCGGGATTCTGGTGGTGAGCGCAGCGCTGCTCACCCGACGTTTACAAAATGCCCGGGCGTTGGTGCAAGCCCAGGTCTGAGGACTGACTCAGCCAACAGCGCGCTGTTGGCGGTCGGGTATCTGGTGCGGGGCGTGCAGGCGCGCTTCAAGAGTATTGGTGAAGGCGCGGGCTTCGGCTTCGCTGCGGAAGGTGACGGCATGTTGATCCAGGCGGACCTGCCACTGGGACTTTGCCAATTCTTTTATCAGGATCTTCATTACTGACCTCCTCAAGTAAAAGATTTCTCGCAGAGGCTTCGATTGTAGACCCGAATACGAGCGCTATTGTGACAAGGCTCAACTCTCGGACTGACGGTTTGTAACAAAAAACATCGCAGTCCGAGAGCAGCCTTCGGCAGCTCCTGCTGTCGCTTAAAACCCTTCCAGCACAATCTTGCCCTTGGATTTTCCGCTTTCCAGCAGTGCATGGGCACGCCGCAGGTTCGCCGCATTGATGATGCCGAAATGTTCGCCGACCGTGGTTTTCAGAGTGCCGGCGTCGATCAGCTCGGCTACCCGGTTGAGCAGTTTGTGCTGCTCGATCATGTCCGCGGTTTCGAACAGTGAGCGGGTGTACATGAACTCCCAGTGCAGTGACAGGCTCTTGCGCTTGAGCTTGGTCACGTCGAGGCTTTTCGGGTCGTCGATCAGTGCCAGCTTGCCTTGTGGTGCCAACGCCTCGACCAGTTGATCCAGGTGATGATCGGTCTGGGTCAGGCTGGCGACATGGGTCACCTGATCGATGCCGGCCTGTTTGAGGGCCTGGGCCAGTGGCTGGCTGTGGTCGATCACCTGATCGGCTCCCAGCGCTTTCACCCAGCTTTGGGTCTGCGGGCGCGAAGCGGTACCGATCACCTTCAAGCCCGTGAGCTGTTTGGCCAGTTGCGTGAGGATCGAACCGACGCCGCCGGCCGCACCGACGATCAACAGGCTCTGGCCTTCATCGGTCTTGCCTTCGCGCACCTGCAGGCGCTCGAACAGCAACTCCCACGCGGTAATGGCCGTCAACGGCAGGGCGGCGGCCTCGGCGAAACCCAGGGTGTTCGGCATATGGCCGACGATTCGCTCATCAACCACGTGCAGCTCGCTGTTACCGCCAGCACGGGCGATGGAGCCGGCGTAGAAGACCTTGTCGCCAGCCTTGAACAATGTCACTTCGCTGCCAACCGACTTGACCACGCCGGCCACGTCCCAACCCAGCACTTTGGCCGCGCCGGCTTCAGGCTGGACGTTCTGCCGGACCTTGGTGTCCACCGGGTTCACCGAGATGGCCTTGACCTCCACCAGCAGGTCGCGGGGGCCAGCGACTGGCTCCGGCAGTTCGATGTCTTGCAGGGCGTTTTCATCGCTGATCGGCAACGAGGCGTAGTAGGCAACGGCTTTCATTGGAAGGCTCCCAGATAACTCTCTGAATTAAGATTCGATGGGATGGATGATTGGCTATTTCTAAGGAAGATAAAACCCGCTAAAAGAGCAGTCTCTTTCAATGTTTTTTTGATAATGAAGGCTCACATGCTGCGGTTCGATGATTTGCAGTTGTTCGTCCGTGCGGCGGACCTGGGCAGCCTGTCCGCAGCTGCACGGGGCATGGACATGTCGGCAGCAGTGGCGAGCGCAGCGCTGAAGCGCATCGAACAGCAACTGGGGGCCCGCCTGCTGGCCCGCTCGACCCGCAGCCTGCGCCTGACCGCAGAAGGCGAAGGTTTTCTCGAGTACGCCCGGGCGGCCTTGAGTCATCTCGATGAAGGCCGGCGCCTGTTGGCCAGCGGACAGGATCAGGTCAGCGGCGTCTTGCAGTTGTCCGCGCCATCGGACTTTGGGCGCAACCTGCTGTTGCCCTGGCTGGATGAGTTTCAGCGCGAGCACCCCAAGCTTACTGTGCGCTTGCTGCTGGGCGACCGCATCGCCGATCTGTTCCGCCAGCCAGTGGACATCGCCCTGCGCTACGGCGAACCGGAAGATTCCAGCCTGGTGGCGCTACCCATCGCCCCACACAATCGTCGAGTGCTGTGTGCCGCGCCCGAATACCTTGCCCGGCGTGGCGAGCCGCGCCAACTGGAGCAACTGGCCCAGCACAATTGCCTGCTGTTCATGCTGGGCAGCCGGGTTCACGATCACTGGAGTTTTCATGACGGCAAGCGCGAGGTCGGCCTGACCGTCGGTGGCGATCGTTTCAGTGACGATGCCGATGTCGTGCGCCTGTGGGCGCTGGCAGGGGCCGGGATCGCCTACAAATCCTGGCTTGATGTGGCCAACGATGTGTTAACGGGGCGCTTGAAAGTGCTGATGCCGGAACTGCTCTGTGAGCGCGCACCGCTGAATTTGTTGTGCGCCCATCGCGCACAATTGAGTAAGCCGGTGAACCTTTTGCGGGAAATGCTTGCCAGCCGATGCGCACGCTTGAGTAGTCATTTTCCGGGATTATCGGGTATTGATCATTAGTCTCAGGCAAAAAGCGAAATTTCCCTCAGGAACTATCAGCATCGGCGGTTTGCGGGGGGCAGGATCTGGCGGTCAACCGGCCTATACTGATGCTTGCCTGGTGAACGCACCGTCGGTCGCAAGGGCGAGCCCGGTTTATGGCAGTTTCCACGTTTGGCCGACAGCACATGACGGGTCAAGATATCTCTGAGCAGCAGGACGATACGATTCAACAGGGAGTGAATACATGGAACATGCACCTTGCATCAGCCAGATAGCCACGTTGCTGGCTGACCCGAAGCGCAGCGCAATGATGTGGGCCTTGATGGACGGATCGGCGCGACATACCGAAGAATTGGCATTGATGGCCGGGCTGTCACCGTCTTCGGCGAGTGCGCATCTGGGGCGGTTGTCCGCCGGAGGCCTGTTGAAAGTTGAAGCCCGTGGGCGAAAGCGCTTCTTCCGCCTGGCAGCCCCCGAAATCGGTGCCGCGATCGAAGCCCTGGCCAGCGCCACGCTGGCCAGCACACCGCAGGATATCCCGGACATATTCAAACGTGCCGCCCCCTTGGCCAAACCTCAGCCGAGGGGTTCATCGCTGTTGCGTGCGCGGCTGTGTGAGGACCATTTGGGTGGCACCCTGGCCGCCGATCTATACCAGCGCCTGCTGGAGGCGGGATGGATCGAGCAGTTCGACCAGCGGGTCACGATCACCCTCAAGGGCTCGACACAGCTGGCGTCACGCGGAGTCTTCATTCAGGCGCTGGCCCATCGCAGCGGCAAGGTTGCCTGTGCGTGTCCCGACTGGAGCGAAAGACGCCCGCACCTGGGCGGTGCCCTGGGTGCGGCGTTGCTGCAGCTGTTCATGCAGTCCGGTTGGCTGAACTTGCCCGTGGATTCTCGTGCCCTGCAGCTTACCGCCGCCGGGCAGAAAGAAATTCACCGTTTCGCCAGGCAGACCGAGCTTGAAATGGCCTTGTAGGAGCTGCGATATCAGGGTTTGACCAACCGGGCATCCAGGCTGTTCTGCGCCAGGCGTTTGGCCTGGTCCTGGGTCATGCCCAAGTCTGTATACAGGGCATGGAAGTTTTCGGTGACGTAACCGCCGAAGTACGCCGGGTCATCGGAGTTCACGGTCACTTTCACGCCACGCTCGAGCATGTCGAGAATATTGTGCTGCGACATGTGATCAAACACACAGAGCTTGGTGTTGGACAGTGGGCACACGGTCAGCGGGATCTGCTCATCGATGATGCGCTGCATCAGGCGCTCGTCTTCGATGGCGCGCACGCCATGGTCGATGCGCTGGATTTTCAACAGGTCGAGGGCTTCCCAGATGTACTCGGGTGGGCCTTCTTCACCGGCATGGGCGACCGTCAGGAAACCTTCGCCACGGGCGCGGTCGAACACGCGCTGAAATTTGCTCGGTGGGTGCCCCATCTCGGAGCTGTCCAGGCCCACGGCGACAAACGCATCGCGGAACGGCAGCGCCTGGTCGAGGGTCTTCTGCGCCTGCTCTTCGCTCAAATGGCGCAGGAAGCTCAAAATCAAACCGCTGGTGATCCCCAGTTGTTGCTCACCGTCCTTCAACGCTGCGGCGATGCCGTTGAGCACCACTTCGAATGGAATGCCACGGTCGGTGTGGGTCTGCGGGTCGAAGAACGGTTCGGTGTGAATCACGTTCTGCGCCTTGCAGCGCAAGAGATAGGCCCAGGTCAGGTCGTAGAAATCCTGGGAAGTGCGCAGCACGTCGGCACCCTGGTAGTACAGGTCGAGGAATTCTTGCAGGTTATTGAAGGCGTAGGCCTTGCGCAGGGTTTCGACATCGCTCCACGGCAGGGCGATCTTGTTGCGTTCGGCCAGGGCAAACAGCAGTTCGGGTTCCAGCGAACCTTCCAGGTGCAGGTGCAGTTCGGCCTTGGGCAGGGCGTTCAGCCAGTCGTACATAATTCTGTTCTCATCAGGTGCAATGGCGCCATTCTACAGATGCTCGTCGCAACAATTGATAAAACCTGACCAGGCGGTTCATTCCACCGCCTCCTGTTCCCGTCGATAAGCGTAGGTATCGGCGAAACGTGAGAGTAGGAACTGGGCGCAAGTGGTGGCCGGGTATTTCGCCGCCTGCTGTTCATCCTGGCATCCGGGCAGGCATTCGATGCGGGTATCGGGGTGCGGCTCGGCAAAGAATGGCATCGAGTAACGATCCACGCCCAACGGGCTGATCACCCTGTGCGGCGTTGACAGGTAACGGTCGTTGCTCCAGCGCGCCATCATGTCACCGAGATTGACCACGAACGTCCCTTCGATCGGCGGGGCATCGATCCATTCGCCTTTTACGTTTTTGACTTGCAAGCCCCCGGCGGCATCCTGGTAGAGCAGGGTGATACAGCCGTAATCGGTGTGAGCCCCGGCGCCTTGCTGCTCCCGGGAAGTGGCGGTGTGTCGCGGCGGGTAGTGAATCATGCGCAATACGCTGACCGGTTCACGAAAGCGCGTGTCGAAAAAATCCCGCTCGATGCCGAGTGCCAACGTCATTGCCCGCAACAAGGTTTGCGCAAGTGCCTGCATGTCGACGTAGTGTTGCTCCATCAGCGCCTCCCAACCTGGCATCGATGGATGGCGGTTGGGGCCGCGCAACGGTTTTTCCGCCAGCACCTCGGGATGGTCGAGCGGCAGGTGCAGGCCCATGTCGAACGTTTCTTTCAGGTCGCTGGGTTTACTCGGGTCCAGTTGTTCGGTGGCGATGGCGCCATAGCCGCGATGGTGGCGGGTCTGGGTGATGTCGATCTTGAGCTTCTCGGCCGCAGGCAGGGCGAAGAAACGCTTGGCGCTGTCGAGTACGGCGTCGATGCGCGCGGCGCTGATCGGGTGACCCTTGATGTAGAAAAAGCCCCATTCGCGGCAGGCGTGGTCGATTTGCGTTGCCACGGTTGCCCAGGCGCTTTGGTCGTCGGTGTAGAGGGGGGCGATATCGATGATGGGAAGACTGTTCATACACAATCCTGAGAGCGTTGAAAATCCCTGTAGGAGCTGCCGCAGGCTGCGATCTTTTGATCTTGATCTGATAAAAAATCAAAAGATCGCAGCCTGCGGCAGCTCCTACACGGGGTGGGGTACTACTTGGGCATGTCAGCCTTCATGCCTTCCACGTAATAATTCATCGACGCCAATTCCGTATTCGTCGCGCTGACCCCCGCCGGTATTTTCTCGACCCCGGCCTGGTCCTTTATCGGCCCGGTAAATGGCTGCAACGTGCCGCTCTTGATGTCGGCGATGATCTGCTCCGCTTCAGTCTTCACCGCCGCCGGTACCAGGTCGCTGATCGGCAGTTCAACGGTGCCTTCCTTGAGGCCACCCCAGTAATCCTGGGTTTTCCAGCTGTGGTCGATCACGCTTTGGGTTGCCTGGAGGTAATGCGGCGCCCAGTCGTTGACGATGGAGGTCAGCACCGCCTTGGGGCCGAAGTGCGCCATGTCCGAAGCGTAGCCCACCGCATACACGCCGCGACGTTCAGCGGCCTGGATCGGCGCCGGGCTGTCGGTGTGCTGAAACACCACGTCCACGCCCTGGTCGATCAGCGCGTTGGCGGCATCGGCTTCCTTGCCCGGATCGAACCAGGAGTTCACCCATACCACTTTGATTTCAGTGCCCGGGTTGTACTTGTTCAGGGCCAGTTGAATGGCGTTGATGTCGCGGATCACTTCCGGGATCGGGAACGAGGCGACGTAGCCAATCTTTTTGCTTTTGGTCATCTTTGCCGCAAGGAAACCGCCGACGTAGCGACCTTCATACGTGCGCGCCAGGTAGGTGCCCAGGTTCTTGTCCTGCTTGTAGCCGGTGGCGTGTTCGAACGTCACGTTGGGAAACTGTTTGGCGACCTTGAGTGTCGGGTTCATGTAGCCGAAGGAGGTGGTGAAGATCAGGTCGTACTTGTCCTTGGCCATGTTGCGGATCACTCGCTCGGCGTCCGCGCCTTCGGCAACGTTCTCCACATAGTTGGTGGTGATTCGGTCGCCAAGCTGTTGCGCCAGTGCCTGGCGTCCCTGTTCATGCTGGTACGTCCAGCCGTGGTCACCGATAGGACCGATGTAGACGAAGCCTACTTTCAGTGGCTCAGCGGCAAAGGCGCTGAGGTTGATCCCGAGGCCGATGGCGGCGCACAGCAGTGTGTGCAGTGGACGTATTTGCATGAATTCGAACTCCCTTTTGTTGTGTGTGGAGAGGGTCAATGCAAAAGCCTGACCAACCGGACAACAAATGCCAGGGAAACCGTGTGATGGTTGGAAACGCGATTACCTGTGGGAGCGAGCCTGCTCGCGATGAGGGCTGCAAGGTCGAAAAAAGTGCATGACCTTAAAGAGGCGCCATCCACTGGTGCGCTAAGGTGAAACGAAACGTTATCGCCGCGTTGCAGTCAGTCGCATATCGCACCTCCTCGGCAAAAGGCCCGACATGCTCACGATTCTCAAGCAAGAAACCTTTCTGCTACTGGCCTTGATCGCCGCACTCGTGGCTTTCCCGCTGGAGCACTGGTTGCTGCACAGCGGCCAGGCGGTCGCGCTGACTGGCGGGCTGGTGCTGATCGCATTCATCGTCGCCGCCTCCATGCGTGTCGCCCACCAAGCCGAACTGCTCGCGGAAAAGGTCGGCGACCCTTACGGCACGATGATCCTGACCTTGGCCGCGGTGCTGGTGGAAGTGGTGATCCTGGCGATCATGATGAGCAACGAAGCGTCGGCTACGCTGGTGCGCGACACGATTTACTCAGCCGTCATGCTCGACATCAATGGCATCCTCGGCCTGGCGGCGTTGATGGGTGGGCTCAAGCATGGCGAACAGTCCTACAACGACGATTCGGCGCGCAGCTACAGCGTGATGATCCTGACCGCGATGGGTGTGTCGATGGTGGTGCCGGAGTTCATTCCCAAAGGCGACTGGAAGCTCTATTCGGCGTTCACCATCGGCGCGATGGTGGTGCTTTACGCCTTGTTCCTGCGGATGCAGGTCGGGCCGCACAGTTACTTTTTCAGCTACAGCTACCCGGAAAAACGCCGCAAGAAGGAACCGCTGGAGCAGGAGCCGGCACCGATCAGCCTGGCATTGTCGATCGGCATCCTGGTGTTCGGTGTGGTGGTGATCGGTGCCCTGGCCGAAGTGATGTCCAAGACCCTCGACCTGGGGCTGGAAGGGACGGGCGCACCGCCGGTGATCACGGCGATTCTGGTGGCGGCCATCTCGGCCGCACCGGAAATTCTGACGGCGTTGCGTGCGGCGTTGGCCAACCGCATGCAGTCGGTGGTCAACATCGCGTTGGGGGCGTCGCTGTCGACGGTGATCCTGACGGTGCCGGTGATGGAAGCAATGGCGCTCTATACCGGGCAGCCGTTCCAGATGGCCATGACCCCGGTGCAGACCGTGATGATCTTCATCACCCTGATCGTCAGTGCGATCAACCTCAACGATGGCGAAACCAACGCCATCGAAGGGATGACTCACTTTGTGCTGTTTGCGACGTTTATCATGTTGTCGTTGTTGGGTCTGTAGGAGCTGGCGCAGCCTGCGATCTTTTGATCTTGTTTTTTAGAAGCAAAATCAAAAGATCGCAGGCTGCGCCAGCTCCTACAGTGGGTCGGTGTTGGGTCAGACGCCCGCGATCAACTGCCGAGCCGCCTGGCTGTGATCGGCAATCAACCCCTTGAGGTCCAGCCCCTCGACCTGCCCGTCGATCACTCGCCATTTGCCGCCGACCATCACTCGGTCTGCACGGTCCGCGCCGCACAAGAGCAGTGCCGATACCGGATCGTGGCTGCCGGAGAAGCGCAACTCGTCGAGTTTGAACAGCGCCAGGTCAGCTTGTTTGCCCACGGCGATTTCACCGATGTCGCTGCGTCCAAGCAAACTGGCCGAACCTTTGGTCGCCCAGCCCAGTACGCGCTCTGGTGTGATTTTCTCGGCACCGTAGCGCAGACGCTGGATGTACAACGCCTGACGGGTTTCGAGCATCATGTTCGACGCATCGTTGGAGGCAGAACCGTCCACGCCAAGACCGAGCAACGCGCCGGCATCGGTTAGCTCGATGGTCGGGCAGATGCCGGAGGCCAGGCGCATGTTCGAGCTCGGGCAATGGCAAATACCCGTGCCGGCGGCGCCAAGGCGGGCGATTTCATCCGGGTTGAAGTGGATGCCGTGTGCCAGCCAGGTACGCGGTCCGAGCCAGCCGACGCTGTCCAGGTAATCGACGGTGCGCAGGCCAAAGCGCTGCAGGCAGAAATCTTCTTCGTCGAGGGTTTCCGCCAGGTGGGTGTGCAGGCGCACGTCGAGTTTGTTCGCCAGTTCGGCGCTGGCAGACATGATTTGCGGGGTGACGGAGAAGGGGGAGCAGGGCGCCAGGGCGATCTGGATTTGCGCGCCTTCGCCACGTTCGTGGTACTCGGCGATCAAGCGCTGGCTATCGGCCAGGATCACTTCACCTTCCTGCACGGTTTGCTGCGGCGGCAGGCCACCGTCCTTTTCACCCAGGCTCATGGAGCCGCGCGTCAGCATGGCGCGCATGCCCAGTTCGCGAACGCTCTCGACTTGTACATCGATCGCATTTTCCAGGCCTTCGGGGAACAGGTAGTGGTGGTCGGCGGCCGTGGTGCAACCGGACAACAGCAGTTCAGCCAAGGCGACTTTGGTGGCGAGGGCGAGTTTTTCCGGAGTCAGGCGTGCCCAGACCGGGTACAGGGTTTTCAGCCACGGAAACAACGGCTGGTTGACCACGGGAGCCCAGGCGCGGGTCAGGGTTTGATAGAAGTGGTGATGGGTGTTGATCAGCCCCGGCAGGATCACATGCTCGCGGGCATCGAATATTTCATTGCACGGTGCGCAGGGCTGTTGGCCGAGGCCAAGTACTTCGACGATCAGACCGTCTTGCAGCACCAGGCCGCCACGGGCATCGAGGTCGTTGGCTGTAAAAATGGCGAGGGGATTTTTTAACCAGGTACGGGTCGCAGGCATGTTGGCCGGCTCCTCTGAAAGTTGGGTTCAGGGTTGCCAGCTCAGTGTTGCCCTGTCTGCTGATCCAGGGTCGCCGGGGAGGCGAGGTGCCAAGTTTTAATCAAAACGGTGTCGCGGGCAAGCCCGGTCCGACCAGACAACGTAAAACCCTTTTAGGAGCGAGCATGCTCGCGAAAAACGTCCAGACAACGCGGGCCTGCAGAAAGCCCGCGTCATCTCTGGCGTCCATGGCGAGCAGGCTCGCTCCTACACTGGGCGGCAGTGGTTACCAGGGAATGGTTTCACCCCTGTAGTTGATGAAGTGATGCCCGCCCTTGCCGGCATACGCATTCACCTGGTCAATTAGCCCGCGTGTGCTGGTGTCCACATCGATGTCAGCGCCTTCACCGCCCATGTCGGTTTTCACCCAGCCCGGATGCAGCGACAGCACGGTAAGGCTGGTGTCGCCCAACTGCGTGACTAAGCTGTTGGTCATGGAATTGAGTGCAGCCTTGCTGGCCTTGTACAGCGCCAGTTCCGGCGCGTCAGGCATGGTCACGCTGCCCAACACCGAGCTCATGAAGGCCAGCACGCCGCTGTCCGGGCGGATTTGCCCAACAAAGCGTTGCGCCAGGTTGATCGGCGCCACGGCGTTGGTGAAGAACAGTTGGCCAACTTCGGCCAGGGTCGCGCCACCGTTTGGCGTCTGCACCTCAGGGCCTTTCACCCCGGCGTTGACGAACAGCAGGTCAAACACTTCGTCCTTGAGTTTCTGGCTCAGCATGATCACTGCTTGCTGATCGTCCATGTCGAGTTTCTCGATCCGCACCTTGCCCAATGCCTTGAGGGCCTCGGCGTTTTGCGGATTGCGCACGGTGGCGGTCACTTGCCAGCCGTCGGCAAGCAGGGTTTTCACCAGGCCGAGGCCAAGGCCGCGGGAGGCACCGATGATCAGTGCGGTTCTGGACATGTGTGGCTTCCTTGAGGTTCAGGGACGTGGATTCAATGGACAATCTTGTCCAAGCCGTTGTTGCAACTCATCGCGCAATGCGGGCCATGCGCGCTTCGATCAGTTTGAGCTTGTCTTGCAGCAATCGTGTGACGGCACTGTCCGGATCGGCGCTGGCTTGGGCTAATTCCCCGATGCGCATCATCACGTCTCTTCGAGGGCTTGACCCTGGAGCATACTCCAGGCTTTAGCCTGGTTGCTCCCGGAAATTGATGGAGCAATATCGATGTGGACTTCAAAACAGTATCGCCACCTGGTGCGCGGGCTTATGCCCTGATCCATGGTGGGAGTTCGCTGCTGGTGATTTTTCTGGTGTTTGAATTGATGTGGGGCATTGCTCAAGTGTTGCCAGTGCGGGCTTCTTCGCGGGCAAGCCCGCTCCCACAGGGACTGCGCCAGACACATTAATAGCGGCGCACGCGCCTATGTGGGAGCGGGCTTGCTCGCGAAGAGGCCGGTGCAGCCGAGCACTAATGCCCGGCCTGCCACGGCTGCCCCAATGAAACCGGCGCATACAACCGCGTGCGCACCTTGTCCCTGGACAGCAGCACCAGCACCACAATGGTCGCCACATACGGCAGCATCGCCAGCAAACTCGATGGAATCGCCAGTCCCAGTCCCTGCGCCACCAGGTGCAGGATGCTGGCGAGTCCGAACAGGTACGCCCCCAGCAGCAAGCGCCATACCCGCCAACTGGCGAATACCACCAATGCCAAGGCAATCCAGCCCCGGCCGGCGCTCATGTTTTCCGCCCACATCGGTGTGTAGGCCAGCGACAGGTAGGCGCCGGCAAGTCCCGCCATCGCGCCGCCAAACAACACCGCCAATGCGCGCACGGCCAACACCGGCAAACCCATTGCGCTGGCCGCATCCGGGTTTTCCCCGACCGCCTGGATGATCAGCCCGACGCGGGTTTGCAGCGTCACCCAAGCCACCAGCGCAAACAGTGCGAATGACAGGTACACCAGCAGATCCTGGGCGAACAGCATCCGTCCAATCAGTGGTATCTGGCTCAAATAAGGGAGTGCCACCGGCTCGAAGCCCGTTAGCGGTTTGCCAACCCACGCCGCGCCGACAAAGCTCGACAACCCCACGCCGAAAATCGTCAGGGCCAGCCCCGTGGCGACCTGGTTGGCATTGAAGACCAGCGCCACCAGAGCGAACAACGATGACAACAGCATCCCGGCGAACATCGCCAGTAATACCCCAAGCCACAGGTTGCCGGTGCTGAACGCGATGATGAACCCCATCACCGCGCCAAACAGCATCATCCCTTCCTGGCCCAGATTGAGTACGCCGCTTTTCTCGCAGACCAGTTCGCCCAGCGCCACCAGCAACAGCGGCGTACCGCAGCGAACCATGGCGTAGAAAATGTTACTCAGCAGATCGATATCCATCACAGGGCCCCTACTTGTTGTGGTACGGCGATGGCGGGTGCACGGCGTTTCCTGCGCAGGTTCAAGCGGGGTCGGTAGAGAATCAGCACATCACAGGCCAGCAGGAAAAACAGCATCATCCCCTGGAACAGCTGGGTGATCGCTTGCGGCAGGTTCAAGCTCATTTGCGCACTCTCGCCACCGATGTAAAGCAACGCCATCAACAAGCTGGAAACCAGAATGCCAACCGGGTTCAAGCGCCCGAGAAACGCTACGGTGATCGCCGCGTAGCCGTAGCCCGGGGACACTTGCGGTACCAGTTGCCCGATCGGCCCGGTCACCTCACATGCCCCCGCCAAGCCCGCGAGGCCACCGCTGACCAACAGCACCAGCCAGACCAGGCGTTTTTCTCGAAAGCCGGCGAAACCGGCCGCGCGCTTGTCCAGCCCAAGCACTTTGATCTGGAATCCGACGAAACTTTTGTGCAGCAGCACCCACACCGCCACCAGGGCGAGCAGGGCGAAGTACACGCCAGCGTGAATTCGGCCGTCCTCCATTAACAGTGGCAAGCGGCTGGCGTCACCGAACATCGCCGACTGGGGAAAATTGAAACCCTGCGGATCTTTCAGCGGACCGTGGACGCAATACAACAGCAGGTTCAAGGCGATGTAGTTGAGCATGATGCTGGTGAGGATTTCATTGGCGTTGAAGCGAGTACGCAACCACGCTGTCAGTCCCGCCCACGCGGCACCGGCCAGGGTTCCGGCAAGCAGGATCACGAACAGTGCCCAGCGGCTTTGCACCTCGATGAAGTTCACCGCCAGCACGCTGCCGGCCAAGGCGCCGAGCAGCAGTTGGCCCTCGGCGCCGATGTTCCAGATCCGCGCCTGGTAGGCTACGGCCAGGCCCAGCGCGCAGAGCAGAATCGGTAACGCTTTGACCAGCCACTCGGAGAGGCCGTACAGGTCACTGATAGGCGCAACCAACAGCGTATGCAAAGTCAGCAATGGATCGTGGCCCAAGGCGATAAACAGCAATGAGCCACTGCCCAGGGTCAGGACCGCGGCCAACAACGGCGAGCACCACAGCATCAGCCTCGATTGCTGGCCACGCGGTTCAAGAGAAAGCAGCATGAGAACTCCGTTAGCGGGTGGCGTAGGCAGGCAATTGAGGGGCGTCGAACTGGCCGGCCATCCAGCCACCGACATCGGTCAGGCGAGTGTCGACTGTGGCCTTGAGCGTTGATAACCGGCCGCTGCACAAGGCGCCGAGGCGGTCGCTGATCTGGAACAATTCTTCGAGGTCTTCGGAAATCACCAGGATTGCCGCGCCGGCATCGCGCAGAGCAATCAGCGCCCGGTGAATGGTCGCGGCCGCGCCGACATCCACGCCCCAGGTCGGGTGCGCAGCCACCAGCAATTTCGGTTGTTGAAGTATTTCCCGGCCCAGAATGAATTTCTGCAAGTTACCGCCTGACAGGCTGCGGGCCGGTGCATGGGGGCCGGAAGTCTTGACCCCGAAGCGGCGAATGATCTCTTGCGCGAGCGCCTGGACCTTGCTGCGCTGGATCAGCCCCTTGCTCACCAGACCGTGCTGGAATGCGCTGAGCAGGGCGTTGTCCGCCAGGCTCAGATCCGGCACGGCGCCATGCCCCAGTCGTTCGGCCGGAACGAAAGCCAGTCCGCGTTGGCGACGGGCATCGGCACGTAGATGCGCAACCGGTTCGCCGCCAAAGCTGATGGTTGCAGCCTCATTGCGACGCAGTCGTTCTTCGCCGCTGAGCAACGCCAGCAGCTCATCCTGACCATTGCCGGCGACACCGGCGATGCCGACGATTTCACCGCTGTGCACGGCAAGGTCGATGGCCTTGAGCGAGCAACCGAACGGATCCGGGTTGTGCCACGACAAACCTTGGATGTTCAAAAAAACATCGCTGCCGGCCACCTTCGTGTAATCGTCGATCAACTCCGCCGCTTCGCCAACCATCAGGCACGCCAGTTGCCGATCCGAGTAGTCGGCCGGCACGCAATGCCCCGCGACTCGCCCGCCGCGCAACACGGTTGCGCTGTGGCAAAGCGCGCGCACTTCGGCGAGTTTGTGGCTGATGAACAAAATGCTGCAGCCTTCGGCGGCCAGTCGACGCAGGGTCACGAACAAGTCCTCGGCCTCCTGCGGAGTCAGCACCGAAGTCGGTTCATCGAGAATCAACAGGCGGATGTCCTGCATCAGGCAGCGAATGATTTCCACCCGTTGCCGTTCGCCGATGGACAGGCTGTGCACCCGTCGCTGAGGCTCCAGCGCCATGCCGTAGCGTTGCGACACTTCATCGATCTTGCGTTCAAGCTGGCTGGGCGAGCCTGCCGCCGGCCCCATGGCCAGTGCGATGTTCTGCGCCACGCTCAGGGTTTCGAACAGCGAGAAGTGCTGGAACACCATGCCGATCCCCAGTTCGCGCGCCTGGGCCGGATTGCGCAGGTTCACGGGCTGGCCATGCCAGAAAATCTCGCCAGCATCGGCATGGACGACGCCGTAGATGATTTTCATCAAGGTGCTTTTGCCGGCACCGTTTTCGCCGAGCAACGCGTGGATTTCACCGGGGGCGATAGTCAGGTCGATGGCATCGTTGGCCAGGCAGCCGGGGTAGCGTTTACTGATGTTGCTCAGTTGCAGACGGGGCATTGGATCGGCGGTGGGCATGACAGGCTCGATTCGATTGAATTGATGCCTGTGGATAAAGCAATTTTCTGGCCATCAGGTCAGGAAATATTCTGGGAATCCGTGTGTCAGGGCATTGCGCTCGGTGCCGGGTTTGAGTTGATCGCGAGCCAGGCACCACTTGAGTGCAAAGCCGTTGATCCGCTCCCGTTTTGCGCATCTGCCTTTGATCAAAAAATGAGCACATGTCCGCAAGCCATGCCCGATATGCAGCCGAGCCAGCCATGAACGGGTTATCCACAGATTGTTCCACAGTATTTGTGCGCAAGCTCGAAGGGTGGGCATAAGCGCGGGGCGGCTTTCTTCTAAAAGTGCTAAACCGACCTAACTGATTGTTTTTATTTGTATTTAGCAATTTTAAAGAGGAAATGGACGAAAAATGAGCAAAGCCCGCAAAGCCGCATGACAGAAGGGTTACAGCGGTATGTGCTCAGGTTATCCACAGGCGGGTGCACAGCAGATGTGGGCAACTAGGGGCTAAGTGAAAAAGCGCAATGCTCCAAAAGATCGCAGCCTGCGGCAGCTCCTGCAGGGGATAGCGTTCTCCCGGTAGGAGCTGCCGCAGGCTGCGATCTTTTGATCTTGCTAGCGCTGCAACAAAATCCGTCCACGACTTAAGTCGGCGAGTAGAGATTGCAATGTGGCGATCTGCCCCGCACCCACCGCCAATTGCAATTCAACGCCATTGGCCATGAAATCCTCCTGCACCACCAGTGCGCCGAGTTCCGCGACACGCAGCTTGACCAACGCCAGCTCACTGAACGCACAAGCGCATCGCACCGGCACCCGACTGATCAACTCAACCTTTGGCGCCGCTTGCAGGCACTTGTTGGCACCGCCGCCATAGGCCCGGGCCAGTCCGCCGGTGCCCAGTTGAATGCCGCCATACCAGCGAATGACCAGTACGACGACCTGATCGCAATCCTGTGCCTCGATGGCCGCCAGAATCGGTCGGCCAGCCGTGCCGCCAGGCTCGCCGTCGTCGGTACTGCGGTATTGATCACCGAGCTTCCACGCCCAGCAATTGTGCGTAGCGTTCGGATCGCTGTGTTGGGCGATGAAAGCCTGGGCGTCGGCGGGGCTGCCGATCGGTGCGGCAAAGGTGATGAAGCGGCTTTTGCGAATCTCTTCGCGGTATTCGCAAAAGTCGCTGAGGGTAAAAGGCATAGTGGTCTTAGAGGGAAGGTGTGAGGCCGCAGCCTTTGAGAATGATACGGATCAGATTATTGCCGGCGTCTTCCATGTCCTGCTTGGTCAGCTTGCTGCGTCCGCTGACCCGGCAGATCTGCGTGGCGAAGTCGGCGTAATGCTGGGTGCTGCCCCACAGCAGGAAAATCAGGTGCACCGGGTCGACCGGGTCCATTTTGCCAGCGTCAATCCACGCCTGGAACACCGCGGCACGGCCCTGGAACCAGGTGCGATAGTCCTGGTTGAAATATTCGGTCAGGCATTCGCCGCCACTGATGACCTCCATGGCGAAGATTCGGGACGCTTGCGGCTGGCGCCGGGAAAACTCCATCTTCGCGCGGATATAGCGGGTCAAGGCTTCGGCGGGGTCGTCTTGCGCGGTCAGGGTATTGAAGGTGCTGTCCCATAACTCGATGATGTTGCTCAGCACCGCCACATACAAACCGAGTTTGTTGGTGAAGTAATAATGCAGGTTCGCTTTGGGCAAGCCGGCATTCAGGGCAATGGTGTTCATGCTGGTGCCCTTGAACCCGTGACGGGCGAACTCGTCCTCGGCGGCCTTGATGATGGTCTCTTCGTTTTTCTGACGAATGCGGCTGGCGGGCTTGCCGCTGTGAGCTGGGACTTCAAAGGTCATGGGCACTTCCGATCAAGAGGGGTTGCGGGCCTTGACGTTGATAGCGCACCCACAGGTTCCAGACAAGTCCCGGTAAGAAAAACCCCTGTCAGCGTGTCGCGGCCAAGCTCTCCAGGAAGCTTTCCAGCACCAGGTGCGGACGACGCCCCTTACGCGTGACCGAGGCAAGGCTCAGGTCATAAAAACGCGTATTGGCTTTCAGCGCCCGCAAGCGTCCCTGTTGCACCCAAAGACTCGCATAGTGATCCGGCAGATAACCGATATAGCGCCCGGTCAGAATCAGAAAGGCCATGCCTTCACGATCCGATGCGCTGGCGGTGCAATTGAGCGCTTGATAATGAGCCTGGATGTCCGCCGGCAAACGGAAGGTCGGGGCAATCGCGTCCTGGCTGTTGAGGCGTGCATCGTCCAGTTGCCTGTCATCGACATAAAACAGCGGGTGGCCCACCGCGCAATACAGCAGCGAGCGTTCGCTGTAGAGCGGTTGATACTCCAGCCCGGACAGCGCACTCGCCTGTGGCACCACACCGACGTGCAGTCGACCGTCGAGAACGCCTTGCTCCACTTCGTTGGGCGCGATCATCCGGATCTGAATCTGCACATCCGGTCCGCGCTCCTTCAATTGCGCCAGGGCATGGGTAATGCGCATGTGCGGCAGCGTCACCAGGTTGTCTGTCAGGCCGATGGTCAACTCGCCGCGCAGATGTTGGTGCAGGCCGTTGACCTCGGTGCGGAAACTTTCCAGTGCGCTCAATAGTTGCAACGCCGACTGATAAACCTCGCGACCCTCTTCAGTCAGGGAAAATCCGGCGCGCCCGCGTTGGCACAGACGCAAACCCAGGCGCTGTTCCAGGTCACTCATTTGCTGGCTGATCGCTGATCGACCAATGCCGAGCACGCTTTCAGCCGCGGAGAAGCCGCCGCATTCGACCACGCTGCGAAAGATCCGCAGCAGGCGTATATCGAAGTCGCTGACTTGTGCCAGTGGATCGGGGCGGCGGCTGCTCATGCGCTTACTCGATAGTTTAGTGAAGGGCTGACTGAAGGTTAGAAAAGTTGGATTTCACCGACTTTATCCCCGTGGCAACTTAGCTGCAACAGTGGTTTTTAATCCCTACGCGCTTATTGCCTTGCGAGGTTTCACCCATGAACTTGCCTGAAAACGCCCCGACATCCCTGGCCAGCCAGCTCAAGCTCGATGCCCACTGGATGCCGTACACCGCCAACCGCAACTTTCAGCGCGATCCGCGCCTGATCGTTGGCGCCGAGGGCAGCTGGCTGATCGACGACAAGGGCCGCAAAGTCTATGACTCGCTATCTGGCCTGTGGACCTGCGGCGCCGGGCACACCCGCAAGGAAATCCAGGAGGCGGTGGCCAAGCAACTGGGTACCCTCGACTACTCGCCAGGCTTTCAGTACGGCCATCCGCTGTCGTTCCAGCTGGCGGAAAAGATCACCGACCTGACGCCGGGCAACCTGAACCACGTGTTCTTCACCGACTCGGGTTCCGAGTGCGCCGACACGGCAGTGAAGATGGTGCGAGCCTACTGGCGCCTCAAAGGCCAGTCGACCAAGACCAAGATGATCGGCCGTGCCCGTGGCTATCACGGCGTGAATATCGCCGGCACCAGCCTCGGTGGCGTGAATGGCAACCGTAAGCTCTTCGGCCAGGCGATGATGGACGTCGATCACCTGCCGCACACCTTGCTGGCCAGCAATGCGTTCTCCCGTGGCATGCCGGAGCAGGGCGGTATCGCCCTGGCTGACGAACTGCTCAAGCTGATCGAACTGCACGATGCCTCGAACATCGCGGCGGTATTCGTCGAGCCCATGGCCGGTTCCGCTGGCGTACTGGTGCCGCCACAGGGTTACCTCAAGCGCCTGCGCGAGATCTGCGATCAGCACAGCATCCTGCTGGTGTTTGACGAAGTGATCACCGGTTTCGGCCGTACCGGCAACATGTTCGGTGCCGACACCTTTGGCGTTACCCCAGACCTGATGTGCATCGCCAAGCAAGTCACCAACGGTGCCATCCCGATGGGCGCGGTGATTGCCAGCTCCGAGATCTACCAGACCTTCATGAATCAGCCGACGCCTGAATACGCGGTGGAATTCCCCCACGGCTATACCTATTCCGCGCACCCGGTGGCGTGCGCAGCGGGCCTGGCGGCACTCGACCTGCTGCAAAAGGAAAACCTGGTACAGAGCGTCGCCGAAGTCGCACCGCATTTCGAAAACGCGCTGCATGGCCTCAAGGGCACCAAGAACGTCATCGACATCCGTAACTTTGGCCTGGCGGGTGCGATCCAGATCGCGCCACGTGACGGCGACGCCATCGTGCGCCCGTTCGAAGCGGGCATGGCCTTGTGGAAAGCAGGTTTCTACGTGCGTTTCGGCGGCGACACCCTGCAGTTCGGCCCAACGTTCAACAGCAAGCCGCAGGACCTGGATCGTCTGTTCGACGCGGTCGGCGAAGTGCTGGGCAAGATCGACTGATTTCTTCTTCTATATACCTACAAAAAACGGGTGCGCGATTTGGGCGCGCCTGTGGACAACTTTTCAGGAGCTTCCATGAGCGTTATTCCACATTTGATCAATGGCGAACTGGTCACCGAGAACGGTCGCGCGGTTGATGTGTTCAACCCGTCCACCGGTCAGGCGATCCACAAGCTGCCGCTGGCCACCCGCGAAACCATCCAGAGCGCTATCGATGCCGCGAAGGCTGCACTCCCGGCTTGGCGCAACACGCCGCCGGCCAAACGTGCCCAAGTAATGTTCCGCTTCAAGCAACTGCTGGAGCAGAACGAAGCGCGTATCGCTCAACTGATCAGTGAAGAACACGGCAAGACGCTGGAAGACGCGGCAGGTGAACTGAAACGCGGTATCGATAACGTCGAGTTCGCTTGCGCGGCACCGGAAATCCTCAAGGGCGAATACAGCCGCAACGTTGGCCCGAATATCGATGCATGGTCCGACTTCCAGCCGTTGGGTGTTGTGGCCGGTATCACGCCGTTCAACTTTCCGGCCATGGTGCCGCTGTGGATGTACCCGCTGGCGATCGTTTGCGGCAACTGCTTCATCCTCAAGCCGTCCGAGCGTGACCCAAGCTCTACGCTGCTGATCGCGCAATTGCTGCTGGAGGCTGGTCTGCCTAAAGGCGTGCTGAGTGTGGTGCACGGTGACAAGACGGCGGTGGACGCCTTGATCGAAGCACCGGAAGTCAAGGCGCTGAGCTTCGTCGGTTCTACGCCGATTGCCGAATACATCTATAGCGAAGGTACCAAGCGCGGCAAGCGCGTGCAGGCCTTGGGCGGGGCGAAGAACCACGCGGTGCTGATGCCGGATGCAGACCTGGACAACGCCGTCAGCGCACTGATGGGCGCGGCCTACGGTTCTTGCGGCGAGCGTTGCATGGCGATCTCGGTGGCCGTGTGCGTCGGCGACCAGGTGGCGGATGCGTTGGTTGCCAAGCTGGTGCCGCAGATCAAGGCACTAAAAATCGGTGCAGGTACCAGCTGCGGCCTGGACATGGGCCCGCTGGTGACTGGCCAGGCGCGCGACAAGGTCAGCGGTTATGTAGAAGACGGCGTAGCCGCCGGTGCGACACTGGTGGTGGATGGTCGTGGCTTGACCGTTGATGGTCACGAGGAAGGTTTCTTCCTGGGCGGTTGCCTGTTCGACAACGTCACGCCAGAAATGCGTATCTATAAGGAGGAGATCTTCGGGCCAGTGCTGTGCGTCGTACGGGTCAACAGCCTGGAAGAAGCGATGCAGCTGATCAACGATCACGAGTATGGCAACGGCACCTGCATCTTCACCCGTGACGGCGAAGCGGCACGCTTGTTCTGCGACGAGATCGAAGTGGGCATGGTCGGAGTCAACGTACCGTTGCCAGTGCCGGTGGCTTACCACAGCTTTGGTGGCTGGAAACGTTCGCTGTTCGGTGACCTGCATGCGTACGGTCCGGATGGTGTGCGTTTCTACACCCGTCGCAAGGCCATCACTCAACGCTGGCCGCAGCGTGCGAGCCATGAAGCTTCGCAGTTCGCTTTCCCTAGCTTGTAAGTAGAAGGGTAAAGAAGGCCGACCCATAGGGTCGGCCTTTTGTTTTGTGGGCTTTTTTACCGATATGACACTTTTGTGAAAATAGCGGTTGACGGCAGATTCTGGAAGCCTATAATTCGCCCCACTTCCGGCGCAGTCGAAACGGAAAACTCCTTGGTAAACAATGAGTTACGAAGTTTTCGGCAGCAGGTTGCTTCAGTTCATCGAAGCGCCAAGGAGTTGAAAAAGAGGTGTTGACAGCAGCGTGTAACGCTGTAGAATTCGCCTCCCGCTGATGAGAGATCTGAAGCGCAAGTGGTTGAAGTTGTTAAGGTTTCCTTGAAAACTTCTGAAAA
>NZ_NOIO01000035.1:0-52228 GCF_014596605.1 Pseudomonas sp. PSB11
GACTACATCCACTATTACAATCACCAACGCATCAAACTGAAGCTAAACGGACTGAGCCCTGTTGAATACAGGGCTCGATCTGTTCAGGTATAGATTTACGATCGTCCAACATTTCGGGGTCAGTCCACTCTGCGTGGGAATGCCGCCAGGGACGCTCCGCGTTCCGCTTGTGGATGTGACGCAGAGCGTCACGGGATGCATTCCCACGCAGAGCGTGGGAACGATCGGTCAAAGGCTCAGATCCTGAAACTCCCCACCAATAGGTTAAGTCGCCCAGCCTGCTGTTCCAGCTCGGTACAAGCCCGCAACGTCGCCTGCAAGTTCTCCACCCCTTGCTGGTTCAGCGTGTTGATCCGAGTGATGTCGACGTTCAAGGCTTCCACCACGGCGGTCTGCTCTTCGGTAGCGGCGGCGACGGACTGGTTGACGTTGTCAATCTCGCCGATGCGTTGGGTCACGCTGCTCAATCGGCTGCCGGCGAGGTTGGCGATGCTGACGCTTTCTTCGCTGTGCTGTTGGCTTTCGGTCATGGTGGTGACCGAGTCGCGGGCACCCACTTGCAGCTCTTCGATCATCTGCTGGATCTCCAGCGCCGAAGACTGGGTGCGACCGGCCAGGCTGCGCACCTCGTCGGCGACCACGGCAAATCCGCGGCCGGCTTCACCGGCCCGGGCTGCTTCGATGGCGGCGTTGAGCGCCAGCAGGTTGGTCTGCTGGGAGATGCCCTTGATCACTTCGAGGATTTGCCCGATGTTCACGGTCTTGTCGTTGAGCACTTCGATGTTGGCGCACGACGTGCTGATTTTCCCAGACAGTTCGTGCATCACTTCAATGGTGCGTTGCACAACCTGGCGACCGTCCTCGGCCTGTTGCCGTGCACTGGAGGCCTGGTGCGAGGCATCGGAGGCGTTATGCGCGATCTCTTGCGCAGCGGCGCCCAACTGATTGATGGCGGCGGCGACACTGTTGGTGCGGCTCGATTGATCGTCGAAATTGCTCAGCGACGAATGGGAGGCCTCCAGCACCCGGCGGGCACCTTCGTTGACGCCCAGGGCTGCCGACGACACTTCGCGAATCGACTGGTGAATGCGCTCGACAAAGCGGTTGAACGCCGTGGCCAACTGGCCGATTTCATCCTGTGACTGCACTTGCAGGCGCCGGGTCAGGTCGCCTTCGCCAAGGGAGATATCCTCCATGACCCGGGTCAGCATCTGCAGCGGCCGGGTGATGCGTCGTGCCGTGTAGCCGATCAGCAACAGGCCCAGCAGGGCCGAGCCGCCACCGAGCAGCAGTTCCAGCGCAGTGCTTTGCACGGCTTGGGCGTCGAGTTGCTTTTGCAGGGTGGCGACCGGTGCCAGCAATACGTCTTGGGGCACGCCCACCAGCACGCCCCAGGGCGCAGCACCGGCAATCGGTGGCAGCGGTTCAAGGACGTTGATCTGCTGCGGGTCTTCAAACACTTTCGGCTGGCCCTGGCGCAAGGCCTCCATCACCTGGGCATTGTCCATCGGTTGCCCGAGGCGACTGACATCCTGGCTGTTGGCGGAGATCACGCCACGGGGGCTGACGATGCTGATCTGGCCATGGCCGTCGAACAGTTGCAGCGCGCTGGTTTCGCTGTTCTTTTGCAAGGCGGCGAGGTTGATGTCGAGCCCGACCACGGCGATGACCTTGCCGTTTTCCAGCAACGGGAAGGCGACGCTGGTCACCAGTTTGCGACTGCCGGACGCCTCGTCGAAGTAGGGCTCCAGCACGCAGGCCTGGCGGCTGTCGCGGGCGCAGGTATAGAAAGCGTTGTAGGGTGCGCCGCTGGGGCCTGGCTCGGTGTTGGCCAGCAGGCCTTCATCGCCGATCACCGCTTGCAGTTCGCCGGGTTTGCCTTGCACCCAGTACAGGGAGAAGCGTCCGGTCTCGTTGCTGCCCAGGTCCGGCTTGCCGGCGAAGCCTGAGTCGGCACCGTCCAGCGCGTCGGGTTCAAAAATGACATAAAGCCCGAGCAGGTCGGGCTTGTCGATCAGGGCCTGTTGAAGCTGGGTGCTCAGCTCCTGGCGCAATTGTTGGCGGGTCAGATTGCCCTGTTGCCGGAGTTGCCTGAGGTACAACAGATACCGCGACAATCCCTGGCCATATTCGTGGGTCTGCATGAAGGTGCGTTGCACTTGCATGGCCTGCACTTTACCCAGGGCCTGCATGTGTTCCCGGGCCGCGTCGGCGAGCATGTCGCTGCTGGCCCGGGCCACTTGCTGGCTGCTCTTGTGCGTCTGGTAAAGGGACAGGCCCATCAGCAAGCCCACCACCAGCACCAGGCAGAGGCCGGCGAGCAGGGCGATCTTGCTCTGGATCGTGAGGAATCTTCTGTGCATGGGAAAAGCCTTTTTCCGCGGGGGCAGCGGATGCACCACTGCCCCGGCATGACTTAGAAAGCGCTGGCGAAAATCACCTGGCTGTAGAGGTTCTTGTCGTTGTTGCCCAGCTGCGTGCCACCCTGGTCGGCGCTCTTGTCCGGCTGGAACAGCCCGATCAGCGGCATCACCGTGAGGTGGTCGTTGAGGTGCCATTCGGCGTACAGGTCGACTTCGTGGCCATCGGTATTGCCCAGGTCGCGGTCGATGGTGTCGAAGTTGAAGTACATCGCGCCGACGGTCAGGTTTTCCAAAGGCGATACGGTGAACTTGAGTTGCTGGATGCGCGAGTTGGTGTTGAACGGGCCGGCATAGTTGCCCGCTACTTCACCCTGGAACCAGGTGCCGAAGCCGCGGCTGAAGCCGTAGAACAATGTGTCGTAGCCTTCCGAGAAACGGCTGTAGCGATAGCCGGCATACGGCGTCCAGGGTGCCTCGGAAAAGGTCCAGCCGGCTTCCAGGTACCAGGCGTCTTCGGTGGCGGTGTGGGGTTTGTCCTGCTTGGCGTATTCACCGGAAAGGAACAGGTCCTTGACCCCGGCGTTGCCGGTCGCGCGCAGGCTGTAGGTCTTCATGCCATCGCGCTCGAGTTGCACGGGGGAGGCGTACTGTTCGTCGATGTCGGTGGTGTCGATGTAGGTCAGGCCGACGGTACCGGCCTCGGACACGTGCTCCAGGGTGCCGACGTACATTTCGGTCTTGGCCTGGGCGCGGTTGTTGGATTTCAACCACATCAGGTCACTGCGCCAGCCTTCCTTGCCGCCGATACGCAGCACCGCGGTCTCATCGAAGGCCTTGCGCGCCGCCAGCCAGTAGGCGCCACCGCGATTGAACTCGCCGTCGGCCAGGCCCTTGCCCAGGTTCAGCGCGTCGCCGTTGATCAGGAAACCGTCGCCGACCACGATGTTCTGGCGGCCGAAAGACAGGTCGATGCCGTCCGCACCCAGCACGGGAAACAGATCGCTCGAGCGCCAGCCGAGGTAGGCGTCTTCGAACTTGGTGGTGCGTTCCGAACCGTCGGTGAAGCCGGCGGCATCACCGTCGCCCCAGGTGCCGGAGCTGAGCAGGTTGGCCGCGCCGTAGGCGGTGCCGACCCCCGCCAGGCCCTGGTCGAAACTCAGGCCGTACTTGATGTAGCCCTCGCGCCAGGACGACGAACCTTCATCGAGACGACCCGACAGGGCGTAGTTTTCCTGGCTGTGGAAGACGCCGAAAACCGCTTCCAGGGTGGCGTTAAGATGACTGTCGTCACTGGCGTAGAGTTCGTAGGCGCTCGCCTGGCCGGCACTGATCAGCAGCGCCAGGGTCGAGAGGCGAAGCAAGGGGGACTTGAGCATGGTGTGGCATCCGTTCTTGTTCTTGAGCGCAGGGTTGCGGTCCTTCCAGATACTAATGCCGGGATTTTTTGCGCCTTGTTGCCACGGTGCCAAAGAGTTGGTTGTGCTTGCCAGATTGCACGGCGGGGTGACAGTGCACACCTGGGTGCACTGATTGAGAGGGGCGTGTGGGATTTTTTCCAGCTAGAGAGAGGCGGGGCGGGACACTATCGAATTCTTCTCAGGTTCATGGCCTTCAACTTCCTGAGCATGCCCATGACATCGCGCAGGACAGGCGTCCTGTCGAACAGGGACAGCGCATGCAAGTCCGTGCGCGAGGGCCTTTGGTAGCCCAGGTTCCAGGTGAAATAGTAGGCCTGAACGTCTTTGTTCGAATGAATAAGCGTATTGAGGGCGGCGTCATAGTGCATCGGCCCACCGTCTGGATGGCCTGGCGGGCGCTCCAGGATCTGCAGCAGGAAATCGCGCAACCGGGTAATGCATTTACCGTTTACCGCATAGAAATGCGACAAGTGTATGGGCTGGTCGACCGCTTTCCAGGTGGGCGAGCTTGAGTCGCCTTCGAACGGATGGCCAAAGTAGGCGATGTCCCACTCCATGCCTTGCAGGGACTCGATGGCCTGTTTTCCATAGTGGGAAATGCGTTTGGAAAACTGTATGTCATCCTCCAGGATCAATATGTTTTTCACGTTCAGGCGTATCGCCTCTTCCAGAATCCCCAGGTGACTCATGAAGCAGCCCCTGGCGCCGATACTTGGAAATCCGTTGTCTTCACTGGGCGTCACCGCCTGGAAAAAGCTGACTTTTTCGTGATCAAAGGGAAAACCGTTGCGCGCGAATTCTTGTACCGTTTCTACGCGGCGATCCTTTCTTGACGCGATGTTGATGATTCTGGCTCGATCGAAATAGTCGGTCACATTCATCCAGCAGTTCCTCAGCGCAGGTAATCAGGGCGGCTGGATTGCAGTATAGGCAGAACTTTGGATCAGGCTTTGCTATCGCTGATCGCACCCACCCGGCACTTTGGCAGAACCGCCAACACAACTGGCAGGCAGGGCAAAACCTGCTAGCCGGCGACCACCGACAATCGCTCTCAACCTGCCGAAGCCCATTGCCTCGGCACTTTCAGTGTTGGCGTTCGCTTTGCCAGCGAATGCGTGGATTTTCAAGGTCGTTTTCTTATGTTCACCACCCTGCGTTTGTCCCTCGTTGCTGTGTTGTCCGTCACTCTGGCGCAGGCTGCTATTGCCGCCGATTGCGCACCGCTGCAGCAGCGTGGCGCCGAAGTGTTCGCCAATGAATGCGGGGTGTGCCATGCGGTGAGCAAAGGCACGACGGGCATGATGGGGCCGAACCTGGCAGGCGTGGTGGGGCGCAAGTCCGGCTCGCTGGAAGGCTTCAACTACTCGCAAGCCATGCGCAACAAGAACATCGACTGGCAAGCCGAGAACATCGCGCAACTGATCACGCAACCCCAGGCCTATGTGCCTGGCACCTACATGCCCTACATGGGCATGGCCTCGGCGGATGATCGCCAGGCGGTGGTGTGCTTCCTCAAAGAACAACACTAATTGACGCTTTCGCCGGCAAGCCGGCTCGTCCATCTGAATTGAAAGGTGATTCATGAGCAACGTTGAAATCCTGCCGCAGGTTGCTGCATTCCTCGATCGCCAACACGGCTGCTTTATCGATGGCCAGTGGGTGTTTGCCGAAGGTCAGAAGATTACCGTGGTCAACCCGGCCACCGGGCAAACCCTGTGCGAAACCCTCGACGCACCCCTGGAGATCGTCGAGCGCGCCGTGCAATCGTCGCACCAGGCTTTCAAGTCCGGCGTGTGGTCGGGCCTGCGTCCAGCGGACCGCGAGCGCATCCTGCTGAACTTCACCCGCCTCGTGGAGGAGCATGCCGAAGAGCTGGCGCAGCTGGAAACCCTGAGCCAGGGCAAGTCGATCAACATGGCCCGCGCGCTGGACCTGAACGCCACGGTGGAGTTCATGCGCTACATGTCCGGCTGGGCGACCAAGATCGAAGGGCAGACCTTCGATGTGTCGATCCCGCTGCCGCCGGGTGCCAAATTCACGGCGTTCACCAAGCGTGAGCCAGTGGGGGTTGTGGTCGGCATTGTGCCGTGGAACTTTCCGCTGCTGATCGCCGCCTGGAAACTGATGCCGGCGCTGGCCACCGGTTGCACGGTGATCATCAAGCCGGCAATGGAAACCCCATTGACCGCCATGCGCCTGGCCGAACTGGCCCTTGAAGCGGGCATTCCGGCGGGTGTGTTCAACGTGGTGACCGGCGGCGGTGCCTCGGTCGGCGGCGTGCTGACCGCGCACCCGCTAGTGAGCAAGGTGTCGTTCACCGGCTCCACCGCCGTGGGCAAGAGCGTGGGTGTGGCGTGCATGGAAAACATGACACGTTTCTCCCTGGAGCTGGGCGGCAAGAACCCGATGATCGTGCTCGCCGATGCCGACATCGAAAAAGCCGTGCAGGGTGCGATCCTCGGTGGCTTGCTGAACAATGGCCAGGTGTGCGCGGCGGCTTCGCGCTTCTACGTGCATCGCTCGATCCACGACAAGTTCGTCGAAGCCCTGGCGGCGGCGGTCTCGGCGATGCCGATTGGCGCGGGCATGAACTGCGAGGCGGCGATCAACCCACTGGTGTCGCGCAAGCAACAGCAGAGCGTGCTCAAGCACATTGAGCTGGCCCGCCAGGAAGGTGCGCGGGTGGTGGCGGGCGGCGAGCTGCTGGAAGGCGAGGGGTTCTTTGTCCAGCCGACCATCCTCGCCGACATCGACCACAGCATGGCCGTGGCGCGCGAGGAGGTGTTCGGTCCGGTGCTGGGCGTGATGCCGTTCGACGATGAAGACGCCGTCATCGCACTGGCCAACGACAACCGCTACGGGCTGGCCGCCAGCCTGTGGACCAACGACCTGGGCAAGGCCATGAACCTGGTGCCGCGTATCGAAGCCGGTACGGTGTGGGTCAACGCCCATGTGTTGCTCGACCCGGCGATGCCGTTCGGTGGTGTGAAGCAGTCGGGCATGGGGCGTGAGTTTGGTCGTGCGGTGATCGAGGCTTATACCGAGCTGAAATCGGTGTGCATCGCTCACTGATCAACCCGTAGGAGCTGACGAGTGAAACGAGGCTGCGATCTTTTGATTGTTAAATGCAAAATCAAAAGATCGCAGCCTCGTTTCACTCGGCAGCTCCTACAAAGGCATTCGCGTTACGCTGTTGGCGGTTTCGCCAGCTCTATCCCGGCGGCACCCAGCCGCTTGAGAATCTCGAACAGCAGCTCGCTCTTGATCGCGGTGACCATGCGCGGGCTGTTGACGTAACCGGTAACGGTCAGGGTAATGCCTTCCGGCTTGAGTTGGCTGAAGCGCACCACCGGCGCCGGCTTTTCCAGAATGGTCTCGTGCTCGCTGAAGGTGTCGTACAGCAGGTTGCGTACTTGCTCGGGGTCGATGTCCAGCGGGAACATCAATTCCAGTGTCGCCACCCCCTGGGCGCTGCCGCCCAGGGTGACGTTGCGCAGGTTCTGCGAGATCAATTGCGAGTTGGGCACGATCACGATCGAACGGTCGGCCAGCTGTATTTCGGTGGCGCGCACGTTGATCCGGCGGATGTCGCCTTCGACCCCGCTGATGCTGATCAGGTCGCCGACTTTCACCGGGCGTTCGGTCAAGAGGATGATGCCGGAGACAAAGTTCTTGACGATCTCCTGCAGGCCGAAACCGATCCCCACCGACAGGGCGCTGACGATCCAGGCCAGATTGGTCCACTTGACGCCCAGAGAGGACAGGGTCAACAGGAGCACCAAGGCATAGCCGATGTTCGAGAACAGCGTGCTCAGGGAGGCGCACATGCCGGGGTCCATTTCGGTCTTGGGCAGCAGCTCATTGTCCAGCCAGCGCCGCAGCGAGCGAACCAGGTAGAGGCCGATGACCACGGCGAGCACGGCGTGCAACAGGTTGGCCGGGACGATGTTCAGTTTGCGCAGGCCGTCGCCACCGAGCATGGCGAGGATGTTGGTGGCCAGTTGTTCGAGCGTCGAGCCGATCCCGCCCACCATCAAGGTGATCAGCGCGATCAGCAACAGGGCGGCGCGACCGGCGCCGGACAGGATGACCGAAATCTGTTCCAGCCGCGTATCGCCAATGCCCAGCAGCTGCTTGAGGGTCTTGCCGGTGGAATGGCGGGGGGAAAACAGGTGTTCGCAGCTGTCCTTGAACAGCTGGGTCAGCAGATAGAAGCCGGCGAATATGATGAAAAACCACACCAGTTCGTAGGTGATGAACCGCGAGAGCGATATGTAGCCGGTGAGCAGGGCCAGGAGGGAAATCGCGATCGCGATGCTGGCGAAGGCATAGATCACCCCGGCCAACGTCCGCCCGGCTTCGGGGGCAATGCCCGCCGCAACCATGTCCCGGCGGGTTTTGTTAACGCGTAACAGCAGCATGGCGATCATGGCCGAGACGATCAGTGCGACCAGGCCACGGACCGAGATCACCAGCCCTGGGGTCATGCCGGTGACATTGGTTATCTGCGCCAGCGACACCAGCACAAGCAATGCCAGGGCCAGGCGTGTGGGGTAGGGCTTGATCGCCAGGGCGAGCGGATCGGCAAACGCTGGCAGGCGCCATGAAGGGTGCTGCGTGGATAGCAGTGCGCGACTCAGGCCGGTAATCAGCACGCAGGTATAGACGATCTTTTCGAAATCCTGGGAAAAACCGGCGAGTTGCGGCGTCAGGGGCAGCTCGCGGGTGACGGTAAAGAACAGCAACTGTAGGGCGATCCAGGCAGACAGGACCGTGGCCACCACCGAGGACAGCGCAAGGGTGCTGCGTCGCAGGCGTCCTTCCGGCATCCGGTGAATACACAACCAGGTCAGCCCGCGCTCGGCCACCCGCCGACCGAAGATCCAGAAAACCAGGGCCATGACGAGTAACAAGCTGGTCAACAGGCGTTCGCCCGGTCGCCAGGTGGCGCCAAGCGTGGCGCCGATCTGTTGGAGGAATGCGTTGAATTTTTGCCGGTCATGCTCTGGCGGATTGAACAACGTGGCCCAGAACCAGGGATTGAGCACGCTGCGGGTCCGCTGGGTCACTTCGGTTTCCAGCAAGCTGCGGCGAATGGCGGCAATCTGGATCAGCAGTTCGGCGGCGCTGGCCTTGAGGGTGGCCAGGGTATTGAGCCTGGAGTCGACGCGGTTCTTTTGCTCGTTGAGGGCTATTCGCTGATTGGCAATTTCGGCTTTCTCGGGCCCGACATCGGCCAAAGGCGTCGGTCCCAGTACACCCAGTTGCGCCTGCAACTGAGTCTGTTCGGGCAATAACAGCGCCGTGAGCCGGTCGATTTCGCGGATAAGCGCTTGAACCAGATCCTGCGGGCCCTCCAGTTGACTGTAGTTGGTGGCCAGGGAGACCTGCTGCTTGAGATTGCCGAGTTGGCCCATCAGCGCGTCCAGATCACTTTCGGAAACGCTGGCGGAGGCAGGTGTTGCAGATGCGGAAGGAGGTTGCAGCGGTTGGGCCGCCGACAGCTTTGCGGCGTTCGGCCCGAACAGTAAAGCGATGAGAATCAGCAAACTCAAGGCATGGCGCATCGGAGTGCTCGACTGGTTGTGTGTCACTCAGCCTTTGAGGTTAGGTCATGACTCAGGTTGTCGAGGCTTTTTTGATCAGACGTGCAACGGTGCAGAACCAGCGCGATCCTTCAGGTATAGGCCAGCAACCGGCCGCAGAGGATCACGCTGACCCAGAGCGCGATCGAGAACAATGCCTGCAGTTTGGCCACGGCCGGTGCCGGGTCGCCGGCATCCCACGCCGTCACGGAACGGTAGACGCCAAGATGGAACAGCACGGCGTTCAGACCCGCCGTGGCAATCAGGCACAGCTTGAGAATGAATATGTCATTGGAAGCGAAATCGTGAGGATGGGCGCTGAACATCATCAGCCCGGCCGGAACGACCAACAGCAATGCCGCAACCGACCATGGCAGGAGATGGCGGGCCAGGGCCGTCACCTGGATATTGCGCGATACGCCAAGCACCCGCAGGTCGAACATCACCACCGAACCGACCAGTATCGCGAAGCCGAGGATGTGCACCACCTCCACCAGTGGATACAGCCACAAGTCACCGCGCATGGCTGAGCCAAGCGACGAGTCATTGAGCCAGTCCAGCCAGCCCCGATTGCCTTCCATCAGCGCAACTCGATGGTCTTGTCGCCGATCGTGATGCGTTCTGCGCGTAATTCATCGGGTTTGTTGCGGTTCTGGTAACCGACCACGCTGGCTTGGGTGCCGACCGCCAGCATGTCCTTCGGCAGCCCACGGTTTTCCATGCGCGAGGGCGGTGCGAGCACCACATTCCAGGTCTTGTCAGCCGTCTTGAGGTTGATGAAACCGTGGGGGTGGGAGTAACCGGACGCTTCTATGGTGCCGCTCAGTTGCAAGGGTTTGCTGGCGTCATACTCGCTCCAGCCGTGATGGGCGAATGCCGCAGTGGCCGCCAACAACAATGCCACGCCAACGCCCTTGAGCATGTAGTTCATGACAGGTTCTCCAGTTGCCGAGGTCGCGGGTCGATGTTGCTCAGGATAGTTGGCACATTTTGGGCACTGGATCACCCCCGACCAAAAGAATGTTTCAGTCTGTGACGCAGGCTCGCCAGGCTCGACAGGCCCTGGTCGCAACCATGTTCTACGCTTACTCGCAGATGACACCCATAAAAACAATGCTGAAGGGAGAGACACCATGTCCGCTTTGCTTCGTCGCGTCGGCCATTGCCTGGCTGCGGGCCTTGTCGCTGTAGCACTCGCCACCCCCGCGCAGGCGCTGGATACCGTCAAGTTCATGGCCCCCGGTTCCGTGGGCGGCGGTTATGACCAGACGGCGCGGGTGCTCGGCAAAGCCCTGATTGAGGCCAATGTGGCCAAATCCGTCACCTTTGAGAACAAGGGTGGCGCGGGCGGTACGCTAGGGCTGGCGCAGTTTGCCAACAGCACCAAGGGCGACCCGAATGCGTTGCTGGTGGTCGGGGCGATCATGGTTGCGGGCATCGAGCAGAACAAACCGCAGATCAGCTTGAAGGACGTGACGCCGATCGCCCGTTTGTTCACCGAGTACAACGTGCTCGCGGTGCGCAAGGATTCGCCATACAAGACCCTCGATGACCTGATCAAGGACTTCAAGGCCAAGCCGACCAGCGTTACCTGGGGCGGTGGTTCCAAAGGTTCGATCGACCATATCGGCATCGCCGAACTGGCCGGCAAGCTGGATGTTCCGGTCAACAAGGTGAATTACATCGCCACCGGTGGTGGCGGTGAAATCGTTGCCCAGGCCCTGGGCGGCCAGATCAAGGTGATCACCGGCGGTTACGCCGAACTGGGTCAATACATCAAGAATGGCCAGTTCCGCGTGCTCGCCATCGGTGCCCCCGAGCGCGTGCCGGGGATCGATGCCCCCACCCTCAAGGAAAGTGGCTACGACGTGGTTATCGGCAACTGGCGGGGTGTCTATGGCGCCGCGGGCCTCACGCCCGAGCAGCGCAAGGAAGTGACTGACGCGGTGGTGGCCGCTTCCCGGAGCAAAGTCTGGCAGGACAACATCAAGACCAACGCCTGGACAGAGAGCGTGCTGACCGGTGACGATTTCGGCAAGTTCGTCGACGAAGAACACGTGCGGTTGCGCGCGATGCTGGTCAAGGTCGGGTTGCTTTGAAATGGCCGGTGCGCGCGTTGTCGTGCCGACCCAGTTGGCCATTGGCATTGGCTTGATTGTGCTCAGCGTCGTGTTGGCGGTGGGCGCCTGGCGCTTTCCGCCGGAGATGGGCTTCGTGATACTGCCGGCCTATGTCTACCCCTGGGTGGTCGCGGGGTTTCTGGGGGCGGTGGGCGTGTTGTTGAGTTATCAGGCGGCCAGCGGCGGTTTTCGCGAACTGGATAACGAACAAACCCACACCGTGGCGGGCGGCAAGGCCGGCGCGGCCTGGGTCACCGCAGGGTTGATCGGTGTGGCCGTGCTGATCAACGTCATTGGTTTCGTGCTGGCGGCCGGGTTGCTGTTTGCCTGTTCGGCGCGGGGCTTTGGCAGTCGTCATCCGCTGCGCGACCTGGCCATCGGCATGGCCTTGACCCTGCCGATCTACTGGTTGTTCAACGCCGGGCTGGGGGTTTCCCTGCCGCCGCTGGTCAACGCCTGGATCTGATCCAAGGAGATCGACAGCATGGACATTCTTGCAAGCCTGGCGATGGGGTTTTCCGCGGCGCTGACGCCCATCAATCTGCTGTGGGGCTTCATCGGCTGCCTGCTGGGCACCGCCATTGGCGTATTGCCGGGTATCGGGCCGGCGCTGACGGTGGCCCTGCTGCTGCCGATCACCGCCAAGGTCGATCCCACCGGTGCCCTGATCATGTTCGCCGGGATCTACTACGGCGCGCAGTTCGGCGGCTCCACCACCTCGATCCTGCTCAATACGCCGGGTGAGTCCTCGTCCATGGTCACGGCGCTGGAAGGCAACCTCATGGCGCGCAATGGCCGGGCAGGGCCGGCGCTGGCCACGGCGGCCATCGGCTCCTTCGTTGCCGGCACCATTGCCACCGTCCTGTTGACCCTGTTCGCACCGGTGGTGGCCAGGCTGGCGCTGAATTTCGGGCCGGCGGAATATTTCGCGATCCTGGTGCTGTCCTTCACCACGGTGTCGGCGGTGCTCGGTGCTTCCATGCTGCGTGGCTTTGCGTCACTGGGGATCGGATTGACCATCGGCCTGATCGGCCTCGACTCGACGTCGGGCATTGCCCGCTACACCCTCGGCGTTCCGGAACTGGTGGATGGCATCGAGGTGGTGCTGGTGGCGGTCGGCTTGTTTGCGGTGGGGGAGGCGCTGTACAGCCTGCTCTATCAGCAGGAGCAAGCCGAAGGGCGGCACCGCCTGACGTCGTTGTGGATGACCCGCGCCGACTGGAAACGCTCGGTGCCTGCGTGGCTGCGGGGCACGCTGATCGGTTTCCCGTTCGGCTCGATTCCCGCTGGCGGCGCGGAGATCCCGACCTTTCTGTCCTATTCCGCCGAACGCAAGCTGAGCAAATACCCGAAAGAGTTTTCGGCCAACAAAGGCGAGGGCGCCATCGAAGGCGTGGCCGGCCCGGAAGCGGCCAACAACGCGAGCGCCACCGGCTCGCTGGTGCCATTGCTGACCCTGGGCATCCCGACGTCCGCCACGGCGGCGATCCTGTTGGCGGCGTTCCAGAACTACAACCTGCAACCGGGGCCGATGCTCTTTGAAACCTCCGCCGACCTGGTCTGGACCCTGGTGGCCTCGCTGTACATCGGCAACGTCATCCTGCTGATATTAAACCTGCCGTTGGTGGGCCTGTGGGTCAAGCTGCTGCAGATCCCCCGGCCTTACCTCAACGCCGGAATCCTGGTGTTCGCCACCATCGGCGTCTACGGCATGCGTCATTCTTCCTTCGACCTGCTGCTGATGCTGGCCATCGGTTGGGCTGGAGTGCTGATGCGGCGTTTCGACTTCCCGGTCGCGCCAGTGATCGTCGGCATGCTGCTCGGCCCGATGGCCGAGAAGCAGTTGCGCAATGCCTTGTCGATCAGCGAGGGCGACTGGACGATATTCCTGACCCAGCCCATCTCGGCGGCGTTCATGGCCCTGACGTTGTTGGTGCTGGTGGTGCCACCGCTGTTGCATGCACGTGGTATCAAGTTGCATGAGGATGACTGAGATGTCGGTCCCTCTGTAGGAGCGAGCATGCTCGCGAAAAACCTGAGAGCACCGCGGGGTGCCAGGCTCCCCGCGTCATCGTTGCAGACCATCGCGAGCGAGCTCGCTCCTACAGGGGGCGGCCAACATCTGTAGGAGCGAGCATGCTCGCGATGAACCCGAGAGCGCCGCGGGGTCCCAGGCTTCCCGCGTCATGATTGACGACCATCGTCGAAACGCCGCCCGGAACATGCTCGCTCCTACAGGGAGTCAGGCCAGCATGGACACCAGGGCACCCTGCCGATCGAGTCTGGCCAGGTCGTCGAAGCCGCCGATGTGCATGTTGTCGAAGAAAATCTGCGGCACGCTGCGCCGGCCGCTGCGGCTGAGCATTTCTTCGAGTTTGCCAGGGGTGCGCTGAACGTCGATCTCCTGCGGTGTCACGCCTTTGCCGGCCAGCAGTGCCTTGGCGCTGCGGCAGTACGGGCAGGTGTCGGTGGTGTACAGGGTTACCGTCTTCATGAAATGTTTCCTCTGCAGCAGAAGGGTTCAGGCGCCGATAGCCGGAAAGTCGATCTCGGTCAGGGCGACGTTGTTCAGGTAGTTGGTCAGCGTTTGCGAAGCGACATGGGCGATCACTTCGATGATTTTCGCGTCATCGATCCCAGCGGCGCGGGCCGCGGCGATCTGCTCGCGGTTCAAGTGCCCACGACTCTCGGTGATTTGCCGGGCGAGCAGCGCGTAGGCATCTAGCTGGCCTTCACGGGCACTGAGGATCTCCTCGCTGGAAAGCCCTGCCTTGCCGGCAAACAGCGTGTGCGCCGCCAGGCAGTAGTCGCAGCCGTTGACCTGGGAGGTCGCGAGGAAGATCGCTTCCTTCTGCGTGGCGCTCAAGGACGTCTTGCCCAATGCCGCCGAATTCTGCAGGTAGGAGGCCAATACCGCGGGGGCGTGGGCCAAGACCCGGAACACGTTGGGCAGGAAGCCGATTTTTTTCTGCACACCGTCGAGCAATGGGCGGGTGGTGTCGGTGGCGTGTTCGAGGCTGAGAGGGGAAATGCGTGGCATGGTGATTCTCCGTAGTCGATGCGCGAGATGCGCTGGGTACGAAATGAATGCTAGAGAATTGACTTGGTGTATTTGGTGCAAATCGTCGAAGATATGCGACAGATCGTCCAAAACTGTTGCCTGAGGCCCTTATGGATCGCCTGTCCACCTTGCTTGCGCATTTCGGCGTCAATGCCGGGACCTTTCACAGCGGTACGTTTTGCGGCGCGACGGCGTTCGATGGCCACCAGGCCTGCGGTCATTTGCATTTGCTCCAGGCGGGGGCGCTGTCCTTAAGGCTTGCGGACGACCGTGAGCTGCACATCACCGAACCGACGCTGATCTTTTTTCCCCGGCCGTATCGTCACCGCCTGCTGGCCACAGAGGACAGCGAGGCACAGCTGGTCTGCGCGTCCCTGGACTTCGACGGGGGCGCAGGCAACGCCCTGGCGACGGCTCTGCCGGATTACCTGGTGCTGACACTGGATGAAATCCCGACCCTGGCCAGCACGCTGCAATGGTTATTCAACGAAGCCTTCGACGGTACCTGTGGTCGCCAGGCGGTGATGGACCGGCTGTTCGAACTGGTGGTCATCCTGTTGTTGCGGCACATCCTCAACAGCGGCAGTCAGTCGCCGGGCATGATGGCCGGCCTGGCCGATCCCCGCCTGGCGCGCTCCTTGAGCCTCATGCACGAGTCGCCTGGCAAGGCCTGGAGCGTGGCCGAACTGTCGGTGGCGGCCAACATGTCCCGGGCCAGTTTCGCCGAGCACTTCAAGCGGGTGGTGGGGCAGGCCCCGGTGGATTACCTGGTGAGCTGGCGCATCAGCCTGGCGCAGAAACGCCTGCGTGAAGGCAAGCCCATTGCCTTGATCGCCGAAGAGGTCGGTTATGAAAGCCCGTCGGCACTGGCCCGGGCTTTTCGCCGCAAGACCGGGGTCAGCCCGCGGCAATGGCGAGGCTAACGGCTCAGGGTTGGGCGCTTGTTGGTCGACGCACTGGCGGGCCACGACAGCTATGCTAGCGTCTTGGGGGGGAATTTCTCGTTTGCGAGTGTCCCGTCGTGTCTACGTCGTACAGACCATGGGGAGTCAACCAATAACATGCAGGATGCGCGCCCAAACCCGACGCTGGATCTGGAGTATTGTGTCGAACGTCCGATATTCGCGGACTTCCTGCAGCACGCTGGACGAACGCCCGATGCCGTGGCGGTGGTTTCTCATGACGCCACATGCAGTTACGGCGAACTGGAAGCGATAAGCCAACGCCTTGCGTGCTATTTGCTCGACCAGGGCGCGCGGCCATCCGACCGTGTGGTGATCGTCTCCGGTCGCTGTGCCGGCCTGGTCTACGCCATGCTCGGTGCCTCACGGGCCGGCTTGACATTCACCGTGGCGGACATGGCCTACCCCCGCGTGCGCATCGAACAGATCATCCAGACGCTGCAGCCGACCGTGGTCCTGGTCTGTGGCGAAGCGGCCTTCGAACTTGAACCCCAGCGTTCGTCCGTCGTACGCGTGGTCAATATTCCGGAAATGCCCGGCGACGCGCTGCAGGCGTTCGCCGTCGAGCCGAAGGACTTGCCCGAGGTCAACCCTGCAGACCCGGCCTATATCACCTTCACCTCCGGCAGTACCGGCGAGCCGAAGGGAATTGTCACCCATCACGCGCCCCTGGTGCATTTCATCGAGTGGCACAGCCAGCGTCATGGGTTGACCAAAGACAGTTGTTTTTCCCTGCTGTCGGGGCTGGGCCACGACCCGGTCTACAGGGACGTGTTCACGCCGCTTTCCATTGGCGCCAAAGTGATCATCCCGGCCCAGTCGACCGTGATCGATCCAGCGGCATTGGCCAGGTGGATACACCATCATGGGATCTCCATCATTCATCTCACGCCGCCTTTGGGCAAACTCATTGAAACCGGGGCGAAGATCAGTGGCTTGCAGTTCAATGAGTTGCGCTATCTGTTTTGGGGCGGGGATGCCTTGAGCAACACCCTTTACGAACAAATACGCACCATCGCGCCCAACGCCGTCAGCGTCAACTTCTATGGCACGACCGAAACGCCGCAGGCAATGGCTTACCATCAACTCGATCGCGCGCTAGACAATGCCAGGATCCCGCTGGGCAAAGGCATCGAGGGTGCGCAACTGTTGCTGGTCAATGAAGCCAATCAGTTGGTCGGCGAGGGCGAAGTCGGAGAAATCCTGATACGCAGCCCTTATCTGTCCCTGGGGTACTACGGTGATGCAGCGCTGACCCGGGAAAAGTTCGTGGTCAATCCCTTCACCCATGCCGAGGGTGATATCTGCTATCGAACCGGCGACCTGGGCACTTATCTTGCCGATGGCAGTGTCATGTTCCGGGGGCGTGGCGATAGCCAGGTCAAGATTCGCGGCCATCGCATCGAACTCGCTGAAATCGAAGGCTCGATCTCCAGGCATCCGCGGATCAAACAATGCGTGGTGCTGGCCGATCACGACCGTTCAAATGTGAAGCTGGTGGCCTGTTGTGTGTCAGCCGAGCCTGTTTCATCGGGCGAGTTGCGTGAGCATGTGGGGCGGCAGTTGCCCGACTACATGGTGCCGGCGTTGTTCGTATTCGTGGAGAGGATTCCACTGACGCCGAACGGCAAGATCGATAGGCGGGCGTTGCAGCTGCTTGTCGATAACCAGGCGACGCCGGTCAATGCCAGCCAGGACCTGTCGCCGCTGGCGCTGAGGTTGACCCAGGCCTGGGCCGAAATTCTTGAAGTGCCGCGCATCGATCCAGACTTGACGTTCGTGGAGCTGGGTGGGGATTCGCTCTCGTTCGTCCAGGCTTCGATGGTGCTCGAAGAGCTCATCGGTCATCTGCCCGATCAATGGGAAATGATCCCGGTACTCGAGTTGTGTGAACTGGCCAGCGACACCAAGGCCTCGCGGTTTTCGATTCGGGCGATGGAAGTGCCGGTATTTTTGCGCGTGGTTTCCATCGTGTTGATTGTGATGGGGCATTTCCAGGTCGTTGAACATTGGCCGATGTTCGGCGAAACAATGGCCTTGTTCCTGGTTTCCGGGCTCAGCCTGGCAAGGTTTCAATTCAAGGCCATCAAGGAGTCCGGCAGCGTGCGCACGCTGGTCAAGTCCGTTGCCAGTATCGCGGTGCCCACGATCCTGTACACGGTGTTGGTGCAGGTGCTGTTCGACACGGTGCATTGGCAATCATTGCTGCTGATTTCCAATTGGTATTCGCCCTACCTGATCGGCAACTTCGTCTATTGGTACATCGAAGTACTGGTGCAGATGCTGCTGATCATCGGGTTCGTCCTGTCGTTCGAGCGCGTCAGGAACATCATCAGCGCCGACCCGTTTCGCTGTTTCGTCATAGCGACTTGCGTGTTGGCGTTGGCGGACGTGCTGATCAGTCGCTATGTGTTCGATGCAAGCGCGCTGTTCAATCGTGTGCCACAGCATTACCTGGCGATCATGGTGCTCGGAATGGCCATCCACAGTGCCAATTCGACCACCCAGAAGTGGATCGTCACGCTGGTTGCCATCGTGGTGGTGGGTTGGCAGGACATGCAGGCAATGCTGGGGTTTGGACCACTCGCTGCCGACGTCTGGAGCCATATCGATATCGCCGTGCCTGCCGCTCTCCTGGTGATCTGGGTCCGCGCCATTCCCGTGCCCGGCCTGATGGCGAGGGGCATGGCATTGATTGCCTCCTCGACGCTGTATATCTACCTGACGCACTTCCAGTTCCAGTCGGTGGCCCGGCGCATCGGCGATTATCCGCTGCTCGGGGTGGTTTTCGCTGTCGTCGGGGGCGTCGTGGTGGCTTATGCCTGGAACAAGGTCGTGCGCTGGGTAATGATGCGTGGCAACGGTGAGGGCAAGAAACGTCGCGCGGATAAAGTCGAGCGGGTGGCGTGAGGGTTCCGTAAACTGGCGGCGCAACAGGCGTTGCCGCATGAATGCCGCGGCTGACATGCGTGCGCCGCCGCCTTACCACCTCCAACAAGAGACCCCCATGGCTAACCAAGACCTGACCTTCGTTCCCGATCCCGATGCGGACTCCATCTCCTCCGACGTCGCCGGTTTCGCCGGCATGCTGGTCTCCACCCAGATTCCGACCCGTGCCGATGGCAGCCTTGAACTGGGCGACATCACCCTGCAAAGCGAGTGCACCCTGCAGGCGCTGAAAGTGGCCCTGGAGCGCGCCGGCAGTTCCATGGACCGGGTGCTGCACCTGACCATCTACCTCACCGACATGGCCGACCGCGCCGCTTTCAACGAGGTCTACAAGCGTTTCTTCGCCAAGCCATGGCCCGTGCGTGCGGCTGTGGGCGTGGCGTCGTTGGCGGTTGAGGGCATGCGGGTGGAAGTTACGGCGATGGCTGCGAAGGCCTGATCGCAATATCTTTTGCGTTTGCCTTTGTAGGAGCCAGCGGTGCGGCGGTCCGACTTGCCGGCGAAGAACGATAACGCGGTTTAATTGGGTACATATCCATTGCTGCGGTAACGGCCACCTATGGTTTCGCCCTTACGGCGACTCCCTTTTTCAAACGCCGGAGTGCCGGCCCAGCAAAAAGGAAGCAAAAGGCTTTGCCCCACCACTCGGTGCCTCGCTAGGGCTCGGCATGCCAGAACGAAGGCATTGCTCCGTGGGTCGCCGCGATGGGCCATCCCTGGCCCAGCGCGGCTAAACCGGCGTCCTGCCGGTTTCCCCACTGCGCAATGCCTGCGTTCGGCCATCGTGGTTAACGGGGCGCCTGCGATCAACAGCAAAGCGAGGCGGCCTTAAAGCCGACCTGCTTTTTAGGTGATGCCTGTGTTTTGATCGTTCCCACGCTCTGCGTGGGAATGCCGTTAGGGACGCTCTGCGTTCCATTGACGACGCGTTAATTGAGCCGTGCGCAACGGTGATGCGGGGCGTCAGAGGAAGTCCTGTGTGTGAGATTTATTGTCGGAGTACATATCCATTGCTGCGGTAACGGCGGCTTATGGTTTCGCTCTTACAGCGACTCCCTTTTTCAAACGCCAAAAAGGAAGCAAAAGGCTTTGCCCCACCACTCGGTGCCTCGCTAGGGCTCGGCATGCCCTCTCTCCGGCATTGCTCCGTGGGTCGCCGCGATGGGCCATCCCTGGCCCAGCGCGGCTAAACCGGCGTCCTGCCGGTTTCCCCACTGCGCAATGCCTGCGTTCGGCCATCGTGGTTAATGGGGCACCCAGATCAAAAGCCAAAGCGAGGCGGCCTGACAGCCGACCGGCAAGGATGCCGGTTTAGCCGCGCTGGGCCATGGATGGCCCATCGCGGCGACCCACGGAGCAGGACCGGAGCGAGGGCATGCCGAGCACTAGCGAGGCACCGAACGCCAGGGGCAAGAGCCCTTGGTTACTTAGGGCCGGGCGGCGTTCCGTTTTTCCAAGTGACTCGCTGTAAGAGCGAAACCATAGGTGGCCGTTACCGCAGGAATGGATATGTACACCGTAAAAATAGATTCGCCTATAAGGCCGCCTTCGCCGGCAAGCCGGGCTCCTACAGGGTTTTTGCGGTACACGCGATGTTGAAGGCAGCTCCCGAACCCGCCACCTGGCAGTACACGGGTGCCCCGCGCTCATTTCACCGCTACAATGCGCGCCTCGACCGTGACAGCCTGACTAAAAAATATATGTCCCTGCCCAAACATCACCTGGAATTGCTCAGCCCCGCCCGTGACGTGGCCATCGCCCGTGAGGCGATCCTGCATGGCGCCGACGCCGTTTACCTCGGTGGCCCGAGTTTCGGCGCGCGCCACAACGCCTGCAACGAGGTGAGCGATATCGCCGCGCTGGTGGAGTTCGCCCATCGCTACCACGCCCGGGTGTTCACCACGATCAATACGATCCTGCACGACAATGAACTGGAGCCGGCCCGCCAGCTGATCCATCAACTGTACGATGCCGGTGTCGACGCGCTGATCGTCCAGGACCTGGGTGTGATGGAGCTGGACATCCCGCCGATCGAGCTGCACGCCAGCACCCAGACCGATATCCGTACCCTGGAGCGGGCGAAGTTCCTCGACCAGGCCGGCTTTTCGCAATTGGTACTGGCCCGCGAGCTGAACCTGCAAGAGATCCGCGCCATTGCCGACGAAACAGAGGCGGCGATCGAGTTCTTTATCCACGGTGCGTTGTGCGTGGCGTTTTCCGGCCAGTGCAATATCTCCCACGCGCAGACCGGCCGCAGCGCCAACCGCGGTGACTGCTCCCAGGCCTGCCGCCTGCCGTACACCCTCAAGGACGAGAAGGGCGGGGTGATCGCCTACGAGAAACACCTGCTGTCCATGAAGGACAACAACCAGAGCGCCAACATTCGTGCGCTGGTGGAAGCTGGCGTGCGCTCGTTCAAGATCGAAGGGCGCTACAAGGACATGGGCTACGTGAAGAACATCACCGCCTACTACCGCCAGCGCCTGGACGCTGTGCTCGAAGACCGCCCGGACCTGGCCCGCGCCTCCAGCGGCCGCACCGCGCATTTCTTCCTGCCCGATCCGGACAAGACCTTCCACCGAGGCAGTACCGACTACTTCGTCAGCGAACGCAAGATCGACATCGGCGCGTTCGACTCGCCGACCTTCACCGGCCTACCCGTGGGCGTGGTGGAAAAAGTCGGCAAGCGCGATCTGCTGGTGGTTACCCACGAGCCGCTGTCCAACGGTGACGGCCTCAACGTACTGGTCAAGCGTGAAGTGGTGGGCTGGCGCACCAACATCGCAGAAGCTAAAGGCGAGTTCGAAGAGGATGGCGAGAAGCGCTATCGCTACCGCGTCGAGCCTAACGAGATGCCCAAGGGCTTGCACCAGTTGCGCCCGAATCACCCGCTGAGCCGCAATCTGGATCACAACTGGGCCCAGGCGTTGCAAAAAACCTCGGCCGAGCGCCGGATCGGTCTGTCCTGGGTCGCCCGCTTGCGCGAGGAGCGCCTGGAACTGACCGCCACCAGCGAAGAGGGCGTCAGCGCCAGCGTTGTCCTGGACGGGCCATTCGGTGTGGCCAACAAGCCGCAGCAGGCCCTTGAGCAACTGCATGACCTGCTGGGGCAATTGGGCACCACCGAATACCACGCCACCGACATCAAGCTGGATGCACCGCAGGCGTACTTCATTCCCAACTCGCAGCTCAAGGCCTTGCGTCGCGAAGTGATCGAGGTGTTGACCGCTGCACGCATCCAGGCCCATCCACGGGGTGGCCGCAAAGCCGAGACCAGCCCGCCGCCGGTGTATCCGGAGTCGCACTTGTCGTTCCTGGCCAACGTCTACAACCAGAAGGCCCGCGACTTCTATCACCGTCACGGGGTCAAGCTGATTGATGCGGCCTACGAGGCCCATGAAGAAACCGGCGAAGTCCCGGTGATGATCACCAAGCACTGCCTGCGGTTCTCCTTCAACCTGTGCCCCAAGCAGGCCAAGGGCGTGACGGGCGTGCGCACCAAGGTCGCCCCGATGCAGTTGATCCACGGCGACGAAGTGCTGACGTTGAAATTCGACTGCAAGCCGTGCGAGATGCACGTGATCGGCAAGATGAAGGGGCATATCCTCGATCTGCCGCAACCGGGCAGCGTGCAACAGGTCGTCGGGCACATCAGCCCCGAGGACCTGCTCAAGACCATCCATCGCGCACCGCACTGAGACCTTCGAGCGCGCAGTCAAGGCTGCGCGCTCGTCAACTCACCCTACGGGGTTGCTCACCTCAGGTCGAAGCGGTCCAGGTTCATCACCTTGGTCCAGGCCGCCACGAAGTCCTTCACAAACTTTTCCTCGCCGTTGCTGGCATAGAACTCCGACAGCGCGCGCAATTGCGAGTTGGAGCCGAAGACCAGGTCGACTCGCGTCCCCGTCCACTTTTTCTGGCCGGTCTTGCGATCGCTCGCTTCAAACTCTTCCTGGGCGTCCGACACCGGTTTCCACTCCACGCCCATGTCCAGCAGGTTGGTGAAGAAGTCGGTGGTCAGTGCCTCGGGCCGCGTGGTGAAGACGCCGTGGGAAGTCTGTCCGACGTTGGTGTTGAGCACGCGCATGCCGCCAATCAACACGGTCATTTCCGGCGCGGTGAGGGTCAGCAACTGTGCCTTGTCGATCAACAGCGATTCTGCCGATACGCGGTATCGACCCTTGAGGTAGTTGCGGAAGCCATCGGCAATCGGTTCGAGAAAACCGAAGGATTCGACATCGGTCTGTTCCTGGGAAGCGTCCGTGCGCCCCGGCGAGAAAGGCACCGTGATCGTGTGCCCGGCATTTTTAGCGGCCTGTTCAACGCCTGCACAACCGGCGAGCACGATCAGGTCCGCCAGGGAGATCTTCTTGCCACCGGCGTTGAATTCCTGCTGGATGCTTTCCAGTTTCGACAGTACCCCCGCCAATTGCTCGGGTTGGTTGGCCTGCCAGAATTTCTGTGGGGCCAGGCGCAAGCGCCCGCCGTTGGCACCGCCGCGCTTGTCCGAACCGCGGAAGCTGGATGCCGCGGCCCAGGCCGTCGAGACCAGTTGCGAGACCGACAGGCCCGAGGCCAGCAGTTTGCTTTTCAGGGCCGCGATGTCGCTGTCGTTGACCAGCGGATGATCGACTGCAGGTATCGGGTCCTGCCACAGCAGTTCTTCATTGGGCATTTCCGGGCCAAGGTAGCGCGAGAGCGGGCCCATGTCGCGGTGCAGCAGCTTGTACCAGGCACGGGCGAACGCGTCGGCCAGTTGATCGGGGTTCTGCAGAAAACGCCGTGCAATCGGTTCATAGATCGGGTCGAAGCGTAGCGCCAGGTCCGTGGTCAGCATGGTCGGGTTGCGACGCTTGGTTGGATCGTGCGCGTCAGGAATGATCCCGGCGCCAGCACCGTTTTTCGGCGTCCACTGATGGGCGCCTGCCGGGCTCTTGGTCAATTCCCATTCGAAACCGAATACGTTCTCCAGGAAGTTATTGCTCCATTTCGTCGGCGTGGTGGTCCAGGTCACTTCCAGGCCACTGGTGATGGTGTCGGGGCCTTTGCCGGTGCCAAAGCTGTTCTTCCAGCCCAGCCCTTGCATTTCGAGGCCAGCGGCTTCGGGTTCGGCACCGACATTGTCGGCAGGGCCAGCGCCGTGGGTCTTGCCGAAGGCGTGGCCGCCGGCAATCAGCGCCACGGTTTCCTCGTCATTCATGGCCATGCGGCCGAAGGTTTCACGAATGTCCTTGCCGGCCGCCACCGGGTCAGGATTGCCTTCCGGGCCTTCCGGGTTTACGTAGATCAGGCCCATTTGCACGGCCGCCAGCGGGTTCTCCAGATTGCGTCCTTGCTCGGTACGGCTCTCCTCATTTTCCCCGGGCTCAGCGACAAGTGGGCCTTCGCCGGGCTCCTGCATGGCTTTTTGCGCCTTGTCGTAGCGTACGTCGCCCCCCAGCCATTTGTTTTCCGAGCCCCAGTAGACGTCCTCGTCCGGTTCCCAGACGTCAGGCCGGCCGCCGGAAAAGCCAAAGGTCTTGAAGCCCATGGTTTCGAGCGCGACGTTACCGGTCAGGACGATCAGGTCGGCCCAGGAAATGTTGTTGCCGTACTTTTGCTTGATCGGCCAGAGCAGGCGGCGGGCCTTGTCCAGGCTGACGTTGTCGGGCCAACTGTTGAGCGGCGCAAAGCGCTGCTGGCCAGAGCCGGCGCCGCCTCGGCCATCGCCGGTACGGTAGGTGCCCGCGGCGTGCCAGGACATGCGCACGAACAGCGGTCCGTAGTGTCCGAAGTCCGCAGGCCACCAGTCTTGAGAGTCTGTCATCAAGGCGCTCAGGTCACGCTTGAGCGCGGCAAAATCCAGGGCCTTGAACGCCTCGGCGTAGTTAAAACCCTCGTCCGCAGGGGAGGACAGGGACGAGTGCTGGTGCAGGATATTCAGATTCAGCTGGTTCGGCCACCAATCGCGGTTCGTGGTGCCACCACCAGCGGCATGATTGAACGGGCATTTCGTTTCAGTTCCCATCTGTGAGCTACCTTTGGTCGTGTTCATTCAGCCATCGTTGCCTTCAGGGCACGATGGCGGTGAGTGAAATCAATGACTCAGGCTGTTGGCCCAGCAAGTCGATCAACTGATCATCGTGGCCAAATGGGCATCTCCGGCACTGGCAAGCGAATTGCCAACGGGATGACCCACGGTATGCCTAGTCGGTTTCTGACTCCCGCTTTATCTTCTTATCAGGTCTCGACCGGCCAGACGGCACCGGCGTTAGATAAGGCTAGACCGCCCTTGGGCAGACGGCTAATAGCTGGAGTATTTGTAGCCGATAGGCGGAATCTTTCAAGGCGTCTTCGATTGCTGTCGGGCACCGCTCAGTTCCTTCCCACAACGCGGCTGAAATCGTGCCCTCTAGGGCGGCGTCGGCTTGATAGCTATTTGCCACATCAGCCGACCACTGGCATGGCGAACAGCACCATCCTGTGCCTTACTCGGGAATCGGTCCGGGGAGGGCAGTGGATGCGACATAGAGGCGCACAATTCTGGCTTTGGCTCGATAAACGCCTGCCCGTCAAAAGCTACGAAGACGTACTGGGTGACGGCAGGCAAATCGAGGTCCAGGCGCGCATTACCCCGCAGGGCATCACCCAGGTATTCATCGGGATCTACGCCGCCAATGGTTCATCGATTTGCGAAGAATTTCATGACCGCAGCCTGCGCGAGCCGTTTGCGCTGGCGCTGCAGTGGGGTGGTCAGCGGGCCAGGGCGATTCTCCTGGAGACCCAGCCGTTCATCGCGCCCCATCGAGCACAATTGACCTTGAGCACGGTCATCACTGACGAAACGGTATTGGCCTTGCGTCGTCTGGAGATGAGCAAGTACGAGCGCTTGAAAATCATGGCCGACGATGCCCAGGCCGAATACACGGCGGCACTGTCGGCCATGCTGGAGCTGATGCGTTCACCCAAAGTCGATCCCCAAGTGTGGGACGAACACAGTGAACGGTTGCGCCAGGCCATTGATCGACGGGTCTGCGTACAACGCAGTTATCTGTCTTGATTGACTATTTACGTCTGGGCAGTGTCCAGTTCGGTCGTATGAAGTGGCAGGTGTAACCGTTGGGGTAATGCTCGAGGTAATCCTGATGCTCGGGCTCCGCTTCCCAGAATGGGCCGGCGGGCGCTATTTCCGTGACTACCTTGCCGGGCCAGAGGCCGGAGGCGTCAACGTCGGCCACGGTGTCTTCGGCGATGCGTTTCTGCTCGTCATCCAGGTAAAAGAGTGCCGAACGATAGCTCGTCCCCAAGTCATTGCCCTGGCGGTTTCTGGTGCTCGGGTCATGGATCTGGAAGAAAAACTCGAGGATCTGGCGATAGCTGATCTGCTCCGGGTCGAAGACGATTTCGATCGCTTCGGCGTGGGTGCCATGGTTGCGATAGGTGGCATTGAGTACATCGCCCCCCGAGTAACCGACCCGCGTGGAAATAACCCCCGGGTAGCGTCGAAACAGGTCCTGCATGCCCCAGAAGCAGCCACCAGCGAGGATGGCGGTTTCAGTGTTCGTCGTCATCAGTACGCACCTCCCATCAAAGAGCGGCCTCCATGGCGGAGGCCGTCAGACCCTCAATGCATCTTGCTGTGATCCATATTGCCATGATCCATCGTATTCAGTGCCTTTGCTGGCGCGTTCACCTGGATCGTTTCTTTCTCGCCCTTGGCGTTTTCCACGGTCAGGGTCAGGGGCACGCTGTCGCCTTCCTTGATCTGGCCCGTCAGGTCCATGAGCATGACGTGGTAGCCATGGGGATCGAAGCTCACCGCCTTGCCGGCCGGCAATGCCACGGACTCGACCTGCTGCATGCTCATTACATCGTCCTTCATGCTCGACTGGTGAATCTGCACGGTCTTCGCCACGGGCGACTGCACGCTGAGCAGCTTGCTGTCGCTGTCGGCCTGCAAGGTCATGAAGGCGCCGCTCGAAGGCTGGCCGGCCACCGTCGCCCTGACCCAGGCATCATTGACCCGGGTTTGCGCGGACACCTGCCACGCCATGCCGATCAGGGCCATTCCCAGTACAAGTTGCTTGATACGTGGTGCGCAAAACGAAGTCATCAGCAAACCTCCATGACGGTGAGCAGGTCTTCTGCGCACTCTTGAGCGGTAAGGGACGCGGACAGGCCGAGGCGCAAATTGCCACGGGAGTCGAACACGAAGCTGGTCGCGGTATGGGACAGGGTGTAGGTATCACCGCTTGGGACTTTTTCGAAGAATACGCCGAACTCCTTGGCGGTGGCGGCGGTTTCTTCCAGGGTGCCATACAGCGCCTCGAAACTCGGGTCGAAGGCCTTTACGTATTTGTCGAGCAACTCGGGTGTATCGCGCTCAGGGTCCAGGGTGATGAAGATCACTTGCAGGCGCTCGCCATCGCGGCCCATCAGTTTTTTCGCCTGGGCGGCGCGGGCCAGCGTGGTCGGGCAGACCGCCGGGCATTGGGTGAAGCCGAAGAAGATCATCGGCATCATGCCCTGGTAGCTGCCGAGCATCCGGGTTTCGCCCTCGGTGTCCTTGAGCTTGAAGGAGCGGCCCATGATCTTGTCGCTCAGGTCCTTGCCGTACTTGAACGACAGCTTGCTGCTGTCATCGCAGCCGGCAAGCAGGCCGAGGCTCAACAGGCTCATGCCTTGCAGGACTGTGCGGCGGGAATACAACGTACTCATGGAAAAAAGCTTCCTGTGTGCAACAGAGAAAACACAGTGCCTGACGGATCAGGCGAAAAAAAGCGCAGGGATGTTAACAAACTGTTGCCCGTTGGCGCTCAATCGATGGCCAGCCGGTCATGCGCCAAAAGGTCGCGGGGGCTTGGATACATGAACATACAAATGGCCTGGGAGCGGACATATTGCAGATACATGAGTGGGTTTGAATCGGGCTGTCCAAATCTTTTTGAGAGCAGTGCCATGTTCCGAAAACTGCAGCAAGCCGCCGGTTTCCTTAGCCAGAGCGCGCGTTTGATGGTGGGCGTTCCCGATTACGATAACTATGTCGCGCAAATGGCGATCAATCATCCGGGCGAGCCGGTGATGAGCTATGAGGCGTTTTTTCGTGAGCGTCAGGACGCGCGTTTTGGGCGTGGGAAATGTAATACGCGGTGTTGCTGACGCTTTACTGTGGGAGCTGGCTCGCCGGCGATGGCGGCCTTATAGCCGACCAATCGCTCGCGGATGTACCCGATCTACTGTAGGAGCCGGCTTGCTGGCGATGTCGGCATGACAGCCGACGATTTTCTAGCGGCTGTACGCGATCTACTGTGGGAGCGAGCCTGCTCGCGAAGGCGGCCTGACAGCCGACCTATTGTTTGTTGACGGAGTACATATCCATTCCTGCGGTAACGGCGGCTTATGGTTTCGCTCTTACAGCGAGTCACTTGGAAGAGCCCCAAGTAACCAAGGGCTCTTGCCCCTGGCGTTCGGTGCCTCGCTAGGGCTCGGCATGCCCTCGCTCCGGTCCTGCTCCGTGGGTCGCCGCGATGGGCCATCCATGGCCCAGCGCGGCTAAACCGGCATCCTTGCCGGTTTACCCACTGCGCAGAACCTCCACTCGGCCTCTCGATGGGGCAAGAAAATCAAAAGCCAAATCAAAAGCAACAGCCAAAGCGAGGCGGCCTGACAGCCGACCTGATGGCAGGTCTGTCCGCATTCCCCTGTGGGAGCGAGTCTGCTCGCGATGAACGTCCAGACATCGCGTTCATTCAGACAGGGCGCGTTATCGTTGACGTCCATCGCGAGCAGGCTCGCTCCCACAGGGGATCAGGTACAGTCGTAAAAGTCAGGTCGGCTGTCAGGCCGCCTCGCTTTGCTTTTGATCGCGAGCGCCCCGTTAAACCACGATGGCCGAACGCAGGCATTGCGCAGTGGGGAAACCGGCAAGGACGCCGGTTTAGCCGCGCAGGGCCATGGATGGCCCAGCGCGGCGACCCTTGTAGGAGCGAGCATGCTCCGGGCGGCGTTCCGACGAAAAACCTGAGAGCGCCACGGGGAGTCAGGTTTCCCGCGTCATCGTTGACCCCCATCGCGAGCATGCTCGCTCCTACATAAGGGCGAAACCATAAGCCGCCGTTACCGCAGCAATGGATATGTACTCCAACAACATCGCCCACAGGCTTCGACGCATCATGGATCAACGTTGGTAGAAGCGCCGATGGCAATCGTCACAGGTTGACGGACAGGCTCATGGCGTGAGGGGGTAAGAAAATCAAAAGCCAAAGAAACGACGAGGCGGCCGCTGGGCACCTGACACCCCTCGGCGCTCTCAGGTTCATCGCGAGCATGCTCGCTCCTACAGGTTTTGCGCACTTTTAAAGCGCGGTGACCGAAAGCGTGCACCAGTGCGAAGCGGGTTGCCGATGCATTTTTCTCTGCAAAATTTACCAATGGCAGCACCATTCATTTCACCACAAACCCGCCAATCTGGCGGCCAGCAAGGACTAAACACTCACGTCTGCACCACCATGATGTCTTCTTGCGTTCGGCTGGCACAAACCCTGCATTAACCCCATCAAGCCCCTCTGAAAAAGATGGGCAGCCCTCTCGGTCAACGACGATCGACTGGCCGCACAGGTCGTGGGCAACATCGGTGGATCAGGCATGGCCGTCTGGTTTTCAACACCGCAAAAGAACAGGCAAAGACGCCTGGAACCGCAAGGTTTCAGGCGTTTTTTTTTGCTTTTTTTCACCGTGATGGGCTTAGGGCAGGTGTCGTTTATGAATTCCAATGTAGCCACTTTGAACAAACAGCAAACGCTGGTCGTAATCGGCAATGGCATGGTCGGGCATCATTGTGTCGAGCAGTTGATCGAACGTGGCGCCCTTGACCGCTATCGGTTGCACGTCTTCAGCGAAGAGCCAATGCGTGCCTACGACCGCGTGCATCTGTCCGAGTACTTTTCCGGTCGCGACGCCGAGTCGCTGGCACTCAGTGACGCGGCGCTGTACGAGACGCCCGGCGTCACGTTGCACCTGGGCGTGCCGGTGCTGGAAATCGACCGTGCCCGGCGCCAGGTGTTCACTGCTCAAGGTTGCGTGGCCTACGACAAGCTGGTCCTGGCCACCGGCTCCTATCCGTTCGTGCCGCCGATCGAAGGCGCCGAAGGCGATTCGCGCCTGGTCTATCGCACCCTGGAAGACCTCGATGCCATTCGAGCCGCGGCGGCCAATGCCCGGCGCGGTGTGGTGGTCGGCGGTGGCTTGCTGGGCCTTGAAGCCGCCAACGCCCTGAAAAGCCTGGGGCTCGAAGCGCACGTGGTCGAATTCGCCCCGCGCCTGATGCCGGTGCAACTGGATGATCTGGGTGGCCTGGCGCTCAAGGCGCAGATCGAGCGCCTTGGCGTTGGCGTGCACCTGTCCCGGGCCACGCAATCGATCAGCGCCGGCGAGCAGTACCGCTACCGGATGAATTTTGCCAACGACGAATTCCTCGAAACCGACCTGGTCGTGTTCTCCGCCGGGATCCGTGCCCAGGATGCCCTGGCCCGCCATTGCGCGCTGGAGATCGGCCCCCGCGGTGGCGTCGTGATCGACGACACCTGCCTGAGCTGTGACCCGAACATCTACGCCATCGGTGAATGCGCGTCCTGGAACGGCAGCCTGTTCGGCCTGGTCGCGCCGGGTTACCAGATGGCCCGCAGTGTCGCCGCGCGCCTGTGTGACGATGCCGCCGAGCCGTTCCAGGGTGCCGACATGTCGACCAAGCTCAAGCTGCTGGGCGTCGACGTTGGCTCCATCGGCGACGCCCACGCCAATACGCCTGGCGCGCGCAGCTATCAGTTCATCGACGAAACCACGGCCAGCTATCGCCGCCTGGTGGTGGATGCCAGCGGCAAACACGTGCTCGGTGCAGTGCTGATCGGCGACAACAGCTATTACGACACGCTGCTGCAATACATGCAGAACGCAATCGCCTTGCCGGCCGAACCCGCCGCGTTGATCCTGCCGTCGTCCGAAGGCGCGCCGACCCTCGGCCCTGGCGCCTTGCCGGAAACAGCCACTGTCTGCTCGTGCCACAACGTGACCAAGGGCGCCATCTGCTCGGCCATCGATGGTGGTTGCACCGACCTCGGCCTGCTCAAGTCGCAGACCAAGGCCTGCACCGGCTGCGGCGGTTGCGCTGGGTTGCTCAAGCAAGTGTTCGAACATGAGCTGATTGCCCGTGGGGTCAGCGTCGACAAGAGCCTGTGCGAACACTTCGCCTACACCCGCCAGGAGCTGTATGCGCTGGTACGGGTAGAAGGGGTGATCAGCTTCGAAGAATTGCTGGCCAAGCATGGCCGTGGCCACACCGGTTGCGACGTGTGCAAGCCGGCGGTGGGCTCGATCCTGGCGTCGTGCTGGAACCAGCCGATCATGGACCCGTCGCTGGTGCCGCTGCAGGACACCAACGACACCTTCATGGCCAACATGCAGAAGAACGGCACCTATTCGGTGGTGCCGCGCATTCCCGGTGGCGAGATCACCGCCGACAAGCTGATTGCCATAGGCGTCGTAGCGAAGAAATACGACCTCTACACCAAGATCACTGGCGGCCAGCGCATCGACCTGTTCGGCGCCCAGTTGCACCAGTTGCCGGACATCTGGGGCGAACTGATTGAAGCGGGCTTCGAAACCGGCCACGCCTACGGCAAGTCGACCCGCACGGTGAAATCCTGTGTCGGCAGCACCTGGTGCCGCTATGGCGTGCAGGATAGCGTGCAAATGGCCCTGACCATTGAGGATCGCTACAAGGGCCTGCGTTCGCCGCACAAGCTCAAGTTCGCGGTGTCCGGTTGCACCCGTGAATGCGCCGAGGCGCAAAGCAAGGACGTCGGCGTGATCGCCACCGAGAAGGGGTGGAACCTCTACATCGCCGGTAACGGCGGCATGCGCCCGCGCCATGCCGAGCTGTTCGCCACCGACCTCGATGACGCGACCCTGATCCGCTACATCGACCGCTTCCTGATGTTCTACATCCGTACCGCCGACAAGCTGCAGCGCACCTCGGTCTGGCGCGAAAGCCTGGAAGGCGGCCTGGATTACCTCAAGGACGTGATCATCCACGACAGCCTGGGCCTGGGCGCCGAGCTCGAGTCGCAGATGCAACTGGTTGTCAATCGCTACGAATGCGAGTGGGCCAATGCCCTCAAGGACCCGGAAAAGCTCAAGCGCTTCCGGACCTTCGTCAACGATAAACGCCCGGATCCGGACATCCACTTTGTCCAGGAGCGCGGCCAGCGCCGGCCGATCATGGCGGCTGAACTCAACCTGATCCCTGTTACCGAGGAGAGTGTCTGATGAATCCGTCCAATACCCTACGCGTTGAAGCCCCTGCGTCTGTCGTCTGGCAATCGGTGTGCAGCCAGCAGGACCTGGTCAATGACTCAGGTGTGGTGGTGTGGCTGGACGGTGCCCAGGTGGCGCTGTTCTACCTGCCGGGCATGGAAGGCAAACAACTCTATGCCATCGACAACCACGACCCCCAATCGGGGGCCAATGTCATCGGCCGCGGACTGGTCGGCAGCATCAAGGGCGACCTGGTCGTTGCCTCGCCGATCTACAAGCAGCATTTTCGTCTTGAGGACGGCAGTTGCCTGGAGTACCCGCAACAGCGCTTGCGGGTCTGGCCGGTGCGGTTGAACGAGGGGTTGGTGGAAGTCGCAGTGGCCTGACGTTGCAGGCCATTTACATCAGGAGACGAACATGAAGACAGCCGCACAGTTGCTCAAGCTCAAGGTCGTGGAGAACCAGCAGGTGCACAGCATCGCACCCGACGCCATGGTGTTGGAGGCCGTGCAGAAAATGGCCGAAAAAAACGTGGGCGCATTGCCGGTGATCGAAAAGGGCCAGGTCGTCGGAGTGATCAGCGAGCGCGACTATGCGCGCAAGGTGGTGCTGCTGGGGCGTTCGTCAGTGGGCACGCCGGTCCGGGCGATCATGAGCTCGCCGGTGGTCACGGCCGACAGCCAACAGAGCATCGAGCATTGCATGGCGGTCATGACTGACAGCCATTTGCGGCATCTGCCGGTGGTGGAAAACGGCGAGCTGATCGGTTTGCTGTCGATTGGCGATCTGGTCAAGCAAGCCATTGTCGAACAGGCCGACTTGATTCGACAGTTTGAGCATTACATTCGCGGGCACTGAAAACAGCCTCGAAATCAGCGCAGCACGAAAGGGGACGGATCGGCGGGTAGACGCCCATTCGTCCCCTTTTCCCGGGATCACCCCCACATCAGAACTGTTATGAGTGATCGGAGCGACCGGGTTTATATATCTCGTCGGTCATCGTACAACCTAGCATGAGTCAAAGGAAAAAAGCGAACTTGCGGCGAGGGTTCCTCTCGAAGTTAAAAGTCCCTATGGATCTTGAATTCACGGGTGTCGAGGAACTCACATGATGCAGCCCAGGGAACATCCGCGATACGAATTGACGCTGTTGATTCTGTTCATGCTGATTGTCATTGCGCTGGGCTATTCCCCACGTAGCCGGGTGGATTGGGCGCTGGAAAACATGCTTGCGCTGCTGCTGGTGGGGGCATTGGTGGTGTTCTATCGCCAGTTTCGCCTGTCGGCGGCCTCCCTTACGCTGGTATTCGTGTTCTTGTGCATTCACGAACTGGGCGCGCATTACACCTATTCCCTGGTGCCCTACGATCGTTGGTGTTCAGCCCTGACCGGCATCAGCTTCGACAAGAGCCTTGGCCTGCACCGTAATCACTACGACCGGCTGGTTCATTTGAGCTACGGGCTGTTGATGGCATGGCCCATCCGCGAAGTGCTGTTGCAGCTGACACCGTTGCGCGGGCGCTGGCTGTTCTTCATGGCCCTGAACATCATTTTGTCGACCTCGGCCGTCTACGAACTGGTGGAATGGATTGGCGGGGCTTACTTGGGTGACGACACGGCAAAAGCCTTTGTCGGCGCGCAAAACGACCCCTGGGATTCTCAAAAGGACATGGCGCTCGCCGTCGCTGGCGCATGGGTGAGTTTGCTGTTGGTTTCACTGCGACATACGGCAGAAAAAGCCGCTTTACCTACCGCATGTCGTAAAAACAGAAATCAGTGGGGATAGCCTTCAATTCGCGCAGCGACCCGTCGATAACCTCTTGAGACGCCATTCGCGATGGCCGTTTGGACCATCGACATACGTGCCAGAAAGAGGAACCACAGAGTGTCCATAAAACTGCGTTTGCTGCTGCTGATAGGGACGGGGTTGCTCACCGCGTTGATCATGGGCCTGGTCGGTTACCTGGGGACTGCCCGGATGGCGGATGCGGTGCAGGAAAACGAGGTTGGCATGACCGTGCTGCGCAACCACATGGAAGCCGACATGATGCACGACGCGCTACGTGCCGACGTGTTGTCCGCGATGTTGGTCGGGCTGGGTAAAAGTACCAGCAGCAAGGCCGAAGTACGCACGTCCATCGAAGAGCACGCGGCACACTTTCGCGAAGTGCTCGGCGACAACCTGAACCTGGCGGTCAACGCCACCCTCAAAGACGCGTTGAACAAGATCAAGCCCAGCCTCGACACCTACATCGCCGCGGCCGAGCGCATTGTTGGCATGGCCCTGGAAAACCCCGAGGCCGCGCAAAAAGAACTCGGCTCCTTCAACAGCGTGTTCAGCCAACTGGAAGACCAGATGGCCGCCGTCAGCGAGCTGATCGAAAGCAACACCCAAAAGACCAGTGCCGGGACCCGTCAAGCGCTCGGCAGCGCCAACCTGGCCCTCGGCACCGTGCTTTTCGCCAGCCTGTTGTTGCTGCTCGTCCAGGGACGCTGGGTGATCCTGAGCATCATGAACCCCTTGCAAACGGCCAGCCGCATCGCCGAACGCATCGCCCATGGCAACCTGAGCGAGACGATTGCAGTACCCGAGCGCAAGGACGAAGCCAGCACCCTGATCCGCAGCCTGGCGACCATGCAGCGTGATCTGCGCGCCATGATCGAGGTGGTGCGCAGCAATGCCCATGGCGTCAGTGGCATGAGCACGCGACTGAGCAATGGTTGTCATGAAGTAGCCGGCAGCAGCCAGCAACAGAGCGCCGCCGCCAGCACCATGGCCGCCGCCGCCAGCGAAATGACCGCGAGCATCGAGGAAATCACCCGGCACGCCGAGCGCGCGCTGGACATGGCCAACCAGGCCGAGGCGCTGGCCAAGGATGGTGGGCGGGTGATCCATCAGGTGGTCAGCGACATGGACGGCATCGCCCGTTCGGCGCAGCAGTCGGCACAGGTGATCCGCACCCTGGACAAGGAATCCGAAGGGATTTTCAGCATCATCCAGGTGATCAAGGGCATCGCCGACCAGACCAACCTGTTGGCGCTCAACGCCGCCATCGAAGCCGCCCGCGCCGGGGAGCAGGGCCGTGGTTTTGCCGTGGTGGCCGATGAAGTTCGCAGCCTGGCGGGCCGTACCAGCGCTTCGACCCAGGAAATCGCCGCCATGGTCTCGCGCATCCAGCAAAGCACCCGAGAAGCGGTGATCAGCATGGAGGAGGGCGTGTCCCAGGTCGACAAGGGCATGGCCGTGACTGCCGACGTCGAGCGTGCCATCCGCGAGATCCTCGAGGCCACCCTCAACACCACGCAATTGGTCAACGACATCAGTCGCACCATCGGCGAGCAGAGCCTGGCCAGCAATGAAATCGCCCATCAGGTGGAGATGATTGCCGGGATGTCCGAGGGCAACAGCAAGGTGATTGGGCAGACTGCCTTGACGACGGATGAGTTGTCTTCGCTGGCGGGGCAACTGTCGCAGTCGGTGGATCGCTTCCGCCTTTGATACATCCTTTCATTTTGTACTGCCTTCAAGGGCCCCTTCGCGAGCAAGCCCGCTCCCACATTTGAAATGCATTCCAAATGTGGGAGCGGGCTTGCTCGCGAAAGCAGTCGATCAGACAACACAAAACCGAATTTTTAAAGATACTTATCCGTCACCGCCCCCTCCGAAGCACTGGACACCGTCTTCGCATACTTGGCCAACACCCCGCGCTTGTACTTCGATTCCGGCCGTATCCAACGGCTCTTGCGCTCGGCCAGTTGAGCATCGGACACATCAACGGTGATCTGCCGGCTTTGTGCATCGATGGTGATCCGGTCGCCATCTTCGACCAGCGCTATCGGCCCGCCTTCAAACGCCTCCGGTGTGATATGCCCCACCACGAAGCCATGGGAGCCACCGGAAAAACGCCCGTCGGTGATCAGCGCCACATCCTTGCCCAAACCCTTGCCCATCACCGCCGATGTCGGCGAGAGCATTTCGCGCATGCCCGGTCCGCCCTTGGGCCCTTCGTAGCGAATCACGATCACATCGCCCGCCTGCACTTCGCCATTGAGGATGCCGGCCAGGGCGCCTTCCTCGCCGTGGTAGACCCTGGCCGTGCCTTCGAAGCGCAGGCCTTCCTTGCCGGTGATCTTGGCTACGGCCCCGGTGGGCGCGAGGTTGCCGTGCAGGATCACCAGGTGCGAGTCCTTCTTGATCGGCTGATCGAAGGGCAGGATCACGTCCTGGCCAGCGGGGTAGTCGGGCACGTTTTCGAGGTTTTCCGCCAGGGTCTTGCCGGTCACGGTCATCACATCGCCGTGCAGCATGCCAGCGGCGAGCATGCGCTTCATCAAGGGCTGGATGCCCCCAATGGCCACCAGCTCGCTCATCATGTATTTGCCACTGGGGCGCAGGTCGGCCACCACCGGTGAAATCTTGCCCAGCTCGACGAAGTCGTCCAGGGTCAGCTCGACATCCACTGCATTGGCCATGGCCAACAGATGCAGCACGGCATTGGTCGAGCCGGCGAGGGCGATCACCACGCGGATGGCGTTTTCAAAGGCCTTGCGGGTCATGATGTCCCGGGGCTTGAGGTCCAGCTTGAGCAATTCCATCACCTGCTGGCCGGCGCGGAAACTGTCCGAGGCCTTGTCGCTGCCAACGGCATCCTGGGAGCTCGAACCGGGCAGGCTCATGCCCAGCGCCTCGATGGCCGAGGCCATGGTGTTGGCGGTGTACATGCCACCACAGGAGCCGGGGCCGGGAATGGCCACTTCCTCGATCTGCTTGACCTGGATCTCGCTGATGTCACCGCGCGCGTGCTGGCCCACGGCTTCGAACACGGAGATGATGTCGGTGTGGCCGGCGCCGGGGCGGATGGTGCCGCCATAGACGAAGATCGAAGGTCGGTTGAGCCGCGCCATGCCGATCAGGCAGCCTGGCATGTTCTTGTCGCAACCCCCCACGGTCACCAGCCCATCGAAGCCTTCGCAGCCGACCACCACCTCGATGGAATCGGCGATCACCTCGCGGGACACCAGTGAATATTTCATGCCTTCGGTGCCGTTGGCGATGCCGTCGGAAATGGTGATGGTGTTGAAAATCACGCCCTTGGCGCCCGCGGCATTCGCGCCTTTTTCCGCTTCGATCGCGAGTTTGTCGATGTGCATGTTGCACGGCGTGACCATCGCCCAGGTGGAGGCGATGCCGATCTGTGGTTTCTTGAAGTCTTCGTCGGTAAAACCCACGGCACGCAGCATGGCGCGGGCGGGGGCAGCCTCCACGCCGTCGATTACCTGGGAGGAATGTTTGCGCAGATCGTCTTTATCGCTCATGGCTCTTGCCCACCTGCTCGATTGAAGACCAGTGAGTATAGTCGCCCATCCACGGCATCCATCACGCGCGGGCTGGGCTTGTCGTGATATTCTTCGCAACAACTTGGTTTGATCTATTCAGTTTTCCTGTCCTTGAGGCGGGCGAGCAGAATCACTGTCGCTCAAGTAGCTGAAGCCAAAAAAGATAAAAAGTCAGTTCAGTAGGGACATATAACTGGGGTCGATGCGGTCCATCGGCCTTGTGTGCCCACCTTCCAGCCGTCATGTGCAGCCGTTATGTACGAGAACCCGCGACAGACTTGCCTGAATGCCGTGAGACAAGCGGCTTGCGATCGCGGTTGGAAGGGTGGATGGCGTTTTATCATAGGTGCTACAGATGTTTAAGAAAGTGAACACGGCCCTGCTGGGGCTGGCCTTGTCGTTGGGGATGACGACAGCCCAGGCCGAAGATGCCAAGAAAGTCGACGTGCTGTTGATCGGCGGCGGCATCATGAGCGCAACCCTCGGTGTGTGGCTCAATGAGCTGGAACCCGGCACCTCGATGGAAATGATCGAGCGCCTCGACGGCGTCGCCCAGGAAAGCTCCAACGGCTGGAACAACGCCGGTACCGGTCACTCTGCCCTGGCCGAGTTGAACTACACCCCGGAAGACGAGAAAGGCAACGTCTCGATTCCCAAGGCCGTTGAAATCAACGAAGCGTTCCAGATCTCCCGTCAGTTCTGGGCCTGGCAGGTCCAGCAAGGTGTGCTGAAGAACCCGCGTTCGTTCATCAACTCCACACCGCACATGAGCTTCGTGTGGGGCGATGACAACATCAAGTTCCTGAAAAAGCGCTACGAAGCCCTGCAGGCAAGCCCGCTGTTCGCCGGCATGCAGTACTCCGAAGACCCGGCCGTGATCAAGAAGTGGGTCCCGCTGATGATGGAAGGGCGTGACCCGAACCAGAAAATCGCGGCCACCTGGTCTCCGATCGGTACCGACGTGAACTTTGGCGAAATCACCCGCCAGTTCGTTGCACACCTGCAAACCACGCCGAAATTCGACCTGAAACTGTCCAGCGAAGTGCAGGACATCAGCAAGAACGCCGACGGCAGCTGGCGCGTCAGCTACAAAAACCTGAAAGACGGCAGCAAATCCGAAACCGACGCCAAGTTCGTGTTCATCGGCGCTGGTGGCGGTGCCCTGCACCTGCTGCAGAAGTCCGGCATTCCTGAAGCCAAGGAATACGCAGGCTTCCCGGTGGGCGGCTCGTTCCTGGTGACCGAGAACCCGACCATTGCCGAACAACACCTGGCCAAGGCCTACGGCAAGGCTTCGGTTGGCGCACCGCCGATGTCGGTTCCGCACCTGGACACCCGCGTGCTGGATGGCAAGCGCGTGATCCTGTTTGGCCCATTCGCGACCTTCAGCACCAAGTTCCTGAAGGAAGGTTCGTACCTGGACCTGCTGACCACCACCACCACGCATAACGTGTGGCCAATGACCAAGGTCGGCATCAAGGAATACCCGCTGGTCGAGTACCTTGCCGGTCAACTGATGCTGTCGGACGAAGACCGCCTCAACGCCCTGAAGGAATACTTCCCGAACGCCAAGGCCGAGGACTGGCGCCTGTGGCAAGCCGGCCAGCGCGTGCAGATCATCAAGCGTGACGAAGCTGCCGGTGGCGTACTGAAACTGGGCACCGAAATCGTCGCCTCGCAAGACGGCACCATCGCCGGCCTGCTGGGCGCGTCCCCGGGCGCTTCCACTGCCGCACCGATCATGCTGACCGTGCTGCAGAAAGTGTTCAAGGACAAGGTCGCGACCCCGGCCTGGCAGGAAAAACTGCATCAAATCGTGCCGAGCTACGGCACCCAGCTCAACGCCAATCCGCAAAAGGTTGCCGAGGAATGGGCCTACACCGCCAAGGTGCTGGAACTGACTCCACCACCTGCGATCGGCCAGGCTGTGGCTCCGGCTGTCGAGGCTGAAAAAGCCAAGGCACCGAAAGAGAATGCTGCGGCGGACATGGCGCTTTAACTGAGCGCTTGATCAAAAAGCCCACTGAGCCAGGGATGGCCAGTGGGCTTTTTTGTAACCCCTGCAACAAATCCCCGTACCTTTAGGAGCGAGCATGCTCGCGATGAACCTGAGAGCACCGCGGGGTGCCAGGCTTCCCGCGTAATCGTTGACGACCATCGTCGGAACGCCGCCCGGAGCATGCTCGCTCCTACAGGTTCATTGGCTCCATCTGTTTCATCTGATCCGTATTTTTCAGCGCTTTCTGACGCTGTAATGCAATCAGTTCGAGCCCCACAATGACGGCAAGTTGCGCAGCGGTAGCCGCGGTGCACCGCACTTTCGAAATGTTGGAGGCTCTATGGGCAAGATGGCGATTTTCCTCGGTGGTTTTCTGGTGTTGACCATTCTGATTGGCGTGCTAGCAACGATTTCGCCGGTCTGAGGCCAGAGGCTACGCGTGCCTAGGTCGCCGGACCTTGTTGCTTGATGTTCCCACAGAAAATATCGACGTTGCCGTCTGTCGATGCGGTTCGCACGACGATGTGATAGTCACCGGACAGCAAGACAGGCAGGGCCACAGGCACGCTTCTGGAAAACGACCAGCCGCGAATCGGCTGGCGTTCGGTGTTGACCTTGTCATTCATGGCGTACGCGACGGGGCCGGGTTGCTGGCAGCTGCCCTTGTTGATGAAGCTGTAGAGACGCAGGGGCAGGGCGGCACCGCTTGGTACACCACTGATGAAGAAACTCAGCCCGGTTTGTTGGTCCCACTCGGACAACGTGACATTGCCGATCTGACCGGTGTTCTGCCGGGTGGGATCCAGGGTAACCGACACACTCTGCCTGGATGAGGTGGCGCAGCCGAACAGGCTGGCGCAAATCAACAGCGCCGCCAGTGAATGTCTGAGCTTCATGGCCAAACTCCTGTGTTGAAAAACGGCAAGTGGAGATTAGCGGGTATCGCTCATTTTTCGAGCGCTGAGTGGCTGTCGATTTTGCCGCAATCGATGCGCACAGATGTGAAACCGGTTCTAGACTTTGACCGTCAGCCATCTGTCGAGAATCGTTGGCCAAGGAGTGATCATGCCTCCCCGCAAAAACAAGCCCGCCAAAGCCAAAAAAAATACCGCGGTCATTGAAGAACCGGTGTTTCGCTCGCGCAAGGAACGCCTGCACGCGGGTGAACGATTAAGCCAGAACCTGCCCCATGCGCTGCACGCCGAGTGGAAACCGCCACGCAAGCATCGCGATCCGATCGAGCTGCTGGAAGCGTCCAACCGTTATCGGCTGGCCAACCTGATACCGGTGCGCTACGGGCGCATGTTGCGCAGCCCGTTTGCTTTTTTGCGTGGCTCAGCGGGCTTGATGGCGTACGACCTGGCCAAGACCCCCACCACGGGGATCGAGGTGCAAGCCTGTGGCGATTGCCACCTGTTGAACTTTGGCTTGTTCGCCACCCCCGAACGCAACCTTATTTTTGACATCAATGATTTTGACGAAACGCTTCCCGCGCCTTGGGAATGGGACGTGAAACGCCTGGCGATCAGTTTTGTAGTGGCGGCCCGCGATAACCGGATCAGCGATAAGGTGGCACGGGGCATCGCCATGGAGTGCGTACGTGTTTACCGTGAGCGCTTGCGTAAACTGTCGAAGTTGAGCCCGCTGGAGGTCTGGTATGAGCGCCTGGATGCCCAGACGATCATCGACACCGCGCCCACGGCCGAGATCCGGAAGTTTCGCGAACAAGTGATGGCCAGGGCCAGGGTGCGGGTCGGCGAGTATCTTTATCCAAAAATCAGCAACGAAGTGGCAGGGCGCCGACGGCTGATCGATCAGCCCCCGATCCTTTATCATGTGGATGAACCGGACTTCATGCAGCGAGCCCGTGCAGCGCTGCAGGCTTATCGATTGTCGCTACCCCATGAACGGCGTGTGTTGTTCGATCGATATCGCCTCGAAGACATTGCCGTCAAGGCGGTCGGGATCGGCAGCGTGGGTACCTACTGTTTCGTCGGCCTGTTCTTCAGCGCAGAAAACCAGCCGTTGCTCCTGCAATTCAAGGAAGCCTGCCCTTCCGTGCTGGCGCCTTACGCCGGCAAGAGCGAGTTCGAAAACCAGGGGCAGCGCGTCGTCACCGGGCAGCGACTGATGCAGTCCTCCAGCGATATTTTTCTGGGCTGGACCCGTGGCCAGAAAGGTCGTGATTTCTTTGTACGCCAGATGCGCGACATGAAAATGTCGGCCCCGATTGAAGGCATCACGCCAGCGCGCTTGAAGCGGTATGCCCAATGGTGCGGCCAGACGCTTGCCAGGGCCCACGCCAAGTCCGGGGACGCAGCGCTCATCAGCGGCTATCTGGGCAAATCGGATAGTTTCGACCAGGCCATCGGCAAATTTGCCGTGACCTATGCCGATCAGAATGCCAAGGACTATGCCGCGCTGCTGGCTGCGTACAAGTCCGGGCGGATCACCGCGCTCATGGAAGAAGAGTGACCGGCGACTGGGGCAACTACCGCCCGTGCGCGGTGTCTGCCAGTTGCGCGGTATCGACCCGTACGAAAATGGAGTCGCCCACTGCCGTCAACACATCGCCGGCGAAGACTTCGCAGATGACCCGTGTCTTGCGTCCGACTTCACCTTCCACTCGCGCCCGCAGGGTCAGCGGGATACCCATGGGTGTCGGCTTGATGAACTTGATGCCGAGGTTGCCGGTGACGCAACTGATGCGCGGCAAGCTTGCGGCATCGCGGTTTTCCGCTCGGTAGTGATAAGCCATGACCGCCCAGTTGGAGTGGCAGTCGACCAACATGGCGATCAGTCCGCCGTAGACCAGGTCCGGCCAGCCGCAGTATTTGGCATCGGGTACGTGCTCGGCCATGACATGCACGCCGTCCTCATGCCAGTAGCTCTTGATGTGCAGCCCGTGGGGGTTGCTGCTGCCGCAGCCGTAGCAAACGCCATCGGGCGCGGCGGCGTCTTGCAGGGAGGTATCGTGGTTGGACATGTGTCGATGTTCCGAAATATTCAAATTATTGTCTGTAGGAGCCAGGCTTGCCGGCGAACCGGACGCCGCGGTGTATCTGTCGCACCGCGTTATCGTTCTTCGCCGGCAAGCCTGGCTCCTACAGGGGGTTGTGTAACCCTAAATCCGGGCTAGCGCCTGCGCCAAGTCTGCACGCAAGTCTTCGATATCCTCAACCCCCACGGACAACCGCACCAGCGCATCGCCAATGCCCAACTGCGCGCGGGTTTCCACCGGGATGGTGGCGTGGGTCATGATCGCCGGGTGTTCGATCAGGCTTTCCACGCCGCCCAGGCTTTCGGCCAGGGCGAAGATATGCACGCTTTCCAGGAAACGCCGGGAGCCGGCCAGGTCAGTGTTCAAGTCGACAGAGATCATCCCGCCGTAGCCGCGCATCTGCTGCCGCGCCAGCTCATGCTGCGGGTGCGAGGGCAGGCCGGGGTAATAGACCCGGGCGACTTGCGGTTGACGTTCCAGCCAATGCGCCAGATCCAGCGCATTGCTGCAGTGGCGCTCCATGCGCAACGCCAGGGTCTTGACCCCGCGCAGGGTGAGGAAGGCGTCGAACGGTCCGGCGATGGCGCCCACCGCGTTCTGCAGGAACCCCAGGCGCTCGGCCAGTTCGGCGTTTTGCCCGACCACGGCGATGCCGCCAATGACGTCGGAGTGGCCATTGAGATACTTGGTGGTCGAATGCAGCACGATGTCGAAGCCCAGTTCCAGGGGGCGTTGTATCCACGGGCTGGCAAAGGTGTTGTCCGCCACGCAGATGATGCCGCGGTCGCGGCAGGTGCGGGCGATGGCGGCAAGGTCAGTGAGGCGCAGCAGTGGATTGCTCGGCGTCTCGACCATGACCATGCGTGTGTCGTCCTGCAAGGCGGCCTCGAAGGCGGCGAGGTCGGTCAGGTCGACAAAGCTGAAGCGATGTCCGGCACTGCGCTGGCGCACCTTGTCGAACAGGCGGAAGGTGCCGCCGTACAGGTCATTTCCGGAGACGATGTGCGAGCCGGCGTCGAGCAGTTCCAGCACCGTGGAAATGGTCGCCAGGCCCGAGGCGAATGCAAAGCCCCGGGTGCCGCCTTCGAGATCGGCGACGCAGCGTTCCAGCGCCCAGCGCGTCGGATTGTGTGAACGTCCGTAGTCCAGCCCCTTGTGCACGCCAGGGCTCTGCTGCAGATAGGTGGAGTTGGCGTAGATCGGCGGCATCAGCGCGCCGGTCGACGGGTCCGGCGCTTGCCCTGCATGGATCACGCGGGTGGCGAAGCCCCGTGGCGGGGCATTTTCATCGTGCTGACTCATGGCAGGGATCTCCGCAGGTGATTGAGCATGTCGGTTCGGGTGATCAGGCCGTGGAAACCTGAGGCATCCTGGATGATCGCCACCAGTCCTCGGCCCAGTTCCGCCTCCAGATCCGCCAGTGAGGCGTCGGGGGCCAGGGTTTGCAATTTGTCGGTCATGGCGCTGGAGACGGTCTTGCGAAAGTGCGTAGCGTCTTCATGCACGCCCAGCAGGATGTCCGACTCGTCGATTACACCGACCAGTTGCTTGCCGCTCACCAGCACCGGCAGTTGCGACACATCCGCCAGGCGCATGCGCTGGAACGCGGTGAGCAGGGTGTCGTCGGGGCCGACGCTGATCACCCGGCCGTCCTCGAAGCGCCGCGCGATCAGGTCGCGCAGGTCGCCGTACTGCTTGCTTTTCAGCAGCCCTTGATCGTTCATCCACTGGTCGTTATAGACCTTCGACAAGTAACGCGTACCGGTGTCGCAGACGAAGCTGACCACCCGTTTCGGTTGGGTTTGCTCGCGGCAGTAGCGCAATGCGGCCGCTAACAGGGTGCCGGTCGACGAACCGCCGAGAATGCCCTCGGCGCGCAGCAACTGGCGGGCATGATCGAAGCTTTCCTCGTCGCTGATCGAGTAGGCGTGGCGCACGCTGGACAGGTCGGCAATCGACGGAATGAAGTCTTCGCCGATGCCTTCGACGGCCCAGGAGCCAGGTGTGCCGAGGGTGCCGCTGCGGCTGTATTCGGCCATCACTGAGCCGACCGGGTCGGCCAGGACCATTTCCAGTTCCGGTTGCACACGGCTGAAGAACCGGGTCAGCCCGGTCAGCGTGCCGGCCGAACCCACGCCGACCACGATGGCATCGACATCATGCTGGGTTTGTGCCCAGATCTCCGGTGCGGTGCTGCACTCATGGGCCAGTGGGTTGGCCGGGTTGTTGAACTGGTCGGCGAAGAAGGCGTCGGGGATTTCGCTGGCCAGGCGCCCGGCAACGTCCTGGTAGTACTCCGGATGGCCTTTGCCGACATCGGAACGGGTGATATGCACCTCGGCGCCCATGGCCTTGAGGTGCAGGACCTTCTCGGTGGACATCTTGTCCGGCACCACCAGCACCACCCGATAACCCTTGGCGCGGCCGACCAGTGCCAGGCCCAGGCCGGTGTTGCCGGCCGTGGCTTCGACGATGGTGCCACCGGGTCGCAGGCGGCCGTCGCGTTCGGCGGCATCGATCATGGCAAGGCCGATGCGGTCCTTGATCGAACCGCCGGGGTTCTGGGATTCGAGCTTGAGAAACAGCGTGCACGGGCCGGTATCGAAACGGCTGACGCGCACCAGGGGCGTGTTGCCGATCAGTTCGAGTACGGCGGGGCGGGAGTCTTGGGGCATGTCGTCACCTCGTTGCGCTAGCACCATGGATGGACAAGAAGACGGCGGCGAATCATCGCACCGGTCTTGAAATTGTTGTGTCTGGACCATAGGCCGGGATCGCCAGACTCGCAACCGTGCGGGTGAAAGTGCCCTTCGGGATGTATTTAAGAACTGGGTAGAGCCCTGTAGGAGCGAGCACGCTCGCGAAAAACCTGAGAGCACTGCGGGGTGTCAGGCTCCCCGCGTCATCGTTGACCTCCATCGCGAGCATGCTCGCTCCTACCAGTGCGAAGCCGTTACCGCAGGAATGGATATACACCCACGTAGCGGGCCAATCGAGCCCTGCGGTGTGCGCATGAGGTTGTTAGCGAAAGCGTTGGGGAATGGCCTCGGCAAACGGATAGAAGGCGAACCAGGGCCTGGCTTCGTCGATGACGCGTTGGAATGAGGGCCGTTGTACCAGCCTGTCGAAATACCCGCTCAGGTGCTGGCAATCGACGGGGAAGGGCACCAGGGTACTGGCATAGAACAGGGCCGGGGCCGCCGCGCAATCGGCCAGGCTGAAGTCCGGGCTGGCCACCCAGGTTCGCGAGGCCAGCTGGCGCTCGAGCATGCCGTAGGCCGTGGTGAGCATGGCCCGTTCCCGGCTCAGGTCGCCGTTCGTCGCGCGAATGCGATCGGCGACTATCTGTTGCAACGGTCCCTGCACGTACTGGTCGAAAAACCGATCCCACAGGCGTACTTGCAAGGCAGTTTCCCAATCACCGGGCAGCAGGCAGCGCCCACCTGCATGGAAGCGGTCCAGGTATTCGATGATGACACTCGATTCCGCCAGCCCCTGCGGGTACGTGTAATCGCGGATGACCGGGAACTTGCACAGGGGCCATAACGCCTCGAGCTCCGCGCGGTCTGCTGCACTGGAAAGATCGATGACTCGCCGTTGGAAATCGATGTCGTACTCGTAGAGTGCGATCAGCACTTTGTGGCAGAACGACGAAAGCGGGTGGTAATAGAGGGTCAGCGGCATCGGTCAACTCCTCGGGCGGGAAGGCGCCCCATGGGGTGATTGCTGTGACAGGCAGATTAAGTCGCAGGCACGGTGTTCGCCAGCCCTGCGGGTTTGCGCCGTATTCCAGGCTGTCGAAAACGTTGCGCATAGCGACCGTGGGCTATGCTCCCGGACACCGATAATGGCCATTACGATCTCCTTTTGGCCAACCCCGCGCTGTGAACCTGCCGGGCTGTCGGCAAGAATCGAAACCGGTGGCTGATGCGCAAGAGCCTCCCATCGATAACTATGAACCCGATCTTCCTTGCCTTGGCTGTTTTGCCGGGCGCTGCCGTGTACAGCACATAAAAACCATCGAGCTGACTTGGGGAATTGATCCATGGACACAATCAAACGCCTATTGGGTGCCACCGTTTGCGGCCTGACGCTGCTGGCCAGTGCCGTACATGCCGAGCAGCGTGAATTGCGGGTGTACAACTGGGCGGACTATATCCTGCCGTCCGTGCCCAAGGACTTCGCCGAGAAAACCGGGATCAAGGTCACCTGGGACACCTTCGACACCAACGAATCCCTGGAGGCCAAGCTGCTGACCGGCAACAGCGGCTATGACCTGGTGGTGCCGTCGAATCAGTTCATCGAAACCCAGATCAAGGCCGGTGTGTTCCAGAAACTGGACAAGACCAAGCTGCCCAACTGGAAACACCAGGACCCGGCGCTGCTCAAGTTGCTGGACAAGAACGACCCTGGCAATCAGTACGGCGTGCCTTACATGTACGGCACCGTGTTGATCGGCTTCAACCCGGCGAAGGTCAAGGCCGCCCTGGGCGAGAATGCACCGGTGGACAGTTGGGACCTGGTGTTCAAGCCCGAGAATATGGAAAAACTCAAGGCCTGTGGTGTCGCCATGCTCGACTCGCCCTCCGAGATTCTGCCGCTGGCCCTGCATTACCTGGGGCTGGACCCCAACAGCCAGAACCCCGAGGACTACGAAAAGGCCAAGGCGCTGATGCTGAAGATTCGCCCTTATGTCACCTACTTCAACTCGGCCAAGTACATGACCGATATCGCCAACGGTGACATTTGCGTGGCCATCGGCTACTCCGGCAGCTTCTACCAGTTCGGCAACCGCGCCAAGGAGGCCGGCAATGGCGTGGTGGTCGATTGGCGCTTGCCCAAGGAGGGCGCGCCGATCTGGTTCGACACCTTTGCCATTCCCAAGAGCGCGAAGAACGTCGATGAAGCCCACGCGTTTCTCAACACCTTGCTCGACCCGACCGTCATCGCACCGATCAGCGACTTCCTCGGTTACCCGAATGCCAACAAGGACTCGCTGGCGCTGATCAACAAGGAGATCACCGGCAACCCGAACCTGACGCCGACCCCCGAGGCCCTCAAAACCCTGTACGTCGTGCAGCCGTTGCCGCAGAAGCTGGAGCGGGTGCGCACGCGGGTGTGGACGGCCATCAAGTCGGACAAATAACCCTCAATCCTGTAGGCGCGAGCAGGCGCCGGGCGACGATGCACCTGAGAGTGCCCCGTGGTGTCAGATGCCCCGCGTCATCGTTGACCACCATCGCGAGCATGCTCGCTCCTACACGGCTTTGGTGGTGCGGATAAGGTTGTTGCGCAATTTCACGATCGCCTGCTGCATCTGCACGAAATCGTCGGGATCCAGGCCGGTTTGCGGAAAGCCGTCTTCCGTCAGCTCTGTGCGCAACTGGCGACCGGCGTCGGTCAGGCTGATTCGTACCTGGCGTTCGTCTTCCGGGTCGCGCTGACGCAGCAGGTAACCCATCGCTTCGAGCTTTTTCAGGATCGGGGTGAGGGTGTTGGATTCCAGGAACAGTTTTTCCCCGAGGCTGCCGACGGTCTGGTTGTCCTGCTCCCACAGCGCAACGAGGGTGATGTATTGCGTATAGGTCAGGCCGAGTCGTTCCAGCATCGGCTTGTAGGCCTTGCCGAAAGCGAGGTTGGTGGAATAGACCGCAAAACACAGGAAATCGGAAAGCTTGAGGTCCAGGGCGGACGTCTTGTCGGTGGTTTTCATGGGTGCTCTCTTTGGGCAGGCTGCGACGCTGGAATTATACATCGTATGCGATGGTGTCGGAAGTGCTCTAAACCTCCGGGTCCCGCCCCCCAAGCGGCCGGTTACCGGGGATAACCCTGGCGAACCGGCCGTGCGGTGCATCACGCGGTCTGGACGTTGATGCTCACGTCGATGTTGCCGCGGGTGGCCTTGGAGTACGGGCAGATCGCATCGGCGTTGTGCGCCAGTTCGGTCGCGACTTCATGTGACAGGCCTGGCACCCGCAGGGTCAGTCGGGCCTGGAGAAAGTAGGCTGCACCGGTCTGGCCCAGGTCGACTTCGATGTCCACGGCCGTGTCGGCGGGCAATGTCACCTTCGCCTGTTGGGCGGCCAGGCCCACCGCAGCGATGTAGCAGGCCGACCATGCTCCGGCGAAGAGTTGCTCGGCCTTGGGGTGCGGTTGTACGCCGGTGAACACATGTGCCGGTGTGACGCTGCCAGGGGACGACAATTCGATGTCGAGGTTGCCGTTATGGCCGCGCGAGGTGGTGCCGGTGCTGCTCAGGGTGGTGTGGGTCTTGCCGGTGGCCAGGACTTTTTCGATCTTGCTCATGATGAGTTCCTCAAGTTTACTGTGGGTATAGTATTCGCATGCGCTAGAATCGCATGCGATATTAATTATGCGGTAATGACGTTCAGGGCAACGTCGATATTGCCGCGCGTGGCCTTGGAATAGGGGCAGATGGAGTCGGCGATATGCGCCAGTTCCGTTGCAACGTCCTGTGCCAGCCCCGGCACGCGCAGGGTCAGTCGGGCCTGGAGGAAGTACGCTGGACCCGTCTGGCCAAGGTCCACTTCGATGTCGACCGCCAGATCCGCCGGCAGCGCGATGTTGCGCTCTGCGGCCACCAGGCCGACGGCCGCGGTGTAGCAGGCCGACCAGGCCCCGGCGAACAATTGCTCGGCTTTCGGGTGCGGCTGGGTGGCGGCGAACACATGGGCTGGCTGGGCAGAGCCTGGGGTCGACAGTTCGATGTCGAGGTTGCCGTTGTGGCCGCGCAAGGCATTGCCGGCGCTGCTCAGGGTGGTGTGGGTCGTGCCGGTGGCCAGGACTTTTTCGATCTTGCTCATGGGTCAATCCTCAAGGGTGCGGTCAGGTTGTATGTATTGTCGTGCGCGCTTAGATCGCATCCGATGGAAATAATAGTCCTCCAGATCTCAATCGACGTCAAGCGGTATTTTCATGCCCGGACGACGGACGGTCGAAGCGAATGATGCCCGCCTATTCAGAAAGAAAAATGCCCCGAGCTGTTCAGGCTCGGGGCATCAGCATTGACGCGTGACCATCGATTTCGGGTGCAACAGGTGATCAGCTTTGCGGCACTACCCGGGCTTCGTTGCCGGTGCCTTCGATATAAACATTCTGGCCTTTGCTCAGTGCGGCATTGACCGGCTGGGTCACCGAGACCAGGACGCCGCTCTTGGTACGCACGATAATCTGCTGGGCCTGTTGCGGTTGATCGTATCTTTTCTTCTCGGCGTAGTTGCCACCCGCCGCACCTGCAAGGGCGCCCGCGACCATGGCGACATCTCGCCCGGTGCCCGACCCGATCAGGCTACCGATGCCCACGCCCGCGAGTCCGCCAAGGATGGCGCCGACGCCGCTGTCGTGGTTGGTCTGCATCTGCGTCATGGTGATCTGCTCGATTTTTCCTGAGCGGATTTCCATCTCGCCGGCGCCACCGCTGCCAGCATCGACGGCGGTGCAGGCGCAAAGCACTAGACTTACAAGCGTGATCGTTAACCAGGAAGCGATGTTTTTCATGTTGAACTCCATCATCCGGGGGAAGCGGTTCGTTCAAACGCATCAGTGCGCGTTTGACGAAGGAGACTAGCACAGGGCCCTCGACGCGCTGGCCTGTGGCGGCGGGCCTGGCTGTACTGCCGAGGGCACGCGCGCATCTGCCGGATACGCTCACTGAGGGGTGAGATAGACTCATACGGGGCTTATCACGGCAGGAGTGACACGCGTGGCAGGACTGCAATGGATTCGCTGATCACCGCCGCAGCGCAGGCGTTGGCGGCGGGCGATCCGCTGGGTGCGCTGGACCGGATCGCGCTGCGCGAGGATGCGCCCGCGCTGGCACTGCGCGGTATCGCCATGGCGCAACTGGGGGATTTGGTGCGGGCCAAAGCGCTGGTACGCAGGGCCTCGCGGGCCTTTGGGCCGAAAGAAGTCGTGGCGCGGGCACGCTGCACCGTCGCCGAAGCCGAGATTGCACTGGCGTCGCGGGATCTTGGTTGGCCGGTGAAGGCGCTGGAAGCGGCGCGGGTCACGCTGCAAGCCCACGGCGATCTTATCAATGCAGACCACGCGCGTTATCTGGGCATCCGTCGCTTGTTGCTGATCGGCCGGCTCGATGAGGCCCATGGGCAACTCGTTGACCTGGACCCGGCGACGTTGCCGCCACCCTTGCGGGCGACCCATGAGCTGGTCGTGGCAGGGATCGCGATGCGCCATCTGCATTCCCAAGCCGCACGGGCCGCGCTCGCCAGGGCCGAACTCGCCGCGCAACTCGCCGGCATTCCCGCGCTGTCTGCAGAAGTCGAAAGTGCATCCTCCATTCTCGACAGCCCCGCCGCGCACCAGCTCGTGCGTGGTGAAGAACGGCCTCTGTTGCTGGACGAGGTGGAAGCGCTGCTCGCCTCGACTTCACTGGTGGTGGACGCTTGCCGCTATGTCGTACGCGGCGCGGGCATGTCGGTTTCCCTGTCCAGGCGTCCGATCCTGTTTTCCCTGGTGCGAACACTCGCTGAGGCCTGGCCGGGCGATGTGCCCAGGGAGACCCTCATCGCCCAGGCCTTTCGGTTGAAGCTCAGTGATGAATCCCATCGAGCCCGGCTGCGGGTTGAAATCGGACGCTTGCGCGCGGCGTTGAAACCCTTGGCGACGGTGATCGCCACCCGACGCGGGTTCACATTGGTTGCTCAGGTTTCACCGGACGTGGTGCTGCTCACGCCACCGGTCGAAGAAAAGTATGCAGCAGTATTCGCCTTGCTTGGCGACGGCGAGTCCTGGTCGAGTTCGGCCCTGGCCCTGGCGTTGGGTAGCAGCCAGCGCGCGGTGCAACGCGCGCTCGAAGCACTGGCAGCCAAGGGCAAGGTGCAGTCGTTCGGACAGGGACGGGCACGGCGCTGGGTGACCCCGCCGGTGCCCGGTTTCGCGACGACCTTGTTACTCCCGGTTCCGCTGCCCGGTGGCTAGGATGATCCCGTCAACCCCTTTGGAGGAACACCGAGATGAAACAGTCAGCCGCCAAAATTGTGCGTGAATATGGCCCCTTTGCCGACGTCGCCGATGTGCACGGCGTCACCTGGGACGGCCGGCAGGTGTGGTTTGCGACCACCGACAAGCTCTACGCCCTGGACCCCGACAGTGGAAGTACGGTGCGCTCCCTCGATGTTGCTGCGCATGCCGGGACCGCCTTCGATGGTAAGCATCTGTTCCAGATTGCCGAGGACCGCATCCAGAAAGTCGATCCTCGCAGCGGAGAAATCCTGGCCACGATCCCGGCACCCGGCGGTGGCAACGATTCGGGGCTGACATGGGCCGAAGGCTCATTGTGGGTCGGTCAGTACCGCGAACGGAAAATCCACCAGATCGACCCCGAGACCGGGACTGTCCTGCGTACCCTGCAATCCAACCGTTTTGTCACGGGGGTGACCTGGGTCGAGGGCGCGCTGTGGCATGGCACCTGGGAAGACGAGGAGAGCGAATTGCGCCGCGTCGACCCGAACACCGGCGAAGTCCTGGAGAGCCTCAGGCTCCCTGATGGCATTGGGGTGTCGGGGCTTGAGTCAGACGGTGGCGAGCGGTTCTTCTGCGGGGGCGGTAGCAGTGGGCGGGTGAGGGTGGTGCAGCGGCCCTGATGGGTTGATTTGGATTGGGTGTATATCCATTGCTGCGGTAACGGCTACCTAGGGTTTCGCACTTACTGTAGGAGCCAGGCTTGCCGGTGAAGGCGTCCTGACAGACGATGATTGTCTTTCAGGTGTGCATATCCATTGCTGCGGTAACGGCCACTTAGGGTTTCGCCCTTACGGCGAGTCACTTGGAAGAGCCCCAAGTAACCAAGGGCTCTTGCCCCTGGCGTTCGGCCCCTCGCTGGGGCTCGGGGTACCCTCGCTCCGGTCCTGCTCCGTGGGCCCGCCGCGATGGGCCATCCTTGGCCCAGCGCGGCTAAACCGGCATCCATGCCGGTTTACCCACTGCGCAGAACCTCCACTCGGCCTCTCGATATAGGTTGTCCGTTCCTTTCCTCCTCCATACTTCGGTGTCTGGAAGTCAGTTTTGATCAGGGAAGGAACATGCACCTGTGGGCTACGAATATGCCTCTCAAGCACGTGATGATTACCCCCTCACTTTCGAGCCCCCAGGTGCGCTTGCGCC
>NZ_NOIO01000036.1:0-52187 GCF_014596605.1 Pseudomonas sp. PSB11
CGCTGGTGCCCTTGATGCTGTCGGGAATGACGCTGGCGCTCAGGGCTTCGAGGGAGTCGAAGCCGAGGGTGTTGAGCATGGCTTGCTCGTCACCGGCGCGGGGGCCGATGTGGCGGGCGATGAATTCATTGGCGGTGCTGAGATTGATAGTCATGGCGGGCTCCTCAGGCTTCGGCTTGGGCTTTGATCAGACGGTCGTAGGCGTCCTGATCCAGCAGTTGGCCGACAGCGGCAGCGTCAGCGGGCTGGAAACGGAAGAACCAGCCTTCGCCCAGCGGGTCTTCGTTGACCAGCTCAGGGCTGGCGTCCAGCGCCGGGTTCACTTCCAGCACTTCTCCGTCCAGTGGCATGTACACGCCGCTGGCGGCTTTTACCGATTCCACGGTGGCTGCTTCAGCGCCTTTGTCGTAGGACTGCAACTCTGGCAGTTGTACGAAAACCACGTCGCCCAGAGCGTTCTGCGCGAAAGCGGTGATGCCGACTGTGACAGTGCCGTCAGCTTCGGTGCGCAGCCATTCGTGATCTTCAGTAAAACGCAACTCGCTCATGGAAACTCCTAAGGGGGGCCAGACTCGTCTGGTGGACGCGATTGAATGCTTGGGCAATGCCCTGGTTTATGAGAGGTTACTAAGCAAGAACACGGCCAATGTTATTTTATTGTTGTAAATCAAATAGTTACGCTGATCATCGATCCAGTGAAATCGACAGCCTGTAGCGAAATCGCTACAGCTGCGACGGAAGAGAAAAGCTGAAGGGGATCAAAGCCTTGCGCAGGGCTGGTTGCAGAGGGGTGTAGCGAAATCGTTCCGCTGTAGCGCTTTCAGTACAGGTGGAGGTCGTTTTCAGATATATTTTTCAGGCCGAACACAAACCCCCTGTGGGAGCGGCTTGCTCGCGAAAGCGGTATATCAGTCACCTCATCTGTTGGATGACCCACTGCCTTCGTCGGAACGCCGCCCGGAGCAAGCCCGCTCCCACATTTTGACCGAGTAGGACTTACGGCTTGTTGGGGATGCCGTACTTGCGCAATCGATGAGCGATGGCGGTGTGAGAGGTTTGCAGGCGGCTGGCCAGTTGGCGGGTCGAGGGGTAGCTGACGTAGAGTTTTTCCAGCAGGGTTTTCTCGAATTCATCCATGGCCTGCTCCAGGCTGTCGATATCCTGATCGCTCTGGCGTGCCACCGAGGTGCCAGCGATGTCGAGGTCGCCAATGTCCACCAGGCTGCTTTCACAAATGGCCGCTGCCCGGAAGATCACGTTTTGCAGTTGCCGCACGTTGCCCGGCCAGCGGTTGCCGAGCAGCGCCGGGTAAGTACCCGGCGCCAGGCGACAGACCGGGCGCTGGATCTGTGCGCAAGCCTGCTGCATGAAATAGCGGGCCAGGAGCAGGATGTCCTGCCCGCGTTCGCGCAGGGGCGGGACTTCGACATTGAGTACGTTGAGCCGGTAAAACAGGTCTTCGCGGAACAAGCCTTCGCTGACCATTTTTTCCAGGTCGCGGTGAGTCGCGCTGAGGATCCGCACGTTGACCTTGACCTCGCGGTCGCCGCCCACCCGCCGGAAGCTGCCATCGTTGAGGAATCGCAGCAGCTTGGCTTGCAGGTACGGCGACATCTCGCCGATTTCGTCGAGAAACACCGTGCCCTGGTTGGCCAGTTCCATCAAGCCCGGCTTGCCGCCCCGTTGTGCCCCGGTAAAGGCGCCGGGGGCGTAGCCGAACAGTTCGCTTTCGGCGAGGTTCTCCGGCAATGCCGCGCAATTCAGTGCCAGGAACGGTGCGTTGTGGCGGGCGCTGATGGCATGGCAAGCCCGCGCCACCAGTTCTTTGCCGGTGCCGGTTTCGCCCTGGATTAACAGCGGCGCATCGAGTGCCGCCACCCGCTGCGCGCGAACCTTGAGCGTGCGAATCACCGGAGACTCGCCGAGCAGTGCATCGAAGCCTTCGGCGTGATCATGGTGCAGGGCCGAGAGGCGCTCACCGATGCGATTGGGTTGATACAGGGTCAACAGGGCGCCAGCGTCGGTGATCGGCGTGGCGTCGAGCAACAAGGTCTGGCCGTTGACGGTGATCTCTCGCAACGGCAGGCGAAAACCGTGTTCGAGCAACGCATCGAGCAGCGCCGGGTCGGCAAACAGGTCGGCGACACTTTCTCCGGCCGGCTCGCGACCGTACAGGGCAATCAACGCCGGGTTGGCCAGCAACACCTTGCCAGCGCTGTCCAACGCCAGCACCGGGTCGGTCATCGCCGCGAGCAGCGCATCGAGCTGCAGGTGCCGACGCTGGCCGGGAAGAATGTCGACCACGGTCATGGCTTGCACGCCCCGCACGCTCAGCAACGCATCGCGCAACTCTTCCAGCACTTCGGGGCTCAGGGTCGGCGCGTCGATGTAGACGTTGGGTGGAACCATTTCCACCGCATCCAGGTTGAGGTTACGTCCACCGAGCAAGGCCAGGACTTCCTGGGTAATGCCGACGCGATCGATGAAGCTGACGTGGATGCGCATGGTGCGGTTTCGGGTTCTGGCGTGCGGAGGGTGGCAAGTATGCCTTGGGGCGGGCTAATGGTGAAATCCTGCGCAGCATTTGCGGGCAACGACAACCCCTGTGGGAGCGGGCTTGCTCGCGAAAGCGTAGTGTCAGTCAATCGATTAGTCGACTGATGCACCGCATTCGCGAGCAAGCCCGCTCCCACAGTAGGGTTGGGTTGAGCACAGAATGTGTGTTCGGGTTACTCGAAGTGTTCGGGGTTTACCGGGTCGCCGGATTTCATGTTCAACTGCTGCCGGATGTCTTCGAACATCAAGTCGTAATGCTTGTGGATCGAACCGATCTGGCTGTGTGTCTTAGGAATCCCGTACTTCTCGGCAATTCTCGTCACATCCCTGGCGAAGTTGTAGGCTTCCTCCTTGGGCAGGAAGAAGGGCTCTGACATGTCCTTGCCTTGAATGTTGCCATGCATGGTGAACTGGATACCTTTTTCACCTTTGTCATTGGTGGCGACCTTATAGTCGAGGTGCACGTTGTAACTGACATCGTCCGGTGTCAGCGCATGACGCTCGATGTGCAAGTGACCTGGCTGAAACTGTGCCATGGGCGTCTCTCCTTACAAGTAAGTAATGCCAGGTGTCGCCGTGCTGATGCGTGTGCCGGCCTTGCCCTGGACGATCGCTTCGATGTCGGCGAGTGATCCGATCACCGCGACTTTTCCAGTATGGCGTGCGAACTCGCAGGCTGCTTGCACCTTCGGTCCCATGGAGCCAGCGGCGAAGCCGAGCTTTTCCATTTCGTCGGGGTGCGCCTGGGCGATGGCTTTCTGCGTCGGTTTGCCGAAATCGATAAAGGCGGCGTTGACGTCGGTGGCAATCACCAGCAGATCGGCTTCCAGCTGTTCGGCCAACAGCGCCGAGCACAGGTCTTTGTCGATCACAGCTTCCACGCCCTCAAGTTTGCCGGGTGCGGTGTACATGGTAGGGATGCCGCCACCGCCGGCACAGATCACGATGCTGCCTTTTTCCAGCAGCCATTTGATCGGGCGGATTTCGAAGATGCGTTTGGGTTTGGGGCTGGCGACCACGCGGCGGAATTTGTCGCCGTCGGGGGCGATGGCCCAGCCTTTTTCGGCAGCCAGTTTTTCTGCCTCGGCCTTGGCGTACACCGGGCCGATGGGTTTGCTGGGTTTCTGGAAGGCCGGGTCGTTGGCATCGACTTCGACCTGGGTCAGCAAGGTGGCGAAGGGCACCTCGAAGTCCAGCAGGTTGCCCAGCTCCTGTTCGATGATATAGCCGATCATGCCTTCGGTTTCGGCGCCGAGGACGTCCAGCGGGTAAGGCGACACCGAGGTGTAGGCGGCCGCTTGCAGCGATAGCAGGCCGACTTGCGGGCCATTGCCGTGGGCGATGACCAGTTGGTTGCCGGGATGGATCTTGGCGATCTGCTCGGTGGCGATCCGGATATTGGCGCGCTGGTTGTCCGCGGTCATGGGTTCACCCCGGCGGAGCAGGGCGTTACCGCCCAGAGCAACGACGATACGCATGGTGCATGTCCTTTCAAAAAGAGAAGCCACAAGTAACTCGGTCTTCCGGTTGGAATCGGGCCAGTGTGGGAGCCGCGTCGGCCGTTAGAGATCCGCCAGCGTCGACACCAGAATCGCCTTGATCGTGTGCATGCGATTTTCCGCCTGCTCGAAGGCGATGCAGGCCGGCGACTCGAACACGTCATCGGTCACTTCGATGCCGTTCTTCAGGTGCGGGTACTGCTCGGCAATCTGCTTGCCGACCTTGGTATCGCTGTTGTGGAAGGCCGGCAGGCAGTGCATGAACTTGGTGCGCGGGTTGCCGGTGGCCTTCATCAACTCGGCATTGACCTGATACGGCAGCAACTGCTGGATGCGTTCGGCCCAGGCTTCGACCGGTTCGCCCATGGAGACCCAGACGTCGGTGTGGATGAAGTCCACACCCTTGACCGCCGCTTTCGGGTCTTCGGTGAGGGTGATGCGCGCACCGCTTTCTTCACCGTATTTTTTGCAGCGTGCCACCAGATCGTCCGCCGGCCACAGGGCTTTCGGCGCGCAGATGCGCACGTCCATGCCCAGCTTGGCGCCGATCAGCAGCAGCGAATTACCCATGTTGTTACGCGCATCCCCAAGGTAGGCGTAGCTGATTTCGTGAATCGGCTTGTCGGCGTGTTCACGCATGGTCAGCACGTCGGCGATCATTTGTGTCGGGTGATATTCATCGGTCAGGCCGTTGAATACAGGCACGCCGGCAAACTTGGCCAGCTCCTCGACGATTTCCTGTTTGAAGCCACGGTACTCGATGGCGTCATACATGCGCCCGAGCACGCGGGCGGTGTCCTTCATGCTTTCCTTGTGGCCGATTTGCGAAGAGTTCGGGTCGATGTAAGTGACATTGGCACCCTGGTCATAGGCGGCGACTTCGAACGCACAGCGGGTGCGGGTCGAGGTTTTCTCGAAGATCAGCGCAATGTTGTTGCCCTTGAGGTGTTGTTGTTCGGTGCCGGTGTATTTGGCCCGCTTGAGGTCGCGGGACAGGTCGAGCAGGTAACGCAATTCGCGAGGGGTGTGATGTTCCAGGCTCAGCAGATTGCGGTTATGGATATTGAACGCCATTTTGGATCTCCTAAGGTGTCGGTTATCCCGTTGGCCCGCGCTCGGTCAGTGCGGGCCAAGGCTGATAGGTTAGTAGTCGATCGGATCACGGATGATCGGGCAGGTCATGCAATGGCCGCCGCCGCGACCGCGTCCCAGTTCGCCTGCGCTGATGGTGATGACTTCCACACCTGCCTTGCGCAGCAGGGTGTTGGTGTAAGTGTTGCGGTCGTAGCCGATGACCACACCGGGCTCCACGGCGACCACGTTGTTGCCGTCGTCCCATTGCTCGCGTTCGGCGGCGAAACTGTTGCCGCCGGTTTCTACGACGCGCAGGGCCTTGAGGTTGAGGGCCTTGGCCACGGTGTCGAGGAAGTTGGTTTCTTCGCGGCGGATATCGATGCCGCCCGGCTTGCTTTCATCGGGGCGCAGGGTGAAGGCCACAATCTGGTTCACCACTTCCGGGAAGATGGTCACCACATCGCGGTCGCAGAAGCTGAACACGGTGTCCAGGTGCATCGCCGCGCGGGATTTCGGCAGGCCGGCGACAATGACTTTTTCCACGGCCTTGTGCTTGAACAGACTGACCGCCAGTTGGCCGATGGCCTGGCGGGACGAGCGTTCGCCCATGCCGATCAGTACCACGCCATTGCCGATCGGCATCACATCGCCGCCTTCCAGCGTGGAACTGCCATGGTCCTTGTCCGGGTCGCCGTACCAGATCTGGAATTCAGCGTTGGTGAATTGCGGATGGAATTTGTAGATGGCGGTGGTCAGCAGGGTTTCCTGGCGACGTGCCGGCCAGTACATCGGGTTGAGCGTGACGCCACCGTAGATCCAGCACGTGGTATCGCGGGTGAACTGGGTATTGGGTAGCGGCGGCAGGATGAAGCTGGAGTGACCGAGGAATTCGCGGAACATCTGAATGGTCTTGCCGCCAAAACTGTCCGGCAGGTCATCGGCCGAGACTCCACCGATCAGGAACTCGGCGATCTTGCGCGGTTCCAGGCTGCGCAGCCACGAGCCGGTTTCATTGATCAGGCCCAGGCCCACCGAATCGGCGGTGATCTTGCGCTCGAGAATCCAGTCCAGCGCTTCGGGGATGGCGACGATGTCGGTCAGCAGGTTGTGCATCTCCAGTACATCGACATTGCGTTCACGCATTTTGGTGACGAAATCGAAATGGTCGCGCTTGGCCTGTGCCACCCACAGCACATCATCGAACAGCAGTTCGTCGCAGTTGTTCGGGGTCAGGCGCTGATGGGCAAGCCCTGGGGAGCAAACCATGACTTTGCGCAGTTTGCCGGCTTCGGAATGGACGCCGTACTTAACTTTTTCCGTGGTCATTTCAGTGAACCTCCAGATGGCAAATCAATCGTGTTACAGGGTCAGGAAGCCGTCGTAGAGACCGTAGGCCGCCACCAGGGCGCCGACGACCACCGCGGCGAAAATCAGCTTCTCGACGTTGGTGAAAACCGGTTTCTTGAGTTCCAGCTTGGCCTTGGCGAACAGGATCGCGCCGGGTGCATAGAGCAGGGCCGAGAGCAGCAGGTATTTCATGCCACCGGCGTACAGCAGCCAGACTGCATAGATCAGGGCCACGGCACCAATGAACAGGTCCTTCTGACGCTCGCCCGCCGCGCCTTCGTAGGTTTCGCCGCGTACCGCCAACAACAGGGCGTACGCCGCCGACCACAGGTAAGGCACCAGGATCATCGACGTGGCGAGGTAGATCAGCGACAAGTAGGTGCTGGCCGAAAACAACGTGATGACCAGGAATATCTGAACCATGGCATTGGTCAGCCACAGGGCGTTGACCGGTACCTGGTTGGCGTTCTCCTTGCGCAGGAACGCCGGCATGGTGTGGTCCTTGGCCGCGGCGAACATGATCTCTGCACACAGCAGCACCCACGACAGCAGGGCTCCGAGCAACGAGATGATCAGGCCGACGCTGATCAACACCGCCCCCCAAGGACCCACCACGTGTTCCAGCACGGCGGCCATCGACGGGTTCTGCAGCTTGGCCAGTTCCGGTTGGGTCAGGATGCCCAGCGACAGCACGTTCACCAGTACCAGGATCAGCAGCACAGTGATAAACCCGATCACCGTGGCCTTACCCACATCACTGCGTTTTTCCGCCCGGGCCGAGAAAATGCTCGCGCCCTCGATGCCGATGAACACCCACACGGTGACCAGCATCATGTTGCGCACCTGGTTCATCACGCTGCCAAGGTCCGGATTCTTCAAGCCCCAGATGTCGGCGGTGAAGATCTCCAGTTTGAAGGCGAAAATCGTAATCAGCACAAACAGTATCAGCGGTACGATCTTGGCGACCGTCGTCACCAGGTTGATGAATGCCGCTTCCTTGATCCCCCGCAGTACCAGCCAATGCACGGCCCACAGCAACACGGACGCGCCGACCACGGCGGCGACGGTATTGCCCTCGCCGAACACCGGGAAGAAGTAACCCAGGGTGCTGAATAACAGGACGAAGTAACCAACGTTGCCCAGCCAGGCACTGATCCAGTAACCCCAGGCCGAAGAGAAACCCATGTAGTCGCCGAACCCGGCCTTGGCGTAGGCGTAGACCCCGCCGTCCAGGTCGGGCTTGCGATTGGCCAGGGTCTGGAAGACAAAGGCCAGGGTGAGCATGCCGACGGCGGTGATCGCCCAGCCAATCAGAATGGCGCCGACATCGGCACTGGCCGCCATGTTTTGCGGCAGGGAAAAGATGCCGCCACCAATCATCGAACCGACGACCAGGGCAATCAACGCGCCGAGTTTCAGCTTTCCGGGAGTTTCAGACATTGCATGACTCCATTGCAGGAGAAGAGAGGCAACAGACTAAGTGCGCCCGCCATTGAGTGGGCTGACTTAGATCAGTGCAGGTCGACATTCCATTGTGAATAACCGAAAAATCGCTCATACAAAGCTAATGCCTGTAATGCTTGTCCCAGAGGCTTCGTTGAATTTTTGTTGAAACTTTCTCGCATTCCTTGCGCCTTATGAAGCTAGCCCTTTTTTGCCATTCCGCAAATTTTCGCGCAGGGTTGTCAGAACGGAATTGGCTTATCAATAAAGTTGTATAAAGCAAAAGAATATATCGATGCCTATTGGGTTTTATCTGGCACTTGGATGGGCGTTTGTTGGCGTTATCCAATAAACGTCATTACGCTTCATCCATTTAGTTAACGCAGGTTATGTGACGCTCTTGCGGCAATGACCGCCCCTGGCAACTGGAGACGCCGCCATGTCGCAATCGACGCAAAAGCTTCGCCTGAGCGCACTGATCGCCCTGGTCGTCGGATCGATGATTGGCGGCGGGATCTTTTCCCTGCCGCAAAACATGGCGGCCAAGGCCGATGCGGGGGCGATCCTGATTGGCTGGGCCATTACGGCCGTTGGCATGCTGACCCTGGCCTTCGTGTTCCAGACCCTGGCCAACCGCAAGCCGGAACTGGACTCGGGGGTGTACGCCTACGCCAAGGCCGGTTTCGGCGACTACATGGGGTTCTCGTCGGCCTGGGGTTACTGGATCAGTGCCTGGTTGGGCAACGTCGGCTATTTCGTGCTGCTGTTCAGCACCCTGGGGTTTTTCTTTCCGGTGTTCGGCGAAGGCAACACCCCGACCGCCATCGCCTGTGCGTCTTTGCTGCTGTGGACGGTGCATTTCATAGTGATGCGCGGGATCAAAGAAGCCGCTTTCATCAACCTGCTGACGACCGTGGCCAAGATCGTGCCGCTGATCATGTTCATCGTGATCGCCGCCGTGGCGTTCAAGGCGGACATCTTCACCCGGGACATCTGGGGACGCAGCAACCCGAGTTTCGGCAGCGTGATGGACCAGGTGCGCAACATGATGCTGGTCACGGTGTTCGTGTTCATCGGTATCGAGGGTGCCAGTGTCTACTCGGCACGGGCGGAGAAACGTTCGGATGTGGGCCGGGCCACGGTCATCGGTTTTCTCGGGGTGCTGGCGCTGCTGGTATTGGTCAACGTGCTGTCGCTGGGGATCCTCAGTCAACCGGAACTGGCCACCTTGCAGAACCCGTCGTTGGCCTCGGTGCTGGAGCATATCGTCGGCCCGTGGGGCGCGTTGCTGATAAGCATCGGCCTGGGGATCTCACTGCTGGGCGCGTTGCTGTCCTGGGCGTTGCTGTGTGCGGAGATCCTGTTCGCCACGGCCAAGGACAAGACCATGCCGGCATTCCTGACCAAGGAAAACGCCAACCATGTGCCGGTCAATGCGCTGTGGCTGACCAACATGATGATTCAGCTGTTTCTGCTGATCACCCTGTTTTCCGCCGGCACCTACACCAGTCTGATCTACCTCGCGTCATCAATGATACTGGTGCCCTATCTGTGGTCGGCGGCTTATGCGGTGCTGCTGAGCGGGCGCGGTGAGACCTATGAGCACGCTTCCGCCGAACGCACCAAGGACCTGCTGATCGGCGGCATCGCCCTGAGCTACGCCGTGTGGTTGCTGTATGCCGGCGGCGTGAAGTACCTGCTGCTCTCGGCCTTGCTCTACGCGCCCGGCGTGATCCTGTTCGCCAAAGCCAGGCATGAACAGGGCAAACCGGTGTTCACCACCCTCGAGAAGGGCATATTTACCTGTGTCATCAGCGCTGCCGGACTGGCGGCGTATGCGCTGTACAGCGGAGTGCTCAGCCTGTGAAGTTACTGCTGGCGTTCCAGCCGCCCTACGACTGGCCCGCGATGCTGGGGTTCCTGTCGGCGCGGGCGATCGCCGGAATGGAAGAAGTTGTCGGCGAGGTCTACTCACGCAGCATCGGCTTGAACGGGGTCCACGGCACGCTCGCTATCCGGCCTGCGACGGCGGACTCACTGGAACTGACGCTGGACTTTCCCGATGCCGGCGCAGTGCCTGAGATTGTCGCCAGGCTGCGGCGGATGTTTGATCTGGATGCCGAACTGGTCACCATGCAACGGCATCTGTCGGCTGACCCACTGCTGGCACGGCTGATTACAGACCGCCCAGGGCTGCGCGTACCGGGGACGTGGGACGGACTGGAACTGGCGATCCGCGCGGTGCTGGGGCAGCAGATAACCGTGGGCGCGGCTATCAAACTGGCGGGAAAACTGGTGGCGCAATACGGCACACCCTTGAGCTCGCCGCGCGGTGGCTTGACCCATGTGTTTCCCGAAGCGGCGGTGCTGGCGGCGGCGGACCTTGCGACATTGGGGATGCCGAAAAGCCGAGGCCGTACGCTGTCTGGCGTGGCCCAGGCGGTGATCGATGATCCCCTGTTGTTTGAACCCGGTCGGCCGGGCGGGGTGGCGCGGTTGCTGGCGTTGTATGGCATCGGCGACTGGACGGCGCAGTACATTGCGTTGCGGCAGTTGCGGGAAATGGATGGGTTGCCGAATGGGGATGTGGGGTTGATCAATGCGTTGGCGGCATTGGAGGGTGGGGCGGTGACGGCTCGTCAGTTGCTGGAGAGGGCTGAGGGGTGGCGGCCGTATCGGGGGTATGCGGCGCAGTTGTTGTGGACCTCACTGAGTCGCGCGGATTGAGCGAGCTGTCGGCCCAAATCCCAATCACCCTAAATGCCGAAAATGCACCACAACCTCACTCACACACCGGGGCCGAACAATGCCCGGCAGCCCACCGCAACCCCTGTGGGAGCGGGCTTGCCCGCGAAAGCGCCAGCCCATCCAACACACATGCTGAATCAGCCAGGATGGTTTGCCACCGAGGAGATGATGGGACAAAGGATGTTCTGTTTTGAATGTCCATTTTTTGAATTTTTACGAACCCGGCACGAATGGGTATTTTCTCATCTCCATTTTTGTCGCCTTTTTCTGCATGGCTTGTGGGATCTTTCCTGATTTTCTAGACCGTCTTGAGTTTCCCCTCTGTCCACGTACTTTGCGTTAAGCCACTCACCCCGAGTCGGCTTATCGATCGTTAACAGTGGCGCGCTTTTCATGACTGGGGCGCACTTAGAGAGGGAGATCAGCAATGGCACAAGGACATTTCATTCGCCTGGGTGACAAGACCACTTGCGGTGGCCAGGTTTTAGAGGCCGACACCCGAGTCATGATGTTTGGCATCGCCCATGCTCGTGAAGGCGACCGCGTTTCCTGCGGCAAAAACGACGAAACCTACACCATCGTGGGAGGCGTCTCCTACATCAACAGTCATGGCAGGATCGTGGCGGGCTCGCTGGACAGCTACAGCACCTGCCCGTGCAGAGCCAGGTTAATCCCGTCGGTGTTTACCGCCACTTATGAGTCGCGCAGCAGCGCTGCGCCCCAGACCACAAGGACTGATCCCCAACCGACCACACCTCTGGCCGGCAATCCGGCAGCGCCACGCTCAGCCGGTTTCACGTCTGCGTCGAGCACTCCCAAGCCAGTGTTCTTAGGCAGTTCAGCAGCCCAGGAGCCAGGCTTCTACATCGTGCCCAAGAGCACCACCCGCGAACAGTTCGAAGCCTCCTTGTTCACCCTGCGTGACCCGGCGGTGATGGGAAAATTCAAGCTGCTCAACCCCAACTTGAACGACGTCAAAGCCGGCTCGATGATCGTGCTGAGCGACCCGAGCAACTACCAATGCACCCGTGAAGAAGCCCTGCTCATGGACGTGGCAGCCAAGACCAACCAGATCATTGAAACGCTTAGCCCTGAAGAAGCGGATTTCATGGTGCAACACCGTGATGTCATCCAGGCTTTCCTGACCTATGGCTCGAACGCTATTGGTATTGGCGCGAGCGTTTTCAAGAACAACCTGGACAATGTAGGCAATGCCTTGAGGGATATTGAAGCGTTGCAAACGAATACGCTGCAAAGAGATGGGCACCTGCGCTCGCCAACGTTCTTCGCAGAGCGCCAGCGTCTGCTCGCACAACTAAACAGCCATATGACGGCACTGACCCGCAAGGGCATTGGATTCCCTGACCATATCAACTTGAAAAAAATGTTGGGTATTTCCAGCCAAAGCTTGGTCCACCACTGGACCAATGCCAGTCCCGGGGGGCAAATACCGGGTCATGCCACCCATCTTGAAGGTGTGGCGAAGGCTTCTAAATACGTCAAATACGGTGGTTGGTTGGGTACTGCCGTCGGCGGTGGAGCATCGGCCATGAAGGTGCAGGATGTGTGTGCGGCTGGAAATACCGAGGCTTGCGAACGAGTCAGGTTTACTGAAACAGGGGCTTTTGCCGGGGGTATCGGCGGTGGTGTAGCTGCAGGCGCGATATTGTCGGCCCCCGTTGTCGGTGCACTCTGCATTGGGTTGGGGGTGCCTACAGGCGGGCTAGGTACATTGGCATGCAGTATCGTCGTGGTTGGCGTCGGTTCTTATGCAGGCGGCGTATATGGCGGAAAGGGCGGTGAGATAATCGGGGAGGTTATATACGAGTATGCGAGATGACGACGGCCGAATTAATTGTAGGTGGTTTCTGTGGGGTGGTGCTCCTTGGTATCTATATTTGGATTGGGATTGCACTATACCTTGGGTACACAAAGGGTGAAGAGTTATCGGCGTACTTCAAAAACAGCTCGTCGCTGATTACTGTCGATACGCACAAGCATACAGGACCTTTTGGGAAACTTCAGTTGATCGGCGGTATTGCCAGTGTTGTCACGTTCCCTCGATTTTTTGTGAAGCGTGGTCTGGTCAGTGCTGAAGATATAGAAAGATTTCCACATCCATGCAGGCGAAAATTAATTGTTTTGCAATGGAGTGTAATAGGGTTGCTCGCCACTTTGGTATTCCTAGTATCATTATGGGAGTCAGGAGTGCTCAAGTGATGTGGCTGTGGATTTATGTTGTGTGTGCTCGGTAGCTGGCTGTCTTAAGGCTAGCCAGTTCCCGAGAGCCAAACTGCAAGCTCTGAAACTTAGGTATGTTGATGTGTAGTGGCTAGATGATGCTTAAGACGGAAAAAACTGGCGAAATAATTTACGAGGCCCTGAAATGAACGTGAGTGTCGCGCACAAGATATTTCTGTGTATCAACATTATTGGTTTTCGGCATGCAGTGGGGGCGTTGTTTGCTATGCCGCGTTGGTAGGGGGTGGTGCATGGAGGGGGCAGAAAGTGGTGGAATAGCGGGCGAATACGTAGGTGAGAAAATATTTGAAATAAAACAGCAATGACCAGCATCGACACTTGGTCTCCGTGGATTGCAATTACTGTTGCCGGCGGCCCAATTCTGCTGGGTGCTGTGAACACCGCTTACTGCTTGTACCTTAGCCGCCGGCATCTGGATGCCATGATGGAAGCCTTGAAAAACAGTCGCTTCATTTTCATTTGGGGGCCAGGTTGGCGCAGCCAAGGCTGGTTTGGAGGGTATGTACTGGTCACTACAATTGCCGGCATGGTGGTGTGGCCGAAAGCGTACATCCGCTATGGCAAAGTGGACTCTGAGGATATCGAAAACTTTCCACCTCACCTGAAACGTCTTCTGGTCATTTATGTTGCGGGTGTGAACGTCACTCTAACTGGGATGGCGATTGCCTACCTCTTGGTGACATTCAAGTAACAGACGGGCAAAAACTCCAAGCTAAAGACAGCAGCTGACTATTCCGGTCACAGTCTGCTCATCGCTGGAACAAGGCTGGTGCGCCGGGGCACAGACAGTAGTACGTCCCCTTGTGAGTACGTTGGTTTACTTCTACGGATCTCGCAGGAGCGACGCCGGGCTTCTGGCTTTGGCGTATTGTTATGAGCAAGCTTTCACGGCGGACACCTGCTTTCAAGCAGTAGTAATCGAGTGATCGTGATAGTGGAGGATATGAAGGTGATCGTACATAGGAGCGAGCTTGCTCGCGATGCACTCAATGACACCGCGTTTTGCCAGTAACAGACCATCTTCTACAGCTCGCCGCATCCGTATTCTAAGCAATTATTCCAAGGAGATTTCCGCAGAGCAAGAACACGCCAAAACCAACGATCGAATAGGCTAGCATCCGATTGGGAATAGTGAGTAATCGTCGTAGGGAGAGGGGAAAGCGAGCGAGTTCATCCATTGCAAATGGATCACACTTCGATAAAAAATCAACGTCTAACAAAAGCATGGTCGATAGGTGTGACAAGCGACAATAGCGGCCATACAGGCTGTTACCCATCACTCGTCGGTTGCGATCGACGAAGTAGGAGTTCTCGAGGAGCGACTCAATCTCATCCAGTTTGAAAAAACTGATGCAGACCCGTGCGAGGCAAGCCAGCAGCGCCAGGATCAAACACGTTATCAATATGGCGACGCAGAGCATTTTTGGGTCGGTCATCGGTTTCGAAGCGGTAGCGCGCAGCCACTCGAATCCGTACCAAAGTAGGAGTAGGACTGCTCCAGTCAGCGCGATCCGCATGATGTATCCCGGTACTTTCAACCATTTCTTCAAGTGTTCCGGTAAAATTTCAGCCTCCATGAATGCATACGGGTCCAGCATCGTGAAAAGTGCGTAATGGCCAGTTAATTCTCCTATCAGCTTTACCCTTTTCATCCTTCCCCGTGGAGTATTTCCCACTGTTTTTCGATTGATACCTACAAGATGCGAAACAATGAAGTGATTCTCCATCTGATCAAGCCGAAAATAGGCAACAAATAAAAACACTGCCTCACTGAGTAATGCGAGGATAAATACAACTGTCCATGATATGTAGTAAATGAACTCAAGATGGGATGCGATCAAAGGTAACCCTCAAGTTTGTCTAAGCCAGAATGCTATGACTCCCTAAGCGGCCAGGCATCTGGTCTTGCATAAATAAGCCTGTTGCCAAAGGTGTGGTAGCAGCCCCTAAATTTCACCCGCCCGCAGTGTGGGCAGGCGAGTGAGGACGTCTTTCAGGGGGAGTAGGAATCATGGCGATGACTCTGCCCGATCTGCTGATCGATGTATGTCATCCATTTCTCTATATGCATACGGATCGCTCTGTCAGACCAAAGGCACTGCCAGGGAAGCCCGATCGCCAGCGTCTGAAGCTGCTCAGGGTTCAGCTCTATCTGAGTGTCATGTTGGATGCCACTTTCTGCCCCAATCGCTCGGCTTGGGCGCAGTGAGCCGGGGAGAATTGGAAAAGGGCGATACGCTTCAAGGTGATTTTCATCACTCGAGAGGCCATGGTGTTCTCCGGGATGGAGAGTGTTGATCTGAATGCGACAGGATTTTTCAGCAAGAATGAGTTTTACTTCGTCAATGATCCTTCGCACGGGTAATGCTCATGTCCATCATCGAAAGCGACTGGAAGAAATTCAAGGAACTGCACAAGCTGGCGCTCGATCGTTTCTGCCAGGGTGTTTTGTCCGATGCTCAGACCATCACTCAACATGACGCGCTTTCGGCTCAAGCCAGGTATGGGATGCTTTATCGGCTGATGCGCGACCGGGATAATGACATCGTCCGGACTTTCGATCCTTACAGTCGCTATAGCGCACTGATGGCTTTGAGAATGATGGTCAGGCACGACTTGCTGACCGATGCAGAGCTGTCGATCCTCAGCGAAGCGGCGCGGGAAGAGATTGCTGACGTGGTTCGCCAGCCCTATGAGATTGAATGGGCTGATGAGATCGTGCAGCGGGACTGACAACCGCTATCACCCGCCTTCTACCAGAGAACCAGGATGTTGATCTTCAATTGCACCGAAGCCGCCAGCAACTTTTTCAGTCGTGTGCACAAGGGCAAGAAAATCTCCCCGGTGGGTAAACCACCATCGCCCATTATTGAGGACGATGCGCCTGATGCGTCAGCCGAACAGTGGCTGGTCCACGCGATTACCGTTCAACGCAAGCACGTGCTGTTCGTCATCCATGTGCAAACCCGGTACTGCATGATTTTCACGCACGCGAAAAAAGCGGATGTGGAAGGCTTTGTCGATCGTTTTGCCGAGCGTTGGATAAACGGCCTGGTCCGCCATGCGGGCCAGCACGACATCCTTCAATGGGTCGATGACGAGCCGATGATGGAGCGTTTCCTGGAGAGTTGCCGCGAGCAGGTGTTTTACAAACGCGGGCATCGCGGTGCGCAAAGACACCTCAATGAGATTTCCTGGGTATTCGAGGATTGCGCCGCCGAATGGGGCACGTTGCCCCCGGATGAATTCGCGGCTGGCCGCTTTGACTGTGATATGAATGACACTCCGAGAAGTAGTAAAGGCCACAAGGACTATTACTACCCGGATGAGGAAATGATCGTTCACTGGTTACGTCGTTACGGAGGAATCGATGAGTCTCGCATTCAAGCCGCCCGTGAGCGGCGCATGGAAGTGAAGCGGGAGATATGGGCGCTGGAGGATCGACTTCGGCAAGAGCTTGAGCCGTTGCAGTAATGCAGACACGGACTGAGGGTTGATCCTTGCATCGACACTGCAGCAACACCTCTCAACATAGCGAGGCAGCAAGTTACCTTGCTACAGAGGTCGATTACTCGGGAATCAACCGTGCGACCTTCTTGTAAAGCGAAGCGGTGAATTCCTCACTGTCGCTCGAATGATGACAACGACGATGGCAGTTCGGGCACAGTGCTACGGCGTTGGTGACTTGATCCGAGCCTTTGTCGGCGAGGGGCTTAACGTGGTGGACTTCCAGATAAGGCAACCCAAGTTTTTGAAACGGAGCAGGTTCGCCACAGCCATCGCAATGACCTTCGGCTTCATTTCGCACCCACGCTCGCACTTCGGGATCACGCACATACACTGTGCCAGAGCTTGCCGCCCGTTTCGGTTTTTTAATACCTTTTGGCGGCTCCTTGATCTTTTGCTTTTGAAGCGCAGCAGCACGACGCTCTAGCGTTTGTTCATCAGCTGTCGGAGCGGTGGGGTCGCCGGGCTGAACGCCTCGTTCGGTGAGCGCTGCTCGAATTAACTGCTCAACATTCGAGCCAACGTTCTTGGCAGGCTTATACCCCTTGATGAATTCTCGATCCATCTTCATCAGTACCGTAGAGATGTTCTGCATCCGGAATTCGACGGAGCCTTTGGTGCGGGTGGGTAAGGCCGCTTCGCGTAGAGCAAGATTTTCTACAGTCTTCACGAATTTTTGGCCGCTTAGCTCTAGCGCGAGCATTTTTAGATAGGCATCCACTGCGGCCCTGATCTCTGAAACGCTCCAGTCGCTGTCTTTTATCGTTTCGCTCATAGAATCGCCGAGAGTTGAAAACCCTCGGACGATACTGAGTGGCCGCTACGGCTGTCTACGAATTTTCCTACAGGAATTAACGGCGCTTCTTACAGAAGATCCTACCGGCGCATTATCTAGCCCATCGAATGGAGTTTTCCTAACCCATAAAAAAGCCCCCGAACAAGTCGGGGGCTTTCAGATGTTCGATTTGCCGATTCAAGTCGTCAAATCGCGGCTAGCTCTGGAATCAATCCCAGCTAAGCGCCCCACCAGTTTGGTACTCGATTACGCGAGTCTCAAAGAAGTTCTTCTCCTTCTTCAAGTCCATGATCTCGCTCATCCAAGGGAACGGGTTGGTCGTCCCTGGGTACTCTTCCTTCAGACCGATCTGCGACAGGCGACGGTTAGCGATGAACTTGAGGTAGTCCTCCATCATCGCCGCGTTCATGCCCAGCACGCCGCGAGGCATGGTGTCGCGGGCGTATTCGATTTCCAGTTGGGTGCCTTGCAGGATCATCTGCGAAGCTTCTTCCTTCATTTCGGCGTCCCACAGGTGTGGGTTTTCGATTTTGATCTGGTTGATCACGTCGATGCCGAAGTTCAGGTGCATGGATTCGTCGCGCAGGATGTATTGGAACTGCTCGGCGACGCCGGTCATTTTGTTGCGGCGGCCCATGGAGAGGATCTGGGTGAAGCCGCAGTAGAAGAAGATGCCTTCCAGGACGCAGTAGTAGGCGATCAGGTTGCGCAGCAGCTCTTTGTCGGTTTCGACGGTGCCGGTTTCGAACTTCGGATCGGAGATCGAACGGGTGTATTTCAGGCCCCAGGTGGCTTTTTTCGCGACCGATGGGATCTCGTGGTACATGTTGAAGATTTCGCCTTCATCCATGGCCAGCGATTCGATGCAGTATTGGTAGGCGTGGGTGTGGATCGCCTCTTCGAAGGCCTGGCGCAGGATGTACTGGCGGCATTCCGGGTTGGTGATCAGGCGGTACACGGCCAGGACCAGGTTGTTGGCAACCAGGGAGTCGGCGGTGGAGAAGAAGCCGAGGTTGCGCATCACGATGCGGCGCTCGTCGTCGGTCAGGCCTTCCGGGTTTTTCCAGAGGGCGATGTCGGCGGTCATGTTGACTTCTTGCGGCATCCAGTGGTTTGCGCAGCCGTCCAGGTACTTCTGCCAGGCCCAGTCGTACTTGAAGGGTACGAGCTGGTTGAGGTCGGCACGGCAGTTGATCATGCGCTTTTCATCGACAGCGACACGGGCGGAGGCGCCTTCGAGTTCGGCGAGGCCTTCGGCGACGTCGAGGGAATCCAGGGCAGCCTTGGCGCGGGCAACGGCGGCGGAGTCAGACGCGGTCACGGCGCGAGCTTCCAGGGCGGCGGCACCGCCGGCGCTGTCGAGACGGTCCATGTTGGCTTCGGTGGCGTGGCCGGCGTTGGCGCTCTTGGCTACTACTTCCGTGTCTTCTTTGTCGAATTCGTCCCAGCTCAGCATGACGTGTCGTCTCCTGCGTGAGGGCCAGTGTGCCCGTGTGAAAATTGAAGGGTTGGTTTTTTCACACGGCGGTGCTGGCCGCGTTGGATATCGTTTTTTGCAGCGGTGCTACGCAGGCAAATAAACATAATTTTGTACGGGGTTCCGAGAGCCACTGATGGGCGCAAATCAGCATCGAATGCCGTTGCGGGGCTTCAGACTGGCTATTCATCCCTGTAAGGGGATATTGCAGGCCCGTTTAAGGCCGCATTATATGGAAATTTTCACGGTCGTGGTGGGGCGAATCCGCGCATGGCACGGTCGAGAGGGCGGGTTTTTCGGTCGGAGCGAGGGTTTACAGGGCTTTGGCGGGTGAAGATTTTTTTTCGTAAAAATGGCGAGGTATCGGTTTTGTTCAAAAAGTAAGCAGAAAGTGGCCTTTTTTACTACATCTTGTGTTTGTGGGCGTTTTTTGACCAGTCCAGACACAACTGAGCCCGACGTTAGCCGGGCTGGAATCGACCTTCAGCCAGTGGCTGGGCAGGCCGGATTCGGCGCAGTCAGATCAGCCGCTGGAGCAGCCGTTACCCATGATGCTGTAACGCAGGATATGGCGCTGGCCTTTGGAGTCGTCATATTCCATTTTCATCGGGACAACTTCACACACATTGGGGACTTCGCTCATTGAAATAACTTTGGCGATGTCCAGGTCCATTGAGTAGGTGTAGTCCTCAATTGCGGGTTGTTGCTGCGCGACATCAGTCTGGACCTCGTCTGCCATGGCGGTTGCGCACAGACTGCTGAGGGCCAGTACCAATAAAGCTTTCATTTAATATTTACCTTTCTAAGGGCGAAGGGGGTCACGCAACCTTTTTGAGGTTGCGTGTGGAACTGCACTACTTGGATTTGGGTTAACTGCCTTCGTGGGGGCTGTAACTTGGTTAACTCAGTTTGCCGGGTTGGCGGAGCGAATTTTAGGCGCGAGGGTGGCATTCATATAGGCGTGGTTTTGATAAACACCTTTGACGGATTTTGTAACAATCCCCTGTAGGAGCGAGCATGCTCGCGATGAGCTTTAACGATAACGCACCATGCCTGACTCCCCGGGGTGTTCTCAGGCTTTTCGCGAGCATGCTCGCTCCTACTGGGGGGGGGAGCGTGAAATTTCGGATGTTTGTTTGGTTATCATGACGTTTTGTGTGGGCTTGTTACTACCATCGTCGAATGGTTCTATAGGCGCCGCCCGGATAAAACAGGGTCATACAAAAACAACTATTCCACCGAGGTAAGAAAGATGAGTGCGGCTTCCCTGTATCCCGTTCGTCCCGAGGTTCTGGCCAACACCCTGACCGACGAGGCGACCTACAAGGCCATGTACCAGCAGTCAGTCGTCAACCCGGACGGCTTCTGGCGCGAGCAAGCCAAGCGCCTCGACTGGATCAAGCCTTTCACCACGGTGAAGCAGACGTCCTTCGACGATCACCATGTCGACATCAAGTGGTTCGCCGACGGCACCCTCAACGTTTCCTACAACTGCCTCGATCGTCACCTGGCCGAACGCGGTGACCAGGTCGCGATCATCTGGGAAGGCGATGACCCTTCCGAAAGCCGCAACATCACCTACCGCGAACTGCACGAACAAGTCTGCAAGTTCGCCAACGCCCTGCGTGGCCAGGACGTGCACCGCGGCGACGTGGTGACTATCTACATGCCGATGATCCCCGAAGCCGTGGTCGCCATGCTGGCTTGTACCCGGATCGGCGCGATTCACTCGGTGGTGTTCGGCGGTTTCTCGCCGGAGGCCCTGGCCGGTCGCATCATCGACTGCAAATCCAAGGTGGTGATCACCGCCGACGAAGGCATCCGTGCCGGCAAGAAGATCCCGCTCAAGGCCAACGTCGACGACGCCCTGACCAACCCGGAAACCAGCAGCATCCAGAAAGTCATCGTGTGCCAGCGCACCGGTGGCGACATCAAGTGGAACCAGCACCGCGACATCTGGTACGAAGACCTGATGAAAGTGGCGGGCACCGTGTGCGCGCCGAAAGAGATGGGCGCCGAGGAAGCGCTGTTCATCCTCTACACCTCCGGCTCCACCGGCAAGCCCAAGGGCGTGCAGCACACCACCGGCGGCTACCTGTTGTACGCGGCCATGACCCACGAGCGCGTGTTCGACTACCGCCCGGGTGAAATCTACTGGTGCACCGCCGACGTCGGCTGGGTCACCGGCCACACCTACATTGTCTACGGCCCGCTGGCCAACGGCGCAACCACACTGCTGTTCGAAGGCGTGCCGAACTACCCGGACATCACCCGGGTGGCGAAGATCGTCGACAAGCATAAGGTCAACATCCTCTACACCGCGCCGACCGCGATCCGCGCGATGATGGCGGCGGGCACGGCCGCCGTCGAAGGCGCCGATGGCAGCAGCCTGCGCCTGTTGGGTTCGGTGGGTGAGCCGATCAACCCCGAGGCCTGGGACTGGTATTACAAGAACGTCGGCCAATCCCGTTGCCCGATCGTCGACACCTGGTGGCAGACCGAGACCGGCGCCACCCTGATGAGCCCGCTGCCCGGCGCCCACGGCTTGAAGCCGGGTTCCGCGGCGCGTCCGTTCTTCGGTGTGGTGCCGGCTTTGGTGGACAACCTGGGCAACATCATCGAGGGCGAGGCCGAAGGCAACCTGGTGATTCTCGATTCGTGGCCAGGCCAGGCGCGTACGCTGTATGGCGATCACGACCGTTTCGTCGACACTTACTTCAAGACCTTCCGTGGCATGTACTTCACCGGTGACGGCGCCCGTCGCGATGCCGATGGTTACTACTGGATCACCGGTCGCGTCGACGACGTGCTCAACGTGTCCGGCCACCGCATGGGCACCGCCGAGATCGAAAGCGCGATGGTCGCCCACCCGAAAGTCGCCGAAGCGGCGGTGGTCGGTGTGCCGCACGACATCAAGGGCCAGGGCATTTATGTCTACGTCACCCTGAACGCTGGTGAAGAGACCAGCGAGCAATTGCGCCTGGAACTGAAGAACTGGGTGCGCAAGGAGATCGGCCCGATTGCTTCGCCGGATGTGATCCAGTGGGCGCCGGGGCTGCCGAAGACCCGCTCGGGCAAGATCATGCGGCGCATCCTGCGCAAGATTGCGACCGCTGAATACGATGGCCTGGGCGATATCTCCACCCTGGCCGATCCGGGGGTGGTGCAGCATTTGATTGATACGCACAAGACGATGAATGTGGCGTAAGTAGCCTTCAGCGTCCATCGAAGCCCTGCCAGGTGTGAGCCTGGTGGGGCTTTTTTATTGACTGAGGGTTTTGTGTTGTGTGGGCTGGCCTCTTCGCGGGCAGGCCCGCTCCCACAGGGATTTTCGGCGTGCACGCAATCCTGTGGGAGCGGGCTTGCCCGCGAAGGGGACAGAACAGTCACCGCATAAACAACAGCCAATAATTATCGGCTTCCCCTGTGGGAGGTTTCCTACTGTTACCCGCGAGCTTTCAAGTAACTGAATGTGTAACCGCGCTGCGCCGATTCGGGGCGTTGGGAAACGCCACGCCCTGTTGGGGGCCTCCACAAGCAATAAGAATCCACGCTGCGCTTGCCGGATTAGAAGGGTTTGCCAATAATAGGCCCGCAACTTGCAATATTGATCGGTTCACTGTCTTTTGCTCTTGCATGATTCTGCAAGGCTGTCAACGTGCCCGGGCGGCTTTCTCGGTGCTTCTGTAATTAGTTGTCGCATTGAAGAAATATCGGCTTCGGGCCTGTCGTTAGAATGCCGATCACTTGCTCGTCGTTGCCTGTGTTGAATTTCAACACCCGCATCCCAGAACGCAGCAACGCTTTCCGGTTCCACTCATTCGCATATTGGGCTATCGCTCACTCTGCCGTTTTAGCCCTTTACCGATGGAGTCCCAAGATGAAGAAACTCGTGCTGCTTGGCGCCCTGGCTATGTCCGCCTTGCTGTCCCTGCCATCCTTCGCCGATGAAAAACCTCTGAAGATCGGTATCGAAGCGGCTTACCCTCCGTTCGCTTCCAAAGCGCCGGACGGCAGCATCGTGGGTTTCGACTACGACATCGGTAATGCCCTGTGTGAAGAGATGAAGGTCAAGTGCGTGTGGGTCGAACAAGAGTTCGACGGTCTGATCCCTGCGCTGAAGGTGCGCAAGATCGACGCGATCCTGTCGTCCATGTCGATCACTGAAGACCGCAAGAAGTCCGTGGACTTCACCAACAAGTACTACAACACCCCGGCGCGCCTGGTCATGAAGGCCGGCACTCAGGTGGGTGACAACCTGGCTGAGCTCAAGGGCAAGAACATCGGCGTGCAACGTGGTTCGATCCACGAGCGTTTCGCCCGTGAAGTGCTGGCCCCGCTGGGTGCCGAAATCAAGCCTTACGGTTCGCAGAACGAAATTTATCTCGACGTGGCCGCCGGCCGCCTCGACGGCACCGTGGCAGACGCTACCCTGTTGAATGACGGCTTCCTGAAAACCGACGCAGGTAAGGGTTTCGCCTTCGTGGGGCCTGCCTTCACTGACGTCAAATACTTCGGCGACGGCGTGGGTATCGCCGTTCGCAAGGGCGACGCGCTCAAAGACAAGATCAACACCGCGATCGCTGCCATTCGCGAGAACGGCAAGTACAAGCAAATCCAGGACAAGTACTTCGATTTCGACATTTACGGTAAGTAAGTACGTCGCAACGACAAGTCCGAAATGGCGCAAGCAACAGGATCTCTGAGGTTTGCGCCATTTTTTCATCCCAACTTTCGAGGACCTGAATCATGTTGAAAGGCTACGGGGCTGTCATCCTCGATGGCGTTTGGCTGACGCTTCAGCTCGCCTTGTCGTCCATGGCCCTGGCCATTGTCCTGGGCCTGATTGGCGTGGCGCTGCGCCTGTCGCCAGTGCGCTGGCTGGCCTGGCTGGGCGACCTGTATTCCACGGTGATTCGCGGCATTCCAGACCTGGTGCTGATCCTGCTGATTTTCTACGGCGGCCAGGACCTGCTCAACCGCGTCGCGCCGATGCTGGGTTATGACGAATACATTGACCTGAACCCCTTGGCCGCCGGTATCGGCACCTTGGGCTTCATCTTTGGTGCATACCTGTCGGAAACCTTCCGTGGCGCGTTCATGGCGATCCCCAAGGGGCAGGCCGAAGCGGGCATGGCCTACGGCATGAGCAGTTTCCAGGTGTTCTTCCGGGTGCTGGTACCGCAGATGATTCGCCTGGCGATTCCCGGTTTCACCAACAACTGGCTGGTGCTGACCAAGGCCACCGCGCTGATTTCGGTGGTGGGCCTGCAAGACATGATGTTCAAGGCCAAGCAGGCGGCAGACGCTACCCGTGAGCCTTTCACCTTCTTCCTCGCAGTGGCGGCGATGTACCTGGTGATCACCAGTGTCTCGTTGCTGGCATTGCGTCACCTCGAGAAGCGCTACTCGGTAGGCGTAAGGGCGGCTGAGCTATGATCTTCGACTACAACGTCATTTGGGAGGCCTTGCCGCTGTACTTCGGCGGCCTGGTGACCACCCTCAAGTTGCTCGCGCTGTCGCTGTTCTTCGGCCTGCTCTGTGCATTGCCGCTGGGCTTGATGCGCGTCTCGAAAAACGCTGCAGTCAACATGACGGCGTGGCTCTACACCTACGTGATCCGCGGCACGCCGATGCTGGTGCAGCTGTTCTTGATCTACTACGGCCTGGCACAGTTCGAAGCCGTTCGCGAAAGCTTCTTGTGGCCGTGGCTGTCCAGCGCAACGTTCTGCGCGTGCCTGGCGTTCGCCATCAACACCAGCGCCTACACCGCCGAAATCATCGCCGGCAGCCTGCGCGCTACGCCGAACGGCGAGATCGAAGCCGCCAAGGCCATGGGCATGTCGCGGGTCAAGATGTACAAGCGCATCCTGCTGCCGTCGGCCCTGCGCCGAGCGCTGCCGCAGTACAGCAACGAAGTGATCATGATGCTGCAGACCACCAGCCTGGCCTCCATCGTGACCCTGATTGACATCACCGGTGCCGCGCGCACGGTCAACGCCCAGTTCTACCTGCCGTTCGAGGCGTACATCACCGCCGGCGTGTTCTACCTGTGCCTGACCTTCATCCTGGTGAAGTTGTTCAAGATGGCCGAGCGCCGCTGGCTGGGCTACCTGGCCCCGCGGAAGCACTGATATGGAACGCATCGATCATGCTTTGCCGTGGAGCCACCTGGGCAGTGAGCGCTGGATTTCGGTGTTCCGCTTCGGCGGTGGCGAGCGCAAGGCCTACATCCAGGCCAGCCTGCACGCCGATGAATTGCCGGGCATGCGCACGGCCTGGGCCCTGAAAAAGCGCCTGGCCGAACTCGAAGCCCAAGGTCTGTTGAACGGTGTGATCGAACTGGTGCCGGTGGCCAATCCACTGGGCCTCGGTCAGTTGCTTCAGGGCAATCATCAAGGGCGTTTCGAGGCCGGTAGCGGCAAGAATTTCAATCGGGATTTCGTCGAGTTGAGCGCGCCAGTGGCTGCGCAACTCGATGGGCACCTGGGTGATGATCCGCACGCCAATATTCGTTTGATCCGCCAGGCCATGAGTGATCATCTGGCGGCATTGCCTGAGGCGAGCAGTCAGTTGCAAGGCATGCAGCGTGTTCTGCTCAGCCACGCCTGCACCGCCGATGTGGTGCTGGACCTGCATTGCGACGCCGAAGCGGCGCTGCACATGTACGCCTTGCCACAGCATTGGCCGCAGTGGCGTTCGCTGGCGGCGCACCTGAATGTGAAGGTCGGCCTGCTGGCGGAAGATTCCGGCGGCAGCTCCTTCGATGAAGCCTGTTCGCTGCCGTGGCTGCGCCTGTCGCGTCTGTTCCCGGACGCGCAGATTCCGCTGGCGTGCCTGGCGACTACGATTGAATTGGGGGGGCAGGCCGACACCGGTCGCGCGCAATCCGAGGCTCACGCCGAAGGCATCCTGGCGTTCCTCGCCGAGCAAGGCCTGATCAGTGGCGAGTGGCCGAACGCGGCGCACGAACCTTGCGAAGGCCTGCCGTTCGAAGGCACCGAACTGCTGTTCGCCCCGCATCCGGGTGTGGTGAGTTTCCTGCGCAAACCCGGTGAATGGGTTGAGGCGGGCGATGAAATTTTCGAAGTGATCGATCCGCTGGCGGATCGGGTCAGCACGGTGTGTGCTGGTACGTCCGGGGTGCTGTTTGCCATTGAACGGCTGCGTTACGCCCAACCCGGTTTCTGGCTGGCCAAGGTGGCGGGGCGCGAAGCGCTGCGTCACGGGCGCTTGCTCAACGACTGACTGACTGTTTTTGTGAGAACCGACCGCATGTACAAGCTTGAAGTCCAAGACCTGCATAAACGCTATGGCAGTCACGAAGTGCTCAAGGGCGTGTCCCTGAAAGCGGCGGCTGGCGATGTGATCAGCATCATCGGCTCCAGTGGCTCCGGCAAGAGTACCTTCCTGCGCTGCATCAACCTGCTGGAGCAGCCGCATGCCGGCAAGATCCTGCTCAACAACGAAGAGTTGAAGCTGGTGGCGAACAAGGACGGCGCGCTGAAGGCCGCCGACCCGAAACAGCTGCAACGCATGCGTTCGCGCCTGTCGATGGTGTTCCAGCATTTCAACCTGTGGTCGCACATGACCGCACTGGAAAACATCATGGAAGCGCCGGTTCACGTGCTCGGTGTTTCCAAGGCCGAGGCCCGTGAAAAGGCCGAGCACTACCTGAACAAGGTCGGTGTAGCGCATCGTAAAGATGCTTACCCGGGCCATATGTCCGGTGGCGAACAGCAGCGTGTGGCGATCGCCCGCGCGCTGGCGATGGAGCCAGAGGTGATGCTGTTCGACGAACCGACTTCGGCCCTCGACCCGGAACTGGTCGGTGACGTGCTGAAGGTCATGCAGGCCCTGGCCCAGGAAGGCCGGACCATGGTCGTGGTGACCCACGAAATGGGCTTCGCCCGTGAAGTATCGAACCAGCTGGTGTTCCTGCACAAAGGCGTTGTTGAAGAAAGCGGCAACCCGCGTGAGGTGCTGGTCAATCCACAGTCCGAACGTTTGCAGCAATTCCTTTCGGGCAGCCTGAAGTAATCAAGGCTGCCGTTGTGCACCGCTATAGTGCATGCTTCGCAGTCTCAAGGCTGGCTCCCGATCTCCTGTAGGAGCCGGCTTGCTGGCGATAGCGGTGAGTCAGTTTAAACATCTGGCACAGACACAACCCCATCGCCAGCAAGCCGGCTCCTACAATTGATACCCGTCGGTTTTGAGATTTGTGTTCATTTACGGGCTAGCATTGGCCCATGCCTTCATCACTGTTCTTCGCTTCGGATCGCTCGCCCATGACTGCCCATCGAATAGGTTTCCTGATATGGCCCAGCACAAAAGCACTGACGCTGGCGCTGGCTGAGGAGGCCTTGCGGGTTGCCCAGCGTGTGCATCCCGACGTGGTTTATGAGCTGTCGTTCCTGCAAGCCGAACCGCAGGGCGAAGGTCAGTGGCAATTGCCCGGTGAACCCTGGGCCGGCAAGCTCGAAAACTTCCAGAAACTGTTCCTGCTCGCCGATGAGCCACCGACCAGTCTCGCGCCGGCCCTGAGCAGTGCGCTCAAGCAGTTGGTGCGTGCCGGTTGTGTGATCGGCGGGCTGTCGGCCGGTGTTTATCCGTTGGCGCAACTGGGCTTGCTCGACGGCTACCGCGCCGCGGTGCACTGGCGCTGGCAGGACGATTTCGCCGAACGTTTTCCGAAAGTCATCGCCACCAGTCATCTGTTTGATTGGGATCGTGATCGCCTGACCGCCTGTGGCGGCATGTCGGTGCTCGACCTGCTGTTGGCGGTACTGGCTCGCGATCACGGCGCCGAACTGGCCGGCGCAGTGTCGGAAGAATTGGTGGTCGAGCGTATTCGCGAGGGCGGTGAGCGCCAACGCATCCCATTGCAGAACCGTCTGGGTTCCAGCCATCCAAAGCTCACCCAGGCGGTGCTGCTGATGGAAGCGAACATCGAAGAGCCGCTGACCACAGACGAAATCGCCCAGCATGTGTGCGTGTCCCGTCGACAACTGGAACGGATCTTCAAGCAATACCTCAATCGCGTGCCGAGCCAGTACTACCTGGAGCTGCGCCTGAACAAGGCGCGGCAGATGTTGATGCAAACCAGCAAGTCGATCATCCAGATCGGCCTGTCCTGTGGTTTCTCTTCGGGCCCGCATTTCTCCAGCGCCTACCGCAATTTCTTCGGCGCCACGCCGCGGGAAGATCGCAACCAGCGGCGCAGCAGCAGCCCGTTCGAATTGTCCTCGGTGCCTTCGGAGCGAGGCTAGGCAGGTCGGGCTATTCGGCGCAGGCCAAGGGCAGTGATGACTCACCCGCGCCCTTGGCACCTGAGCGGCGCTCAGTCTTCCATGTCGATATCCGGAGCCTCATCCGGCGCCGCGGGCCTGTTGGCTATCCCGTCAATATTCAGATCGTTGCCCGTCTTGCGAAAGTAAGCGGCAATGCGTTGCAGGCTTTCTTCAGAGAATGGATTGCCACTGAAATCAAAACCGTCACTGCGATCCGGATGGACTTCCATGAGCTCGGCTGGCATTTCGGTGATTGCGTTATGGCTCAGGTCGACGTCGGTCAAGGTATCAATGTTGAGCAAACCTGCCGGCAGTTCAGTGATGCCGGTATGACTCAGGTTCAGGGTGGAAATACCCCTCATATTGCTGAGGTCAGGGCTTGGACCAAGGGGATTGTTCCTGAGATTCAGATGGTCAAGGTGCTCAATGCCTGCCAATCCATCCAGGGTCTGCTGGGTCAGGGTGATACGGCATTCAGGCAGGCTCAATGCCGTCAACCTTGCCATCCTGAAGATGGCTTCGGGGATGTTTTCCAGTTGATAGTTGCGAACGGTAAGGCTTTCCAGATTCGGGAAGTACTCCAGGAACCGGCTTGCCCTCGGGGCAATCTCGCCAGCACTCGTCAGTAACATTTCGGACACGTGGCTGAAGTCGGCTGTCAGCACCGGTAACTCTCCCATGATCGGCAAGGTCGACGCGAACCCGTACTCGCTCATGGTCACGCTTTCTGTCGGTATCTGGCGCCAGCACCGTTCCAGGCTCTGCGTAAATTCCCTTCTTTTGTATTGCTCCTGAAGCAGTTGCTCGGCATTGAGTGGGTTGCCGGTGATGGGGTGGTCTTGGGGAATATCGGTCATCCATACGCCAAGGTCGCTGATCAAGGCGCTGAGTTCGGCCTCCTTGCGTGACAGTACGGTTCGTCCTTGCTCCAGCGTGCCGGGCAAGCGATAGATGAATTCACTCGCTTCTTCATCGTCCAGCGCAGGATAGAGCGCTTTTGCGCGATCCAGATCAGCCTGTTCGGCATACACCCCCAGGTCATACCCGGTCTGGTTGAAGTAGGCCTTCACGCGTTCTCGGGTAGCCGGGGACAGTGGGTTATTGCCGAAATCGAATTCTTCGCCGATGTTGTCGTGCATCTCGAAGAGGGAGGCCGGCAGTTCGGTGATCTGATTGTCACTGAGGATGGCCGTTTTGATTGCCGGATGATTCTCGAGTCCGGCGGGCAGCCTGGAAATATGCGTATTGGAGAGGTCGAGGTAAGTCAGTTGCGCCAGGTTTGTCAGGTCGGGGATCAGGCCCAGGGGGTTGTTGTACAGGTCCAGGGTCAAGAGCTTGTTCAGCGAGGAAATCGTGGCCTGGCTTTGCGGATTGAGTACCAGGTTGCAGTCACTCAACACCAGTTCTTCGAGATCTGCCAGGGCACTGATGGCCTGCGGCAGGTTTTCCAGGGCGAAGTCACGCATTTCCAGGCGACGCAGTTGTGCGAAACCCTCAAGAAAGGAATCAACGCCGCTGGCATGGGTGCTGTTGTTGAGCGACAAGGCGGTGACATGGCTGAAGTCGGCGCTCAGGGCGGGGAGCTCGCCGAGAATCGGGTTGGAGAAGCGCAAGATATAGCCGCTGCTGGCGCCCGAATCATCAAAATGATCACTTTCCCTGCGCCAGCAGCGCAGTATTTCTTCCCTGAACAGTCTTCGATTTCGTCTGGCGGCTGTCGACTCCTGCGCGCTGAGCCTGGCGCCGGTTTGCGGGTGCAAGCGCGGCGGATCGTTTGCCCAGATATGCAGATCATTCACCAACTCAAAGTATTCGTTACGCAAGCGTGAGAGTTCTGCGCGCGGGCCAGCAGGATGGCTTTGCAGCGTCTGAACCATGGACTGGATCTCTTCGCCAGAAAGGCTGGGGTAAACCTCCCGTACCCTTTCTTCCAGTGTGCGTGGAGTCTCACCCATCATGCGCGGATACCCTTGCATGCCCAGCAGGCGCAGTGTGTCGATGACCGGTTCATGGATGGGCTGGAGCGACAGCGCCGTGCGAAGCTCGTTTCTCTCTAGAGGCTTGTCGCGAACCATCTGTTTGAGCTTCTCCCCTTGGCCGATGTGCGTGTCCAGTGCGATGCGCTCGGCGTCTGGCAATGCCTGCAGGATGCTGGTGTAGAAGTCCGCCGCTCCATGGAGCTGCTGTCCCTCGCTGTCGTAAGCCTGGTACCTACCATTTTCCAGGCGGACCAGGACTTTGCGTATGGCTGCATCCTCGCGGCCGATACTGTCCTGCAGTTCTGCGGCGAAGGAGTCATTGCGCACCTCGATGCGCACGTCGGCGGACCAGCCGGGCAGGGTTTCCAGGGTGTGCAAGGCGAGTACGTCGGTATCCGGACTTTCAACGGACGCCAGTTCCAGTCCTCCATAGGCGTGAGTGACACGCACTTCCTGCTTGGCCGCGTTGGCCAGTGTCACCAGTCGCTCAGGCAATTGTCCCTGGCCGATGTGTTGCAGTTCCGAGCCGGTGGCAACGTTCAGCAGTTCGCGCGCGACGCTTGAAGGCAGCTCTGGTTCAGCCTGGACAATGGTTTGTAGCAGTGGATCTTCGTTTTGCCCGCGAGAACTGTAGAGGGCGTCAAAGCGCGACGCTCTTTGCTCCTTGGCAATCTGCGCCAATTTCGTCCTCAGGGCGGTGGTGCGGGTCTCGAGGGTGACGATCGGGCCGCTGAATTCTTGGCCCAGCAGCGTTCTCACTTCAGTGTCATCAAGAGTTTGAAGGAGTGTCTTGAGCACATCGCCGTCGCTCAGCCTGCCTTGGCGAATCACTGTCAGGGGCAGGTTCTCGTTGGTTGAAGACGCCCAGGCGATCTGTCCTTGTTCATCGAGCAGGCACAGTCGTTGGCTGTCGGGCCATAAACCGGCATCCTCAAGCGTCTGCAGCTGAAATTTTGGATCGGCGTCGAGGTATTGTTCAGGCAGGTCGCTGGCGATCTGATCAGCAAAGAGTTGCAACTGCTCATCTATTTTGAAGCGCTCGATCGTGTCGGCCAGCAGTGGCGGTAACGGCTCCTGGTTGACGTGCATTTTGCGCAGGGCGTTTTCCGAGTAACCGCTGACCTTGAGGATCTGCGCGCGCCGGGCAGGAGAAAACGATTCGACAGGGTGGCCGATACGGCGCAATGCAGTGGCTGTGTCCCACTCCAGTGGTTGCTCCAGTTCCGTGTACCACGCACCATCACCGTTGTGCCGCACGATTGGCTTGTAGGCGTCGGGTCGGCTCGGATGCTCGATGTGGTACCGGCCGCTGTCAGGGTGCTCGCTCACGGCGTAGTGCGCACCCTCGATGGGCACTATGTTTTTACCCTCGTGCCGGTGCAGGCCAAGGTCGTTGGGCCTGGAATCTTGCGCCAGAGTCATTTTTTGTTCGTAGGGGCTCAGATCCGGTTTCCAGTAAAGGGTTTTACCGTTGCGGGCCTTGACCGGTTTGAACTGGTCGATGAATTTCACGATTTCGCCGGGAAGCACGGCACGGTACTCACCAGCGACGATGGTGCCCCCAATTGCAAAGGCACCCAGCTGGACCAGCGATTCGGCCACGCCCATGAGGTGCTCGAACGCTTCGGTGGTCCGATCCTGTGCCCAATCGATGATGCCTTCGAACGCTTCGTCGAGCAGTTGATAGGCCATATAGGCCATCATCAGCTCCCCCAGGTAAGGGATGAGCGGCGCAACAATGAACGCTGCCATTTCAAGGATCCTGGAAGCCACCTTTGAGAAGGAGTCCCACAATGCCCAGCGGGCGTTCTGGTCGGCGGTGGCGGTTGAAACGGCAATGACCCGTGCGTCATTGAGGATCTTGTTCAGTTTTTCCCGATAGAGGTGTTGCCACAAATTGTCGTCCAACGGGGTGGCAGCGAATTGCAGATTGGGATCGTCGATGGGCGTCTCCCGCCAGGTGGGCAGGGAGCTGCCTTTGACGGGTTGATGCCATGTCACTTTGGCCAGGCGATGACTCAGGTCGCCGAAGAAGTAACCTCTTTGCTCATGGGCCACGAACCGACTGAAAAAGCGCTGGTAATCGCTTGAGCGCAACTGCCGGGTCAGTTCCTTGATCATTTCGGCGAGCGAGCTGTACTCCTTGATCGGGTGCTCCGGGTCTTCCGGGACATAAGCCACTACCCGCACCACTTTTCGATCCTGTTCAAGGTCCGGGGCGAAAATCACGATGCCGGTGAGTTTGCTGGACATCATCGTCAAGTCGTGACACCGCAAGGCCAGTCCATCCAGTCGCATGCCTTGCAGGCCATCGAGCAAGCCCTGAATCAGGTGAAAGTAATCCGCCTGGATGTCTCCGTTCATCCGGGCAAATTGCAGCGCCGCTTTGAGCGCCGCTTTTTGACTGATCGCCACTTTGGGTTGCAGGGTGGCCGCGACCTCAGGGTTGGACAGGCCCAGGGCATCCTTGAGGTGGGTGGTGTATTGGCTGCCGATATCCAGCTCCCGGCACAAACTGGTGAACGCCGCGATGGAGAGGGTGCGCTTGATATCGGGCAGGGTATCGAATTGTCCGGACGCAGAGGGCTCGGTTATGAAAGTCGAGTCAGGCTCATAGGCGCCGTCTTCGGTTTCCCTGTCTTCAAAGTTGTGCAAGGCCGCGTCCAGCAGCGAAATGGTCCAGGTGCGGGCCGCGCCGGTCCTGATCGGGAACCACGGGATCGTCGCGGGGATGTACAGGCGCAAGAAGGTTTTCCTGACGTCCAGATCGAGGCCGAATCGTGATTTCAGCGCCGCTTTGAGCAAGGGCTCGGCAAAGGCGCTCGCGTCTCGCAAGTGTTCCAGCATTCGATCGACTTCATTTTGCGCCGTCCAGTGGGCCGCGTTGAGCGCCTTGAGTGTTTCGTGATCCCTGGCTGGCGCTGCCTTGAGTCGTTCGGGGAGCCGAGGTCGGGTGTTTTTCAACGCCTGGCGCTTGGCGGACGAAGCCTGGCCCAACCAATGCGGTATGGCGGCGCCAAGAGGTAGATAGTGGGTGTCCGGGTGTTGCGCAAGTATCGCTTGAACCGGAACGGTCACGGGTTGTTCGTCGGTTGGGTGCATCCTGCCAATCCTTTAGCGTTAAGAGAGCGCCGAGCAAAACAGAAAGCCTCCCTCAGGATGCGGTACATAATTAAGGGGGGCGCAAGTGTCTGAATTGAAATCCCGACGACGCTGCCTCTAACCCCTCCAGCAGTTTAAACTGCGCCTTTGCGACGCTATTTGTCGCATTGCCATAAACCCGGGCAAAACCGGGTTTGGCGCTATAAGAAGTTGTCGCTTGGCGGCAAGGCCGGGCTGAAAACTGTCCTTACAATCCTCACCAAGCTCGCCAGTTTCAGGCGAGTGTTTTCTCTTCAGGAGACTCCGATGTCCGTTGAGCACGCTGCGGTAGAACGCGCCGATTTCGACCAGGTAATGGTTCCCAACTATGCGCCAGCCGCCTTCATTCCCGTGCGTGGCGCCGGTTCCCGCGTTTGGGACCAGTCCGGTCGCGAACTGGTCGACTTCGCCGGCGGGATCGCCGTCAACGTATTGGGCCACGCACATCCGGCGCTGGTCGGTGCCTTGACCGAGCAGGCCAACAAGCTGTGGCACGTGTCCAACGTGTTCACCAATGAGCCGGCCCTGCGCCTGGCCCATAAGCTGGTCGATGCCACCTTTGCCGAGCGTGCTTTCTTCTGCAACTCTGGCGCCGAAGCCAACGAAGCGGCCTTCAAGCTGGCCCGTCGTGTCGGTTTCGACCGCTTCGGCAGCGAGAAGTACGAGATCATTGCCGCGCTCAACAGCTTCCACGGCCGTACCCTGTTCACCGTGAACGTCGGTGGCCAGTCGAAGTACTCCGATGGCTTCGGTCCGAAGATCACCGGTATCACCCATGTGCCGTACAACGACCTGGCCGCGCTGAAAGCTGCCATTTCCGACAAGACCTGCGCCGTGGTACTGGAGCCGATCCAGGGTGAGAGCGGCGTGATCCCGGCGGAACTCGAATACCTGCAAGGTGCCCGCGAACTCTGCACCGCGCACAACGCGCTGTTGATCTTCGACGAAGTGCAAACCGGCATGGGCCGTACCGGTCATCTGTTTGCCTACCAGCATTACGGCGTGATTCCAGACATTCTGACCAGCGCCAAGAGCCTGGGCGGCGGTTTCCCGATCGCGGCCATGCTGACCACCGAAGACCTGGCCAAGCATCTGGTCGTCGGCACCCACGGCACCACCTACGGCGGCAACCCGCTGGCGTGCGCAGTCGCTGAAGCCGTGATCGATGTGATCAACACACCCCAAGTGCTGGCCGGTGTCAACGCCAAGCACGACAAGTTCAAGGCGCGCCTGGAGCAGATCGGCGAGAAGTACGGTCTGTTCACCCAGGTTCGTGGCCTGGGCCTGTTGATCGGTTGCGTACTGAGCGATGCCTGGAAAGGCAAGGCCAAGGACATCTTCAACGCCGCTGAAAAAGAAGGCCTGATGGTGCTGCAAGCCGGCCCGGACGTGGTGCGTTTCGCGCCAAGCCTGGTGGTCGAAGACGCGGACATCGACGAAGGTCTGGACCGTTTCGAACGTGCCGCGGCAAAACTGACGCAAGCCTGATAGATCCTTCGACGCCTGCAAGTCAGGCGTCGAACCCAATTTTTATGCCGGGCCCGTTTTTTATGTGGGAGCGAGCCTGCTCGCGAAGGTGTGTCAGCCGACATCGATGTTGCTGACATACCTTCGCGAGCAGGCTCGCTCCCACAAGGGTCCGGCTTATTTTCCTCAAGAGTATGAGAAAGGAGTGACACCATGCTGGTGATGCGCCCCGCGCAAATGGCTGATCTGGGCGAGGTACAGCGTCTGGCTGCGGACAGCCCGATTGGTGTCACTTCCTTGCCGGATGACGTTGAACGCCTGAGCGACAAGATCGCCGCGAGCGAAGCCTCGTTCGCTGCCGAAGTCAGCTTCAACGGTGAAGAGAGCTATTTCTTCGTACTTGAAGACACGGCCACCGGCAAGTTGGTGGGCTGTTCGGCGATCGTCGCCTCGGCGGGTTATTCCGAGCCGTTCTACAGTTTCCGTAATGAAACCTTCGTGCACGCCTCCCGCGAGCTGAAGATTCATAACAAGATTCACGTGCTCTCGCAGTGCCACGACCTCACGGGCAATAGCCTGTTGACCAGTTTCTACGTGCAACGTGAGCTGGTGGGTTCACCGTGGGCGGAGCTCAATTCACGTGGCCGCTTGCTGTTCGTGGCCAGCCACCCGGAGCGCTTCGCCGATTCAGTGGTGACCGAGATCGTCGGCTACAGCGACGAAAATGGCGATTCGCCGTTCTGGGATGCCATCGGCCGCAACTTCTTCGATCTCAACTACGCCGAAGCCGAGCGTCTGTGCGGTCTGAAGAGCCGGACCTTCCTCGCCGAGCTGATGCCGCACTACCCGATCTACGTCCCGCTGCTGCCGGACTCCGCTCAGGAAGCCATGGGCCAGGTGCACCCGCGGGCGCAGATCACCTTCGACATTTTGATGCGCGAAGGCTTCGAAACCGATCACTACATCGACATCTTCGATGGCGGCCCGACCCTGCATGCGCGTGTTTCGGGGATCCGTTCGATCGCCCAGAGCCGCGTGGTGCCGGTGAAAATCGGTGAGCCAGTCAAGGGTGCCGGTCGTCAATACCTGGTGGCCAATGCCCAGTTACAGGATTACCGCGCAATCATGCTCGAGCTCGATTACGCGCCGGGCAAGCCCGTGACCCTGGATCTGGAAGCGGCCGAGACCCTGGGTGTCGGTGAAGGTGCGAGCGTGCGCCTGGTGGCGGTTTAACGCCTGCTTGAAAAAAATGCCTGAAAAGCAGCGAGTTTCACGGGTGGCGCAAGCGGCCCGTTTGAGGAGATAGCATGATCGTTCGTCCCGTACGCAGCAGCGATTTACCCGCTCTGATCGACCTGGCCCGCAGCACCGGCACCGGCCTGACCACCTTGCCGGCCAACGAAGAGCGTCTGGCCCACCGGGTCGGCTGGGCCGAGAAGACCTTCCGTGGCGAAGCCGGGCGAGCCGATGCGGACTACCTGTTCGTGCTCGAAGACGACAATGGCCGCGTGGTGGGCATTTCCGCCATCGCTGGCGCCGTGGGCCTGCGTGAGCCCTGGTACAACTTCCGGGTCGGCCTGACGGTCAGTGCTTCGCAAGAGCTGAACATCTACCGTGAAATCCCGACGCTGTTCCTGGCCAACGACCTGACCGGCAATTCCGAGCTGTGCTCGCTGTTCCTGCATGCCGATTACCGCAGTGGCCTCAATGGCCGCATGCTGTCCAAGGCGCGGATGCTGTTCATCGCCGAGTTCCCGCAACTGTTTGGCAACAAGATTATTGCCGAGATGCGCGGGGTTTCCGATGAAGCCGGTCGTTCACCGTTCTGGGAAAGCCTGGGGCGGCACTTCTTCAAGATGGAATTCAGCCAGGCTGACTATCTGACCGGCGTGGGCAACAAGGCCTTTATTGCCGAGCTGATGCCGAAGTTCCCGCTGTACACCTGCTTCCTGTCGCCCGATGCGCGCAACGTGATTGGCCAGGTGCACCCGGACACCGAACCGGCGCTGGCCATGCTCAAGAGCGAAGGTTTCAGCTACCAGGGCTACGTCGACATTTTCGACGCGGGCCCGGCCATCGAGTGCGAAACCGGCAAGATCCGCGCCGTGCGCGACAGCCAGGCGCTGGTGCTGGCTATCGGCACGCCGGGTGACGACGCCACGCCGTTCATCATTCACAACCGCAAGCGCGAAGACTGCCGCATCACTGCCGCTCCGGCACGTCTGGCCGCCGGCACGCTAGTGGTCGATCCGCTGACCGCCAAACGTCTTCAACTCAACGCAGGCGATCAAGTGCGCGCCGTGGCGTTGTCTGCTGCTCGGGAGTCGAAATAATGAAATCGCTATACATCGCAGGTGAATGGCTGGCAGGTCAGGGCGAAGCCTTTGAGTCGCTGAACCCGGTGACCCAGCAAGTCCTTTGGTCTGGCAACGGTGCCACTGCGGATCAGGTCGAATCGGCGGTACAGGCTGCGCGTCAGGCGTTCCCGGGCTGGGCCCGTCGCACCCTGCAAGAACGTATTTCGGTATTGGAAGCCTTTGCCGCAGCGCTGAAAAATCACGCGGACGAACTGGCGCATGCCATCGGTGAAGAAACCGGCAAACCTTTGTGGGAATCGGCCACCGAAGTCACCAGCATGGTCAACAAGATTGCGATCTCGGTGCAGAGCTACCGTGAGCGTACTGGCGAGAAGAGCGGCCCACTGGGCGACGCCACCGCCGTGCTGCGCCACAAACCGCACGGTGTGGTGGCGGTGTTCGGGCCCTACAATTTCCCTGGGCACTTGCCGAACGGGCACATCGTGCCGGCCTTGCTGGCCGGTAACTGTGTGCTGTTCAAGCCAAGTGAGCTGACGCCGAAAGTCGCCGAACTGACGGTCAAGTGCTGGATCGAAGCCGGTTTGCCGGCGGGCGTGCTGAACCTGCTGCAGGGCGCTCGCGAAACCGGTATTGCCCTGGCGGCGAACCCGGGCATCGACGGCCTGTTCTTCACGGGTTCCAGCCGTACCGGCAATCACCTGCACCAGCAATTTGCCGGTCGTCCGGACAAGATCCTTGCCCTGGAGATGGGGGGTAACAATCCGCTGGTGGTGGATCAGGTCGCCGATCTCGATGCCGCTGTCTACACCATTATCCAGTCGGCGTTCATCTCCGCCGGCCAGCGCTGCACCTGTGCCCGCCGCTTGCTGGTACCGCAGGGCGCCTGGGGCGACACATTGCTGGCGCGCCTGGTGGCAGTCAGCTCGACGATTGAAGTTGGCGCGTTCGATCAGCAACCGGCGCCTTTCATGGGCTCGGTGATTTCCCTCGGCGCGGCTAAAGCGTTGATGGATGCCCAGGAGCATTTGCTGGCCAACGGCGCCGTGGCGCTGCTGGAAATGACTCAGCCGCAAGCGCAGGCCGCCTTGCTGACCCCAGGCATTCTGGACGTCACTGGGGTAGCTGATCGCCCGGACGAAGAGCTGTTCGGTCCGTTGCTGCAAGTGATCCGCTACGCTGATTTTGAAGCGGCGATCGCGCAAGCCAACGACACCGAATATGGTCTGGCAGCCGGCCTGCTGTCGGATTCCGAAGCGCGCTACCAGCAGTTCTGGCTGGAAAGCCGCGCCGGTATCGTCAACTGGAACAAGCAATTGACCGGCGCGGCCAGCAGCGCGCCATTCGGTGGCGTCGGCGCCTCGGGCAACCACCGCGCCAGCGCCTACTACGCAGCGGATTACTGTGCATACCCGGTGGCCTCGCTGGAAACCCCGAGCCTGGTGTTGCCCGCCGCTTTGACGCCCGGCGTGAAGATGGTGTGACGGCCGTTCGCGAGCAGGCTCGCTCCCACAGGGAAATGCATTCCAATGTGGGAGCGAGCCTGCTCGCGAAGGCCGCGACTCGGTCTAAAAGATTTGTTACTTGAAGCCATAACAACAGATTCTCGTGGAGCCTCGCTGATGAAATCCTATGAAGTCAATTTTGACGGTCTAGTGGGGCCGACCCATAACTACGGCGGCCTGTCCTACGGTAACGTCGCGTCCCAGAGCAACAGCCAGCAGTCTTCCAACCCCAAGGAAGCCGCGCTGCAAGGCCTGGCGAAGATGAAAGCGCTGATGGAAATGGGTTTCCAGCAAGGCGTATTGGCCCCGCAGGAGCGCCCGGACGTGGCTGCCCTGCGTCGCCTCGGTTTCAGCGGCACCGACGCTCAAGTCATCGAGCGCGCCGCCAAGGAAGCCATGCCATTGCTGGTCGCCAGCTGCTCGGCATCGAGCATGTGGGTGGCCAACGCTGCCACAGTGAGCCCGAGCGCCGACACCGCGGATGGCCGCGTGCATTTCACCGCCGCCAACCTCAACTGCAAGTACCATCGCAGCATCGAGCACCCGACCACCAGTCGCGTGTTGGGTGCCATGTTCGCCGACCAGAAGCACTTCGCCCACCACGCCGCGCTGCCGGCCGTGGCGCAGTTCGGTGACGAAGGCGCGGCCAACCACACGCGTTTCTGCCGTGAATACGGCGAAGCCGGTGTCGAATTCTTCGTGTTCGGTCGCAGTGCTTTCGACACCCGCTACCCGGCACCGCAGAAATACCCGGCGCGCCAGACTCTCGAAGCGTCGCAGGCAGTCGCTCGCCTGCACGGCCTGAGCGATGACGGCGTGGTCTACGCGCAGCAGAACCCGTCGGTGATCGACCAGGGCGTGTTCCACAATGACGTGATCGCGGTCGGTAACGGTGAAGTGCTGTTCTATCACGAGGACGCTTTCCTCGAGACCGAGAAAATGCTCGCCGAACTGCAGAGCAAACTCGCCAAGGTCGGTGGGAAATTTCAATCGATCTGTGTTCCGCGTTCCGCGGTAACCGTCGAAGACGCGGTGCGGTCCTACCTGTTCAATAGCCAACTGCTGTCGCGTCCTGACGGCTCCATGCTGTTGATCGTGCCGGAAGAATGCCGTGGCAACGAACGCGTATGGCAATACCTGCAGGGTCTGACCAGCTCCGGCGGCCAGATCAGCGAAGTGAAGGTCTTCGATCTCAAGCAGAGCATGCAGAACGGCGGAGGCCCTGCCTGCCTGAGGTTGCGTGTTGCGCTCAACGAAACCGAGCTGGCGGCCGTCAACCCAGGGGTTATCATGACGGCACCGTTGTACGGCACCCTGACCGAATGGGTCGAGAAGCACTACCGCGACCGCATGACCGAAAACGATCTGGCGGACCCGCAATTGCTGCTCGAGTGCCGGACGGCACTGGATGAACTGACGCAAATCCTTAAACTGGGCGCGGTTTATCCATTCCAGATCAATTGATCGACGGTGCGTTGTCATGCACGACGGCGCGCCGCTTCATCTCCACTGAGAGCGTAAAAGACATGAGCGACAAACTGCAGCTGATCCTTGAAGACACCGACGGCACGCAACTGGAAACGTCCTGCACCCGCGTCGCGATCATGTGGCAAGGCAAAGAGCTGTGGATCCAGCACGATGGTCGTGGCCAATTGCTGATCGGCGTGGACGTCGAAGAAGGCGATGCCGAATACGCCAACCTGCTGTTGCGCCCATTGGCGACTAATCTGGTAAGTCTGCAACTGGAAATGGAACCGGCTGACCTCGGCGACGACGAGGAACACGTTCACGGCCCGGATTGCAATCACGACCATTAAGGAAACCGCTCTATGCTCGCCCTCGGCAAACTGCTTGAACTGACCCTCGCCGGCCGCGAACCGGCGGAGAAGACTCAACTGACTGTCGAAGGCGTGCGCATGCGCTGGTTGAGCGAAGGTGCGCTGGAAGTGCGACCGCCGCAAGCCCGTGATAATGGCCTGGACCTGCTTTTATCGGCCGGTATCCACGGCAACGAGACAGCGCCGATCGAACTGCTCGATCGCCTGTTGCATGACATCGCCCGCGGCGACCTGAAGCCGCGCGCCCGCATTCTGTTCCTGTTCGGTAATCCTGAAGCCATTCGCAAGGGCGAGCGTTTCGTCGAGCAGGACGTCAATCGGCTGTTCAATGGCCGTCACGAACAAAGCAGTGGCTCCGAAGCGCTGCGCGCCTGTGAGCTGGAGCGTCTGGCGGCCAGTTTCTTCAGCCTGCCGGATCGTCAGCGACTGCACTACGATTTGCACACGGCGATTCGCGGCTCGAAAATCGAACAGTTCGCCTTGTACCCCTGGAAGGAAGATCGCCAGCATTCACGCCAGGAACTGGCCCGGCTTCGCGCCGCCGGCATGGAGGCGGTGCTGTTGCAGAACAAACCGTCCATCGTCTTCAGTTCCTATACCTACGACAAGCTCGGAGCCGAGTCCTTCACCCTCGAGCTGGGCAAGGCGCGGCCGTTCGGGCAGAACGACGGGGTGAACGTTTCCTTGCTGGAAAACCGTCTCAAACAGATCATCGAAGGCACCGAGCCGGAGTTGGCGGAAGAGGCGTTGGACGGTTTGCAGCTGTTCAGCGTGGCACGGGAAATTATCAAGCACAGCGACAACTTCCGCCTGAACCTGCCAGTGGATATCGAGAACTTTTCGGAGTTGGAAGTGGGTTACCTGCTGGCGGAAGACATCGCCAATACCCGCTGGATCATCGAGGAGGAGGGCGCCCGGATCATCTTCCCGAACCCCAAGGTGAAGAATGGCCTGCGTGCCGGCATCCTGATCGTGCCGACCACCGACGAAAACCTCGCCTGACATCGGCATGTAACCTCTGTAGGAGCGAGCATGCTCGCGATGGTCGCCAACGATAACGCGCAAAGCCTGGCTCCCCGCGGTGTTCCAGGCTTCATCGCGAGCATGCTCGCTCCTACAAGGTTCAGTGTTTAGACAGCTACGGCGCGCGGTTCAGTGCGACGCAGGCTACGGATCTTCATCAGCGTATCCGCGCAGGTCTTCGCTGCTTCCTGACCCTTATGCACGAAATGCTCGAAGAAGAACTTATGATGCAGTTCTTCACCCGCATGAAAGTGGTGCGGGGTCAGCGATACCGAGAACACAGGCACTTCCGTTTCCAGTTGCACCTGCATCAGGCCACTGACAACCGACTGGGCGACGAACTCGTGACGGTAGATCCCGCCGTCCACCACCAGGGCGGCCGCGACGATGCCGGCATAACGGCCGGTCTTGGCCAGCAGCTTGGCGTGCAGGGGCATTTCAAAGGCGCCGCCGACTTCGAAGAAATCGATGTCGGACTCCTGATAACCCTGGGCAATCATTTCAGCGACGAAGCCTTTACGGCTCTGGTCGACAATGTCCTTGTGCCAGCAGGCCTGGATGAACGCAACGCGTTCGCCATGGTGGTGTTTGCTTTTGCTGTCGATTGCGGTGGGTTGCATGTTCTGATTCCTGTTTGTGTGAAAAACAGGGCTTATGAATCGAATGGGATTTAAGGGTACGCACACTCGCATGAGTGCGGACGGCCCTTTGGCGCCAATCCCGTTCTCTCTTCATCCGGACTATGACCGTCGGCCCCGGAATCACACCGGGTCTGCTGACCTTGTCGCCATGCACGGCAAAGGCCGTGTCTGTCACCAAGCGCTCGCGGGCTATGCGTGTTGCACGCAATTACCGCCGGTGGGGAGTTGCACCCCGCCCTGAGAACGTTTTGCCGCCAGATTGTTTGGCGGCGCAGCTTTTTTATCACATATTTCTCATCTGTGCATGGCTGCTATTTGATGATTGCTATCGACTTTTTCGTCGAACCAGCAAGTCGTTTGCCGCCCAAGGGTTGAATATTCGAGGGCATGACCGCAGAACTTGCCGTCTGAAAGGGATTTCCCCCTGCTAACCGAGGCCAGATTCATGAGCGTTATCGATCTTCGCAGCGACACCGTCACCCAACCCACCCCAGGCATGCTCGACGCGATGGCCACCGCCGTCACCGGTGACGACGTGTATGGCGAGGATCCGACGGTCAATCGACTGGAAGCCGAGCTGGCAAATCGCCTGGGTTTTGCCGCGGCACTGTTCGTCCCCACGGGCACCATGAGCAACCTGCTGGGCTTGATGGCCCATTGCGAACGCGGTGACGAATACATCGTCGGCCAGCAGGCTCACACTTATAAGTACGAAGGTGGCGGGGCGGCGGTACTCGGCTCGATCCAGCCACAACCGCTGGAAGTGCAGGCCGATGGCTCGCTGGACCTTGCGCAGGTCGCGGCGGCGATCAAGCCGGACGACTTCCACTTTGCCCGCACCCGTTTGCTGGCGCTGGAAAACACCATGCAAGGCAAGGTCCTGCCCCTCGAATACCTGGCACGGGCGCGCAACTTTACCGGCGAACACGGGTTGCAACTGCATCTGGACGGTGCGCGGCTCTACAACGCGGCGGTCAAGCTGGGTGTCGATGCGCGGGAAATCACCCGGCATTTCGATTCCGTCTCGGTGTGCCTGTCAAAAGGCCTGGGCGCACCGGTGGGTTCGGTGTTGTGCGGTTCGGCAGCGCTGATCGACAAGGCACGGCGCCTGCGCAAGATGGTCGGTGGCGGCATGCGCCAGGCCGGGATCCTGGCAGCGGCGGGCCTGTACGCGCTGGACCACAACGTCCAGCGCCTGGCCGACGACCACGCCAACGCCCAATTGCTGGCACAAGGCCTGCGTGCAGCAGGTTTTGAGGTCGAGCCGGTGCAGACCAACATGGTTTACGTCGCCATGGGCGACAGGGCCGAAGCACTCAAGTCATTCGCCGCCGAACGCGGGATCAGGCTCAGTGCTGCCGCTCGTCTGCGCATGGTCACGCACATGGATGTCAGCGCTACTCAAATCGAGCAGGTCGTCGCGACATTCGTCGACTTTTCCAGTAAGTGATAGCGTTAGCGCTCCAATTGACCGTTTCTATCGTATAAACACGCTGTACCCCGCGCGCAGGGCCGATATAATGCGGCCCTTTGCCGTCGCTTCGTCTGTTGACGTTTCGAACAGGCCTTTGGCCGCAGCCTCCGTGGAAGAACCTAATGAAAAGCGCAGAAATCCGTGAAGCCTTCCTTCGCTTCTTCGAAGAGCAAGGCCACACCCGTGTAGCCTCCAGCTCTTTGATTCCGGGCAACGACCCAACCCTGCTGTTCACCAACGCGGGGATGAACCAGTTCAAGGACTGCTTCCTGGGCCAGGAAAAGCGCGCGTACACCCGCGCCGTCAGCAGCCAGAAATGCGTGCGCGCCGGCGGCAAGCACAACGACCTGGAAAACGTCGGTTATACCGCTCGTCACCACACCTTCTTCGAAATGCTGGGTAACTTCAGCTTCGGTGACTACTTCAAGCGTGACGCCATCACTTACGCCTGGAACTTCCTGACCTCCGACAAATGGCTGAACCTGCCGAAGGAAAAGCTCTGGGTCACCGTCTACGCCAGCGATGACGAGGCGTATGACATCTGGACCAAGGAAATCGGGGTTCCGGCCGAGCGCATGGTTCGCATCGGCGACAACAAGGGCGCGCCTTACGCCTCCGACAACTTCTGGACCATGGGCGATACCGGCCCGTGCGGCCCTTGCACCGAGATTTTCTACGATCACGGCGCCGACATCTGGGGTGGCCCACCGGGCTCGCCGGAAGAAGACGGCGACCGCTACATCGAAATCTGGAACAACGTGTTCATGCAGTTCAACCGCACCGCCGATGGCGTGTTGCACCCGCTGCCAGCGCCGTCGGTGGACACCGGCATGGGCCTGGAGCGTATCAGTGCCGTGCTGCAGCACGTTCACTCGAACTATGAAATCGACCTGTTCCAGAGCCTGTTGAGCGCTTCGGCCAAGGCCATCGGTTGCACCAACGATGCCCAGGCTTCGCTGAAAGTCGTGGCTGACCACATTCGTTCCTGCGGCTTCCTGATCGCCGACGGCGTGCTGCCGTCCAACGAAGGCCGCGGTTATGTGCTGCGGCGCATCATTCGTCGTGCTTGCCGTCACGGCAACAAACTGGGCGCCAAGGGCAGCTTCTTCTACCAGATCGTCGCGGCCCTGGTCGCCGAGATGGGCGAAGCCTTCCCGGAATTGAAATCCCAGCAGTCGCATATCGAGCGCGTGCTCAAGGCCGAAGAAGAACAATTCGCCAAGACCCTGGAACAGGGCCTGAAGATCCTCGAGCAGGACCTGGCCGAATTGAAGGGCGACGTGGTGCCAGGCGACGTAGTGTTCAAACTCTACGACACCTACGGTTTCCCGATGGACCTGACTGGCGACATCGCTCGCGAGCGCAACCTGACCATCGACGAAGCAGGCTTCGAGCGCGAGATGGAAGCCCAGCGCGTCCGTGCCCGTTCGGCCAGCTCCTTCGGCATGGACTACAACAGCCTGGTCAAGGTCGATGTGGACACCGAGTTCACCGGCTACACCGCCCACAGCGGTTCGGCAAAAATCGTTGCTCTCTATAAAGACGGGCAATCGGTCGACGTGTTGAATGAAGGCGACGAGGGCGTGGTGGTTCTGAACCAGACGCCGTTCTATGCCGAATCCGGCGGGCAGATCGGTGATTGCGGCTTCCTCCAGGCGGGCGCTGCACGTTTCGACGTGCGCGACACCACCAAGACCGGCGGCGCGTTCCTGCACCACGGTGTGCTGGACTCGGGTAGCCTGATCGTCGGTGCTCCGGTCGAGGCTCATGTCGATGCCGAAGTGCGTCACGCCACTTCGCTGAACCACTCGGCAACTCACTTGCTGCACGCTGCATTGCGTCAGGTGCTGGGTGATCATGTTCAGCAGAAAGGCTCGTTGGTCGACAGTCAGCGCCTGCGCTTCGACTTCAGCCACTTCGAAGCCATCAAGCCTGAGCAGCTCAAAGCGCTGGAAGACATCGTCAACGCCGAGATTCGCAAGAACTCCGAAGTTGAAACCGAAGAAACCGATATCGAAACCGCCAAGCAGAAAGGCGCCATGGCGCTGTTCGGCGAGAAATACGGCGACAACGTGCGCGTGCTGAGCATGGGCAATTTCTCCGTCGAGCTGTGCGGTGGTATCCACGCCAACCGTACCGGCGACATCGGCCTGCTGAAAATCATCAGCGAAGGCGGTGTGGCTGCTGGCGTGCGCCGTATCGAAGCAGTGACAGGCGCTGCAGCACTGGCTTACCTGAACGCTGCGGAAGAGCAACTCAAGGAAGCGGCCAGCCTGGTCAAGGGCAGCCGCGATAACCTGATCGACAAACTGTCGGCTGTGCTGGAGCGCAACCGTCTGCTGGAGAAGCAACTCGAGCAGTTGCAGGCCAAGGCCGCCAGTGCGGCGGGTGACGACCTGTCGGCGCAAGCCTTGGACGTCAAGGGCGTGAAAGTGCTGGCCGTGCGTCTGGACGGGCAAGATGGCAAGGCGCTGCTGGCGCTGGTCGATCAACTGAAAAACAAACTCGGCCGCGCAGTGATCCTGCTCGGCAGTGTCCATGAGGAAAAGGTCGTTCTGGTTGCAGGCGTAACCAAAGACCTGACTGGCCAACTCAAAGCCGGTGATTTGATGAAACAGGCCGCTGCGGCAGTGGGCGGGAAGGGCGGTGGTCGTCCAGACATGGCGCAAGGCGGCGGTACCGACGCTGGCGCCCTGGATGCGGCACTGGCGCTGACCGTACCGTTTGTAGAGCAGGGTTTATAAGGCAGTGCCTGCGGTCCGCAGTCTAGTGGCGGGCCGCAACGCTGTTTGAGTGTTTATTTGGGCGCCCTTCATGGGCAGAGGCGGCTTTGAAATGGCTTTGATCGTACAGAAATTTGGAGGCACCTCGGTCGGCACCGTCGAGAGAATCGAGCAGGTTGCCGACAAGGTTAAGAAATTCCGCGATGCCGGCGATGACCTGGTGGTTGTGCTGTCTGCAATGAGCGGCGAAACCAACCGTCTGATCGATCTGGCCAAGCAAATCAGTGGCGGCGATCAACCGGTTCCACGCGAGCTGGACGTGATCGTCTCCACCGGTGAGCAGGTGACGATTGCCCTGTTGGCCATGGCGCTGATCAAGCGCGGTGTGCCGGCGGTGTCCTACACCGGCAACCAGGTACGGATCCTGACGGATAGCGCACACAATAAAGCGCGTATCCTGCAGATTGACGACCAGAAGATTCGTGGTGACCTTAAGGCCGGTCGCGTGGTGGTTGTCGCCGGTTTCCAGGGCGTCGACGAGCACGGCAATATCACCACCCTCGGTCGTGGTGGTTCCGACACCACCGGCGTGGCCCTGGCAGCGGCCCTGAAGGCTGACGAATGCCAGATCTACACCGACGTCGATGGCGTCTACACCACAGACCCGCGCGTGGTGTCCGTGGCTCAGCGCCTGGACAAGATCACCTTCGAGGAGATGCTGGAAATGGCCAGCCTCGGTTCCAAGGTGCTGCAGATCCGTGCGGTGGAATTCGCCGGCAAGTACAACGTCCCGCTGCGCGTATTGCACAGCTTCAAGGAGGGTCCGGGCACCCTCATTACTATTGATGAAGAGGAAACCATGGAACAGCCGATCATTTCCGGTATCGCTTTCAACCGCGATGAAGCCAAGCTGACCATCCGTGGCGTGCCAGACATCCCAGGCGTTGCCTTCAAGATTCTCGGCCCTATCAGCGCCGCGAACATTGAAGTCGACATGATCGTGCAGAACGTCGCGCACGATAACACCACCGACTTCACCTTCACCGTGCACCGCAACGACTACCAGGCGGCGCAAACCGTGCTGGAGAAAACCGCTGGCGAGCTGGGTGCCCGTGAAGTCATCGGCGACACCAAGATCGCCAAGGTGTCGATCGTCGGCGTTGGCATGCGCTCCCACGCAGGCGTTGCAAGCCGCATGTTCGAAGCGCTGGCCAAGGAAACCATCAACATCCAGATGATCTCGACGTCGGAGATCAAAGTCTCCGTGGTGATCGAAGAGAAGTACCTGGAACTGGCTGTGCGCGCCTTGCACACGGCTTTCGAACTGGACGCACCGGTCCGCCAGGGCGAGTGATGCGTTTGCCAAAGGGCGCGGTTTGACCGCGCCCTTTGTTTTTTTGCAAGGCGCGACCCCAAGGCTGTTCTTTTGCTCGCGCTGGTCAATACTCAGGCATGTAGGCCTTCGACCACTTTGGTTGTAGGTCGAGTGCCTTTTTTTTGCAGACTGTTGTCCCTGAAAATGTAATGCGTGAGGAGAAAGGTATGCTGATTCTGACTCGTCGGTGCGCAGAAAGCCTGATTATTGGTGATGGCGAAATCACCGTGACCGTGCTCGGCGTCAAAGGAAATCAAGTGCGCATCGGTGTCAACGCCCCGAAAGAGGTTGCGGTCCATCGTGAGGAAATTTACCTGCGTATAAAGAAAGAGAAGGACGAAGAACCAAGCCATTAATTTTTATCGTTTTTTATGTTTGCAAACGGGGAAAAGGTTGGTTAAGATACGCCCCGTGTTGCGGAGAGCTGGCCGAGTGGCCGAAGGCGCTCCCCTGCTAAGGGAGTACACCTCAAAAGGGTGTCGGGGGTTCGAATCCCCCGTTCTCCGCCATTATTTGCGTAGTACGTTGTAATCTGGCTTCTTCGGTAAGTTGTTGAAATTACTAGAAAAAGTGCTTGACATAGAGATTAGACGGCCTATAATGCGCGGCAACAAATGCACTCGTAGCTCAGCTGGATAGAGTACTCGGCTACGAACCGAGCGGTCACAGGTTCGAATCCTGTCGAGTGCACCATTTAAGAGTTGTTTGCAGTGATGTGAATAACTTGGCTCCAACCAGTTGTGATCTGGTCTAAAAACACAAATGCACTCGTAGCTCAGCTGGATAGAGTACTCGGCTACGAACCGAGCGGTCACAGGTTCGAATCCTGTCGAGTGCACCATACAAACAAAAAGCCCGCCTTTAAAGCGGGCTTTTTGCCGTCTGGGATTTGGCTTTTCCCTTCGTACATCCTCTTTCGTCAAACTCGATGCTGGCGCTTCGACCTCGCTTGGTCTGGTAGTGGTAGTGGCTGCTTGAGTTTCGAATGCTGATCTTGTCTGGCTTGCCCAGAGCGCTTTCAACATCCTGTTGGGTCATGCCGGCGATCACGCGCTGATTGATGATTGCTGCGCGGCGCTCGCTGGCGCTGATCAAGTTTGCACATTTGTCTACTGCCTGGCCGACAACCAATGGATCGCGGTGATCGATTTTCAGGTTCGATGTTTGCCGCTGCTGTTGCGGCGCAAGTGGGATAATCGTGCCGGGCCGGTAGGGGCTCACCCTCTGGTAGGAAAGGCTTTCGTCGATGGCGCAGTTTGTCGTGGTAAAGGTGATGCGCCCGTCAGGCGCTTCGCAGCGGTTAACCGTTGCGCCGGGTGCGTCCAGCGGCAGGTAGAGCAGGGTGGCGAGCCCCAGGCGGGGTAATCTCGATGGCATTGCGCGTCCTCCGTGACGGCTACCGATCAAGACTAGCGCCTGCATGTTTCATCGCCAGTGTGTTTTTTTTTCGAGATGAGTCGTCGCACTTTCATGTATCAGGCGCGCACTCAGGATTGTTTCGCAAGCGCTTGTTTCAGCCGCGATTTTTTAACGTTTTAAGCCGTCAGTCGGTGTATGATTGCGCCCGTCAGCCCCGCCGGGGCTTTTGGATTACCTCCATGGACTTACCCAGTAGTTACTCAATACCCCGATTTTCCAATCATGAATTGACTGATTGATCCTTCCGGCGCACCCCGCTGCTGGGAGTGGAGTTCGCCTATGTCTGAAGTAGAAGTAAAGAAAACGCAGGAAAGCTTGCAGGACCGCCTGGCTCAAGTTGTTGAGCTGCTGCAGCGCCAGCGAGTGGTTGAAGACCTGACTCATCGCCAGGAAGGTCCGAATCAGGATCGAGTCGAAAACCTGGTTCATCGGCAAAATCTCGTTGAGCTGCAACGCAAGCTCGATGACCTGCACTCCGCCGACGTCGCCTATATTCTTGAAGCCCTGCCACTGGATGACCGCCTGACGCTCTGGCAGTTGGTCAAGGCTGATCGCGACGGCGACATCCTGCTCGAAGTATCCGATTCGGTTCGTGAAACCCTGATCGCCGACATGGACGATCACGAGCTCCTGGCTGCAGCCAAGGACATGGATGCCGACGAGCTGGCCGACCTGGCTTCCGAGCTGCCACGAGATGTCGTCCATGAGCTGATGGAGACCCTCGATGCTCAGCAGCGCGAGCGTGTGCGCTCGGCGTTGTCCTATGATGAGGATCAGGTCGGCGCGCTGATGGACTTCGAGATGGTCACCATCCGTGAGGATGTCAGTCTCGAAGTGGTCCTGCGCTACCTGCGGCGTCTCAAGGAGCTGCCAGGTCATACCGACAAATTGTTCGTGGTTGACTACGACGGCGTGCTCAAGGGCGTGCTGCCGATCAAGCGCCTGCTGGTCAACGATCCGGATAAGCAGGTTTCCGAGGTCATGGCCAGCGATCCGGTGAGTTTCCATCCGGATGAAGAAGCCTACGATGCTGCCCAGGCGTTTGAGCGTTACGACTTGATTTCGGCCCCCGTCGTCGACAAGAACGGCAAGCTGATCGGCCGTCTGACCATCGATGAAATGGTCGACCTGATTCGTGAGGAGAGCGAAAACGAAGTTCTCAACATGGCAGGTCTGCGAGAAGAAGAGGATATTTTTGCGTCGGTCTGGAAGTCCCTGCGCAACCGTTGGGCCTGGCTGGCAGTAAACCTGATCACCGCATTTGTTGCTTCCCGGGTGATTGGTTTGTTCGAAGGTTCCATTGAGAAGCTGGTGGCGCTGGCTGCATTGATGCCGATCGTTGCGGGTATCGGAGGTAACTCCGGCAACCAGACCATCACCATGATCGTTCGCGCCATGGCGCTGGATCAGGTGAGTACGGGTAATACGTCGCGGTTGATGCGCAAGGAGCTGGCGGTTGCCTTGATCAACGGCGTGATCTGGGGTGGGGTCATTGGCGTCGTTGCCTACCTGTTGTATGGCAGCTGGTCGCTTGGGGTGGTGATGACCGCTGCCATGACCCTCAATCTGTTGCTTGCTGCATTGATGGGGGTCTTGATCCCGATGACGCTGGCGCGACTCGGGCGAGATCCTGCCATGGGGGCCAGTGTGATGATTACCGCCATGACCGATAGTGGTGGCTTCTTTATCTTCCTGGGGTTGGCAACGATTTTCCTGCTCTGAAGTACTTGTTCCAAAGCCCGCCCTACGGCGGGCTTTTTTTTGCCAAATTTCAGGCAAAAAAAAGCCAGCGATCAGGCTGGCTTGAACTTGCGGGGATGAATCAGGAGGCGTCTGCAGTCATTTCGGCATCATGGGCGATCAGTGAAACAAGCGCATTTTGCTGGCGGTGAGAGAGTTGGCGGAAGCGCTGAAGCAGTTCGCGCTCGTGCAATGACAGCTCCGGGCTGTCCAGGCGCATGCTCAGCTCTTCGCCCAGTGCGCCTTCCTGAATGAGACTCTGCTCCAGACGCGCAATGATCTCGGAGTTCATGCTGCGATGATGATTGCGAGCCACCTCGGCAATGCGTTCACGCATTCCGTCTGGCAGACGTACGACGAACTTGTCAGCCGTACGGCTGGAATAAATTGCCTGTTTCAATGGGCGCATATATTTAACCGGTTAGTTCAGGGGAGCGGTTCTCGGGATTGGCCGCAGGATGTCAGATAGGACAAGCGCTCTGGCCAAATGTTCAACCTGAATTGGTAGAGGCACGCATCATGCCTCAAACTCGCCAGTTCATTGGCGTCAATTCTGTGACAAATATTGAGCTGACTAAAGGCGTTATGCCAGCACCAATTGTCAGAAATGCGGACTGGTTTTCAAAACAGCACCGGGTCCGTGTCTCTGGCCGCGTCCTTTGCCCGCAGAACTCTTGAAAAAGCCGAGGGGCATCCCATGCGAATTCGATCACTGTTCCTTATCTGTACAGGATAGTGGCAAATGGCCGATTTACTAGTGTCTGTCGTATGACGAGGCTCATTTGGGATGGGTGGCAGGTCGATTTTCCGTGGGGTGGGCTTCGTTGGAGGCGCAGGCGCTGGTTCGCTTCTGATCGCTCGTCAAACCTTCGAGCGTTCGCGTGACATCTGCCTACACTTAAAAAGCCTACGCATGACATGACAAAGGCAGGTTCGCCCGTTAACATGCTCGCCGTCTATCGCTACGCGTCTCTTCGCGGGCATCTTGTGTCTCAGTAGCTCAATTGGATAGAGCATCCCCCTCCTAAGGGGAAGGTTGGCAGTTCGAACCTGCCCTGGGACACCATTCAATCAAGTCTTCAGCAGTTCATGAATTTCGCTCCAGGCCTTTATGGGTGCGGGCGGGTGCACATGGGCTGCTTCCGGCATAAAAAGGCCCTGCTCAGGCGCGTATCTGGCAGGGCTTTTTTCATGTATGTGGCAGGACCCGGCCATCCTTTCCGGTTTGGGCTCTTCTATATAGAGGAAAGGGCGACTACTTCTGTATCAAGTACCTTTTTGCCAGGAAACCAAATCAATGCTTGACGGCAGATTCTGGAAGCCTATAATTCGCCCCACTTCCGACGCGGTCGAAACGGAAAACTCCTTGGTAAACAATGAGTTACGAAGTTTTCGGCAGCAGGTTGCTTCAGTTTATCGAGGCGCCAAGGAGTTGAAAAAGAGGTGTTGACAGCAGCGTGTAACGCTGTAGAATTCGCCTCCCGCTGATGAGAGATCTGAAGCGCAAGTGGTTGAAGTTGTTAAGGTTTCCTTGAAAACTTCTGAAAA
>NZ_NOIO01000037.1:0-50148 GCF_014596605.1 Pseudomonas sp. PSB11
GTTTGAGCAGCAGCAGCGAACGTTCCTTGGGCGGGGTCTGCGACCAGCTGTCGAAGGCGGCATCGGCGGCGCGTACGGCGGCATCGACCTGGGCCTCGCTGGCCTCGTTGATTTCCACCAGCACGCGACCCAGCGCCGGGTTGAACACCGGTTGGGCGGGGCCTTCGCCGGTGAGCAGTTGGCCGTTGATCAGGAGTTGGGTTTGCATGGCATCGTCCTCGTCAGAACTGTTGTTATTTCCCCTGAAGAAACCGATTCAAACTGTGGGAGCGGGCTTGCTCGCGAAGAGGCCATCACATTCAATATTGATGTTGGCTGATACACCGCTTTCGCGAGCAAGCCCGCTCCCACATTGGATTCGGTTCCTTCAATGGGAGCTGAGTTGTTATGGATTTATTTGCCGCCGCTCCCCGCCACGCTCTCGCCACCCCGGGTCAGGTAATAGGCACCGAGGATCGGCAGCATCGTCACCATCATCACCAGCATCGCCACGACGTTGGTCACCGGCACGTCCCGTGGGCGGCTGAGCTGGTTGAGCAGCCATAGCGGCAGGGTGCGTTCATGGCCGGCGGTGAAGGTGGTGACGATGATCTCGTCGAATGACAGCGCGAACGCCAACATGCCGCCGGCCAGCAACGCCGAGCCGAGGTTCGGCAGGATGATGTAGCGGAAGGTCTGCCAGCCATCGGCGCCGAGGTCCATCGAGGCTTCGATCAGGCTGTGGGAGGTACGGCGCAAGCGGGCGATGACGTTGTTGTAGACGATCACCACGCAGAAGGTCGCGTGGCCGACGATGATGGTGAACATCCCCGGCTCGATGCCCAGCGTCTTGAACGTCGCCAGCAATGCGATACCGGTGATGATCCCCGGCAGGGCAATCGGCAGGATCAGCATCAGCGAGATACCTTGCTTGCCGAAAAAGTCCCGTCGGTACAGCGCCGCCGACGCCAATGTGCCAAGCACCATGGCAATCAACGTGGCAATGGTCGCGATCTGCAGCGACAACTTGATCGCTTCCAGTACGTCGGGCCGTGAGAAGGCCACGCCGATCCACTTCAGGGTGAAGCCCTTGGGCGGGAAGCTGAACGCCGCGTCTTCGGTGTTGAAGGCATACAGGAAGATGATCAGGATCGGGAAGTGCAGGAACACCAGCCCGCCCCAGGCGGCGATACGCAAGCCCAGGGATGCTTTGTCAGAGTGCATCGAAGGCCCCCAGTCGTTTGACGATGGACAGGTAGATGGCGATCAGCACGATCGGCACCAGGGTGAAGGCTGCCGCCATTGGCATGTTGCCGATCGCACCTTGTTGGGCATACACCATGCTGCCGACGAAGTAGCCGGGTGGGCCGACCAGTTGTGGCACGATGAAATCGCCCAGGGTCAGGGAGAACGTGAAGATGGAACCTGCCGCAATACCCGGCACCGACAGCGGCAGGATCACCTGCATGAAAGTCTGGCGCGGCTTGGCGCCAAGGTCGGCGGACGCTTGCAGCAGTGAGGGTGGCAGGCGTTCCAGCGAGGCCTGGATCGGCAGGATCATGAAGGGCAGCCAGATGTAGACGAACACCATGAAGCGCCCCAGGTGCGAGGTCGACAAGGTACTGCCCCCGACCCCCGGGATGCCCAGTACAAACTGCAACAACGATTCCAGCCCCAGGTTCTGCACGAACCACTGTGCTACGCCGCCTTTGGCCAGCAGCAGCGTCCAGGCGTAGGCCTTGACGATGTAACTGGCCCACATCGGCATCATGACGGCGATGTAGAAAAATGCCTTGGTTTTACCCGTGGTGTAGCGCGCCATGTAGTAGGCAATCGGGAAGGCGACAATGGCGCTGGCGATGGACACGACAATCGCCATGCTCAGGGTGCGCAGGATGATGTCGAAGTTCGATGGCTGGAACAGCGCGGCGAAGTTCGCCAAGGTCAGGTCAGGGGTGACCGCCATGGTGAAGTCGTCGAAGGTGTAGAAACCTTGCCACAGCAACGTCAGCAACGAACCCAGGTAAATGGCACCGAACCACAGCAGCGGCGGCACCAGCAGCATCGACAGGTACAGGTTCGGCCGGCGGTACAGCAGGTTGGAAAACCTGCGCAACGCCGAGCCGCCCGACGAGGAATGAGGAACAGCCAGGGTGCTCATGTCACACCCCGCCTGTCAGGGTGTCGTGCAGCGGGATCATCGCTTCACGGGCCCAGCGTGCGCTCAGGCGTTGCCCGGTCTGGTGCTGGGCACTGGTGTCGAGCCATTGATTGTTGGCCTGGCTGATGTTCAAGGTCTGGCCGTTTTCCAACTTCAATTCGTAGCGGGTGGCGCTGCCCTGGTATTGGATATCGTGCAGCAGGCCGCTGACTTCGATCTCATGGCTGGCCAACGGGCCTTCGGCGAAGCGCACGTGTTCCGGGCGTATCGAGAACGGCTGGGGATTGCCGCTCAACTGCCGTGCCAGGTCGCCGCGAATCACATTGGAGGTGCCGACAAACTCGGCGACGAAGGTGGTCGAAGGCTTCATGTACAGGTTGCGCGGCGAATCGACCTGTTCAATGCGACCCTTGTTGAACACGGCGACGCGATCGGACATCGACAGCGCTTCGGTCTGGTCGTGGGTGACGAAGATGAAGGTGATGCCCAGCTGGCGTTGCAGCTTCTTCAATTCGCCTTGCATCTGCTCGCGCAGCTTGAGGTCCAGCGCGCCTAGCGGTTCGTCGAGCAGCAACACTCGTGGGCGATTGACCAGGGCACGGGCCAGGGCCACACGCTGGCGCTGGCCACCGGAAAGTTGCACCGGCTTGCGCTCGCCATAGCCGCCAAGGGCGACCATGTCGAGGGCTTCCTCGGCGCGTTTGAGGCGCTCGGCCTTTGGGACGCCTTTGACTTTCAAGCCGTAGGCGACGTTATCGCGAACGTTCATGTGAGGGAACAGCGCGTAATCCTGGAACACGGTGTTCACATCACGCTGGTAAGGCGGAAGGCCGGCGGCTTCCTCGCCATGAATACGAATGGAACCCGCGCTCGGTTGCTCAAAACCGGCGATCAGGCGCAGGCAGGTGGTTTTGCCTGAGCCGGAAGGCCCCAGCATGGAGAAAAACTCGCCGTCCTGGATGTCGATGGAAACCCGGTCAACGGCTTTCACTTCGCCGAACTGACGGGAAACGTTGGTGAACTGGACTGCAAGCGTCATGGTGCGGTGCTCCAAAAAGGCGCGCTTTCTAAAAAATCTGAATCGGTTGTGGCGTCGAAAAGATCGCAGCCTTCGGCAGCTCCTACAGGATTTGCAGAAGGCACCGAATCTGCGGTGCCTGCGGTCGCGGTAGGAGCTGCCGCAGGCTGCGATCTTTTGATCTTAAGAGGGCTTACCTGCCGCCCATGATCGCGATGTAGTCCTGGGTCCAGCGGCTGTACGGCACGAATTTACCGCCCTCGGCCTGCGGGGTTTTCCAGAAGGCGATCTTGTCGAAGTTGTCGAAGCCGTTGGTCTTGCAGCCTTCGGCGCCAAGCAGTTCGCTCTCTTTGCACGCCGCCGGTACCGCTGGCAACGAACCGAACCAGGCCGCCACGTCACCCTGGACTTTCGGTTGCAACGACCAGTCCATCCACTTGTAGGCACAGTTGGGGTGCTTGGCATCGGTGTGCATCATGGTGGTGTCGGCCCACCCGGTGGCGCCTTCCTTGGGGATGGTCGAGGCGATCGGTTGTTTCTCGTTGATCAGGCCGTTGACCTGATAGGGCCAGGCCCCGGACGCCACTACGCCCTCGTTCTTGAAGTCACTCATCTGTACGGTGGTGTCGTGCCAGTAGCGGTGGATCAACGGCTGCTGGGCGCGCAACAGATCGAGCACGGCCTTGTATTGTGCTTCGGTCAGTTCGTAGGGGTTCTGGATGCCCAGTTCCGGCTTGGCGGATTTCAGGTACAGCGCCGCGTCGGCGATGTAGATCGGACCGTCATAGGCCTGCACGCGGCCCTTGTTCGGCTTGCCGTCCGGCAGGTCTTCGGCATTGAACAGCACGCCCCAGCTGTCGGGCGCGGTCTTGAAGACATTGGTGTTGTACATCAATACGTTCGGACCCCACTGGTACGGGGTGCCGTAGGTCTGCTTGTTGACCACGTACCACGGCGCATCCTTCAGGCGCGGGTCGAGGTTCTTCCAGTTCGGGATCAACGCCGTGTTGATCGGCTGCACGCGTTTGCCGACGATCAGGCGCAGCGAGGCATCCCCCGACGCGGTCACCAGGTCATAACCACCCTTGGCCATCAGGCTGACCATCTCATCGGAGGTCGCAGCGGTTTTCACGTTGACCTTGCAGCCGGTTTCTTTCTCGAAACCGGTCACCCAGTCGTAGGCCTTGTCGCTTTCGCCACGTTCGATGTAGCCAGGCCACGCGACGATATCCAGCTGGCCTTCGCCGGCACCGACGGCCTTCAGTGGCTCGGCGGCGTGGACAAACACGCCACTGGCCAGCAGTAAGGGGGTGATGGCACTGAGCAGTGCGGTCTTGTGCACGAACATGGGATTTCCCTCTTCTTCAAATTATGGTCGGGGCAGTGGTGAACGTGGTGAAGCATGCCGTTAACGGCTTGTTATTAGCGTAGTCAGAGATGCTGCCCGTGGCGTGCCATGATGTGCCGCACCACGCTGTAGTCCTGGAGTGAATCGCTGGACAGGTCCTTGCCATAACCCGAACGCTTGAGCCCGCCGTGGGGCATCTCGCTGACCAGCATGAAATGGCTGTTGATCCAGGTGCAGCCATACTGCAACCGCGCGGCAACCTGCATCGCCTTGTCCAGGTTCTGCGTCCAGACCGACGAGGCCAGGCCGTATTCCGAGTCGTTGGCCCAGTCCACCGCCTGTTCCAGCTGATCGAATCGGGTCACGGTGACCACCGGCCCGAACACTTCGCGCTGGACGATTTCATCGCCTTGCTTGCAACCGGCGAGCAACGTCGGTTGGTAATAGAAGCCGGCGCCGGAATGCACCGCCGCACCGGTTACCCGTTCGATATGCGGCTGGCCGAGGGCGCGCTCGACGAAACTGGCCACGCGGTCGCGCTGGCGAGTGCTGATCAACGGGCCGATTTCGTTGTCGGCATCGCGTTTACCGGCGAAACGCAGGCTGCTGACCGCTGCGCCGAGTTCGGCCACCAGGCGATCGTGAATGCCGGCCTGGGCATACACCCGGCAAGCGGCGGTGCAGTCCTGGCCGGCGTTGTAATAGCCGTAGGTGCGCACGCCTTCGACCACCGCCTGGATATCGGCATCATTGCAGACGATCACGGGCGCTTTGCCGCCCAGTTCGAGGTGCGTGCGCTTGAGGGTCTTTGCCGCGGCCTGGAGGATTTTCTGCCCGGTGACGATATCGCCGGTCAGCGACACCATGCGCACCTTCGGATGGCTGACCAGATGACTGCCGACGCCTTCGCCGCCACCGCAAACAATGTTGATCACGCCAGGCGGCAGGATCTCGGCCAGCGCCGGGGCCAACGCCAGGATCGACAGGGGCGTGTGTTCCGAGGGCTTGAACACCAGGGTATTGCCGGCGGCCAGGGCCGGGGCGATTTTCCACGCCGCCATCATGATTGGGTAATTCCACGGCGCGATGGACGCAACGACCCCGATAGGATCGCGCCGCACCATGCTGGTGTAGCCCGGCAGGTACTCGCCGCTGAGCTGGCCGGTCTGGCAGCGCACGGCTCCGGCGAAAAAGCGGAACACATCGACCGTGGCGCTCAAGTCGTCCTGGCGGGCCAGGTGCAACGGCTTGCCGCAGTTCATCGACTCGAGGCGGGCGAGCAGGTCGGCGTTTTTTTCGATGGCGTTGGCGATGTCCAGCAACAGGCTCGAGCGCTGCTGCGGCGTGGTCCGCGACCAGCCGGCGAAGGCGCGGTGCGCGGCGAGGATGGCGGCTTCGACTTGTTCGGTGCTGGCTTCGGCGATGTGCGTCAACACTTCGCCGGTGGCCGGGTTGAGAATCGCTTCGACACGGCCTTGCCCTGCGACTAATTCACCCTCGATCAACAATGCGGTGAACAACGGAGTCTGTGGGCCAGCCATTTTTCGGGTGCTCTTTTCTTGTGTGGCCATGTTGCTCCCTGTGACTGGGGCTGGCCGTCTTATATGGATGCATCAAGACTAGTGCGCAGACCCGAGGTCGACAAATTCTAAATACTGAAGGTGGCATTCGATTAAATAGATGGCTTGCGCCCGCCATGGGGCTGTTCGCGGGCGACAGTCAGGAACGGGTCCACCAGGGCCGGGCGCGCAGTGCCGCGACGCCAGGCCAGGCCGACATCGAGGGTCTGGCTCAGGTCGGCAATCGGCCGCGCTTCGATGATGTCGCCCTCCAGCGACCACGGGCGATACGTCATGTCGGGCTGGATCGAAACCCCCAGTCCGGCCGCCACCAGGCTACGCACCGCTTCGGTCGAGGCCGTGCGCAGGGTGATGCGTGGTTGCAGGGAGGCGGCTGTCCACATGCGCTGGGCATTGCGATCCATCTCATCGACGTTCAATTGAATCAGCGGCTCGCGGGCCACGTCGGCGAGGTTGATGCTGTCGTGTTCCAGCAGCGGATGCTGGGCCGGCAACCACAGTCGATGGGGTGAGTGGGTCAGCACTTCGGTCTGCAAGGCGTGACGGTCTTCAAGGTTGGAAAGGATCAGCACCCCGACATCGATCTCGCCGCTGACCAGCAAATGTTCGATGTAGGGGCGTTCGTCTTCCATTACGCGGATTTCGACGTTGGGGTAGGCGCGCTGGAAACGGGTGAGCAGGTCCGCCAGGTAGTAACCGGCCACCAGGCTGGTCACCCCGACGATCAATTGCCCGGCCACCTGGTCGGTGCTTTGTTGCAGGCTGCGCTTGGCATTGTCCACGGTGGCCAGGATCAAATGCGCCTGGCGCAGGAACTGATGCCCCTGATGGGTCAGGGTCATGCCCTTGGCGTGGCGGTTGAACAGGCCGACGCCGATCTCCTGCTCGAGCTGCTGGATCGCCAGGGTCAGGGTGGATTGGGAAATGAACGCGGTTTGCGCGGCGGCGGAGATCGAGCCGGTCTCGGCCACTGCAATGAAGTGCCGGATTTGACGCAGGGTCATCATGAGGCCGTACCAGGTAAGCGGTTTTTATAGATTTTAGGCAGTGTATATCTTTTTTTTCGATGGGCGTCCGGGCAGTAATTTGCGGCAAGCCACTGGCAGGAGCCTTTTCCCAGCAACATCTGGAAGCAAACCCACCGAAGTCGCCGGGCACTTTCGAATTAGGCTGATGGCCTTAGTGTCCGGTTAAACCTTTTGTGGAGGCGGAAAATGATCACCCGTGGATTGCTCGACCAACTGCTCAAGTCTGGCCAGGATCTGTTGCAAAAAAATACCGGTGCGGCGCAGAACAAGGGGGCGAGCAGTGGCATCGGCAGCTTGCTCTCCGGTGCCGGCGGCGGGGCCCTGGCCGCCGGGGCGATGGGCCTGCTGCTGGGTAACAAGAAGGCGCGCAAGGTCGGAGGCAAGGTCGCGGTTTATGGCGGCCTCGCCGCATTGGGTGTGCTGGCCTACAAGGCCTACGGCAACTGGCAAGCCCAGCAGGGCACCGCCCCGAAGACCGAACCGCAAACCCTGGATCGCCTGCCAATGGCCCAAGCCGAGCAGCACAGCCAGGCGATTCTCAAGGCCCTGGTGGCCGCGGCCAAGGCAGACGGTCATATTGACGCGCGCGAACGCGAGCTGATCGAAGGTGAGTTCAGCAAGCTCGACAACGATCAGGAGCTGCAGCACTGGCTGCATGCGGAACTGAACAAACCACTGGATCCGGGCGATGTCGCCCGCGCCGCCAGCACCCCGGAAATGGCCGCCGAGATGTACATCGCCAGTGTGATGCTGGTGGATGAGGAGAGCTTCATGGAGAAGTCCTACCTCGATGAGCTGGCGCGGCAACTCAAGCTGGCGCCAGGGTTGAAGGCCGAACTGGAGAAGCAGGTGCGCCAGGCTTCGATGTAAGCCTTCAAAGATCGCAGCCTGCGGCAGCTCCTACAAGGGATCGGGGTGCACCTGTAGGAGCTGCCGCAGGCTGCGATCTTTTGACTATAAACCGACCACTTCGATTTTTTTTGCCAAGAGATGAGAAGTGGCGCAACCGTCTTATAAATGAAACAGCGCCCTCGGCTATACTCCCCGCATTTCAAAATGCCCCCGAGGATTGACTGTGAAGAACTGGACGTTGCGCCAACGCATTTTGGCGAGCTTTGCGGTAATTATCGCCATCATGTTGCTGATGGTGGTCGTCTCGTATTCGCGGTTGTTGAAGATCGAGACCAGCGAAGCCAGCGTTCGTGAGGATGCGCTGCCGGGCTTGTATTACAGTTCGATGGTTCGTGGCGCCTGGTCCGACAGTTACTTGCGGATGCTGGAGATGCTCGGGCTGGAGCAGGGGAAGGGCTTCACCGCCAAGGATGCGGCGGACTTCCAGAACTTCTCCGCGCGTCTGCAAGAGCAGATGGAGCTGTATCGCGAGACGGTCACGACCGATGAAGACAAGGTCGAGTATGCCGCGTTCGAAAAACTCCATGCCGAGTATCACCGCATCCTGCTTGCCGTTACCGAGCTGCATAAACGCAACCAGGACGCCGAAGCCATGAGGGTGTTCAACGAAGAGCTGACCCCCGCCTGGACCGCCGGCCGAATGAAGCTCAGTGATATTTTGCGCCATAACAAAGCGGTGGCAGACCAGGATGTGGCGGCCATCGACGATGCGGTACTCACCGCCAAGGGGATCATGGGCATTTCCCTGGTGCTGGCCGTGCTGGCCGCCGGCCTTTGCGGCCTGCTGTTGATGCGCGCCATCATGGCGCCGATGAATCGTATCGTGCAAATCCTCGAAATCATGCGCACGGGCGACCTGAGCTCGCGTCTCAATCTTGAGCGCAAGGATGAGTTCGGTGCCGTGGAAACCGGCTTCAACGACATGATGACCGAGCTGACCGCCCTGGTATCCCAGGCCCAGCGTTCTTCGGTGCAAGTGACCACATCGGTCACCGAGATCGCCGCGACGTCCAAGCAACAGCAGGCCACCGCCACCGAAACGGCCGCGACCACCACTGAAATCGGCGCGACTTCCCGGGAAATCGCCGCTACGTCTCGTGACCTGGTGCGCACCATGACCGAAGTGTCCACCGCCGCCGACCAGGCATCGGTGGCCGCCGGTTCCGGGCAACAGGGCCTGGCGCGCATGGAGGAGACCATGCATTCGGTGATGGGCGCGGCTGACCTGGTCAACGCCAAGCTGGCGATCCTCAACGAGAAGGCCGGCAACATTAACCAGGTGGTGGTGACCATCGTCAAGGTCGCCGATCAGACCAACCTGTTGTCGCTCAACGCGGCTATCGAAGCCGAGAAGGCCGGCGAATACGGTCGAGGTTTTGCCGTGGTTGCGACGGAAGTCCGGCGTCTGGCGGACCAGACTGCCGTTGCCACCTACGACATCGAACAGATGGTGCGCGAGATTCAATCGGCGGTATCGGCCGGTGTGATGGGCATGGACAAATTCTCCGAGGAAGTGCGCCGCGGCATGTTCGAGGTGCAGCAGGTGGGCGAGCAGTTGTCGCAGATCATCCATCAGGTCCAGGCGCTGGCGCCGCGGGTGTTGATGGTCAATGAAGGCATGCAGGCCCAGGCCACCGGCGCCGAGCAGATCAACCACGCGCTGGTGCAATTGGGTGATGCCAGCAGCCAGACCGTCGAATCCCTGCGCCAGGCCAGTTTCGCCATCGACGAGCTGAGCCAGGTGGCGGTAGGGCTGCGTAGCGGCGTCTCGCGATTCAAAGTCTGATGAGCGAGCTGACGGCCAAGCGCTCTGCCGTGAAACAGGCGGCGCACGCGTTATTCCTGGTGTTTCGCATCGGTCACGAGCGGTATGCCTTGCAGGCGATCGAGGTGGCGGAAGTGCTGCCGCGCCTGCCATTGAAGCCGATTGCCCAGGCGCCGCACTGGGTCGCCGGGGTATTGGCCTATCGCGGCGCGGTGGTGCCGGTCATCGACCTCAGTGCATTGACCTTCGGTACGCCCGCGCAGGCGCGTACCAGCACGCGCCTGGTGCTGGTGCATTACCGGCCGGATGCAACCGCCCAGGCGCAATTGCTCGGTCTGATTCTGGAACGGGCCACCGACACCGTGCGTTGCAACCCGGCGCAATTTCAGCCCTATGGCCTGGACAATCCGCAGGCGCCATACCTGGGGCCCGTGCGTGAAGATGCCCAGGGTTTGTTGCAATGGGTGCGGGTGGCCGACCTGCTGGACGATCAGGTGCGTGCGCTGTTGTACCCGACGCCACCCCTGGACCCGGCATTGCTGGAGCAGTGGCAATGAGCAGCGACCAGCGGTTTTTCGATTTTCTCAAGGAGCGTATCGGCCTCGACGTGACGTCGGTCGGCCCGGCGATCATCGAGCGTGCGGTACGCCAGCGCAGTGCCGCGTCCCAAGCGCAGACCGCCGACGAATATTGGCGCACCTTGCAGTGTTCAAGCGACGAGCAGCAGGCGTTGATCGAAGCGGTGATCGTCCCTGAAACCTGGTTTTTCCGTTACCCGGAATCTTTCACCACCTTGGCGAAACTGGCGACCAGGCGCCTGGCCGAGCTCAACAACATGCGCGCCCTGCGGATTCTCAGCCTGCCATGCTCCACCGGCGAAGAGCCTTATTCCATTGCCATGGCGCTGCTGGATGCCGGGTTCAAGCCGCACCAGTTCAAGGTCGATGGCATGGACGTCAGCCCGTTGTCGGTGGAAAAAGCCCGACGAGCGCTATACGGCAAGAATTCGTTTCGCGGTCAGGATATTGCGTTCCGTGACCGCCATTTCATCCCCGAAAATGATGGCTATCGACTCAGCGCCCGGGTGCTGGAGCAAGTGCGCCTGCAGGTCGGCAATCTGCTCGATCCGACCTTGCTCGCCAACGAGCCACCCTATGACTTCGTGTTCTGCCGCAATCTGCTGATCTACTTCGATCTGCCCACACAGAAACAGGTTTTCGAGGTACTCAAGCGCTTGACCCATATTGATGGGGTACTGTTTATCGGCCCGGCGGAGGGCAGCCTGCTGGGGCGCCTGGGCATGCGTTCGATTGGTATCCCACAATCCTTTGCCTTCAGCCGCCATAGCGCTCCGGAGCCCGAGCCTCTGCCGGCATTCGTACCCACACCGTTGCCGGTGCCGCAAACCGTGCGCAGGGTGGCGCCGGTACCGACTCAACGGCGCCCGTTCGCCAGCGTCAAGCAGGTATCGCACCCAATCGCTCCAAGCACATCCGACGCCGCCGCGCTGCTGGCGAACGTCGCCGCGCTGGCCAACGAAGGCAAAAGCGCCGAAGCCCGTGCCGCTTGTGATAACTATCTACGCCACCACGAACCGGTGGCCCAGGTGTTTTATTGGCTGGGGCTGCTCAGCGATGTCGCCGGCAGCGTCCTCGAAGCCCAGGGCTTTTATCGCAAGGCGTTGTACCTCGACCCGCAACATGCCGACGCATTGATGCACTTGGCTGCCTTGCTGCAATCCCAGGGTGATACCGCGGGAGCCAGACGATTGCAGGATCGCGCCGCCCGCAGCGAGCGCGCCGCCGACAGTGAGCGTAAACGATGATCGCCTCCGACTCCTTGAACGTCACCCATGAAGATGCCCAGTCCATCGACGACTGCTGGAATCGCATTGGTATTCACGGCGACAAGTCCTGCCCGCTGCTGAGCGAACACGTTCACTGCCGTAATTGCGCCGTGTATTCGGCGGCCGCCACGCGCCTGCTGGATCGCTACGCGTTGCAGCAGGAGCAACGCGCGTCAGCGTCCACTGCCGTCGAAAGCGAGGTGAAGACCCGTTCGCTGCTGATGTTCCGCCTCGGCGAAGAATGGCTGGCGCTGGCCACTCGCAGCCTGGTCGAAGTGGCGCCGTTGCAAACCATTCATTCATTGCCCCATCAACGCTCCCGGGCCTTGCTAGGGGTGGCGAATGTACGGGGTGCGTTGGTGGCGTGCCTCTCCCTGGTCGAGTTGCTGGGGCTCGATAGCACCAGCAGCCTGACCAGTGGCGCGCGAGTCGTGCCGCGCATGCTGATCATCGCCGCCCACGGCGGTCCCGTGGTGGTGCCGGTAGACGAAGTGGACGGGATTCATGCCATCGACGAACGCATCCTTGAAGCGGCGTCCCGCTCTGGCGCGCAGGCCAGTGCCAAGTACACCCGTGGCGTGATGCAATTCAAAGGTCGCAGCCTGCGCTGGCTGGATGAAGATCAGCTGATGTCCGCCGTGACCCGGAGCCTCACATGACCCCCGAGCAAATGCGCGACTCTTCGTTGCTGGAGCTGTTCAGCCTGGAGGCCGAGGCCCAGACCCAGGTGCTGAGCACAGGATTGTTGGCGCTGGAACGTGATCCGACCCAGGCTGATCATCTCGAATCGTGCATGCGTGCGGCCCATTCGCTAAAAGGCGCGGCCCGGATCGTCGGCGTCGATGCTGGCGTCAGCGTTGCCCATGTCATGGAAGATTGCCTGGTCAGTGCCCAGGAAGGGCGCTTGTACCTGCGCCCGGAACACATTGATGCGTTGCTGCAAGGCACCGACCTGCTGATGCGCATTGCGACACCGAACAATGCGCCGGGCGCTGCGGACATCGATGCATATGTCGCATTGATGGGGCGCCTGCTCGATCCGATGGCTGCTGCGATCGCGAGCATGGCCCCCGCCTCGCCGGTGATGGCCGAACTGCAAGTTGAAGCGCCCGCACCCGCGATCGAAGAGCCGGCGGTGCCCGTCGAATCGCTGGCGGTATCGCCCAAGCTGGCCAGGCGTACCACCGAAAACGGCGAGCGCGTACTGCGCGTCACTGCCGAGCGCTTGAACAGCCTGCTCGATCTGTCGAGTAAATCCCTGGTGGAAACCCTGCGGCTCAAACCGCACCTGGCCACCATGCAGCGGCTCAAGCGCATGCAGAGCAACAGTCAGCGGGCGCTGGAAAACCTCAACGCCCATCTCAAGGAGCAAGTCCTGAGCCTCGAAGCCCGGGAAGCCCTTGACGATGCACGCCGGCTCCTGGCGGAGTCCCAGCAACTGCTGGTGGAAAAAAACGCCGAACTGGATGAGTTTGCCTGGCAGGCCAGCCAGCGCGCGCAGGTGCTGTACGACACCGCGCTGGCTTGTCGCATGCGGCCGTTCGCCGATGTCTTGACGGGGCAGGTGCGGATGGTCCGCGACCTCGGTCGTAGCCTCGGCAAGCAAGTGCGGCTGGAGATCGAGGGCGAAAAGACCCAGGTCGATCGCGACGTCCTGGAAAAACTCGAAGCGCCACTGACTCACTTGCTGCGCAATGCCGTCGATCACGGTATCGAAAGCCCGGAACAAAGGCTGTTGGCGGGTAAGCCAGCAGAGGGCCTGATTCGTCTGCGCGCGTCCCATCAGGCCGGGTTGCTGGTGCTGCAGCTGAGCGATGACGGTAACGGGGTCGATCTGGAAAAGGTCCGTCGCAGCATCGTCGAACGCCAGTTATCCCCGGCCGATACCGCCGCGCAATTGAGTGAAGAGGAACTGCTGACCTTCCTTTTCCTGCCCGGCTTCAGTCTGCGCGACACTGTCACCGAAGTCTCCGGGCGCGGCGTTGGCCTGGATGCGGTGCAGCACATGGTTCGCCAGTTGCGCGGTGCGGTGGTGCTGGAGCAGACGGCGGGCGAGGGCAGTCGTTTCCATCTCGAGGTGCCCCTGACCCTGTCCGTGGTGCGCAGCCTGGTGGTGGAAGTCGGTGAAGAGGCTTATGCATTCCCGCTGGCCCACATTGAACGCATGTGTGATCTGGAACCGGCGGATATCGTTCAGGTCGAGGGCCGCCAGCATTTCTGGCATGAAGGCCGGCATGTCGGGCTGGTCGCCGCCAGTCAACTGTTGCAGCGTCCGGCCAGTCAAGGCAGCCAGCAAACCCTGAAAGTCGTGGTGATCCGCGAGCGTGATGCGATATATGGCATTGCGGTAGAACGCTTTATCGGCGAGCGGACATTGGTTGTATTGCCCCTGGATGAGCGCCTCGGCAAGGTCCAGGATATCTCCGCCGGCGCTCTGCTCGACGACGGTTCGGTGGTGTTGATCGTCGATGTCGAGGACATGCTGCGTTCGGTGGATAAGTTGCTCAACACCGGGCGCCTGGAGCGCATTGCGCGCCACAGCAACCAGGTCGTCGCAGCGGCCCGCAAGCGAGTCCTGGTCGTCGATGACTCCCTGACCGTGCGTGAGCTGCAGCGCAAACTGTTGCTCAATCGAGGTTATGACGTGGCCGTGGCGGTCGACGGCATGGATGGCTGGAATGCCTTGCGTTCCGAAGATTTCGACCTGCTGATCACCGACATCGACATGCCGCGCATGGACGGCATCGAGCTGGTGTCGTTGTTGCGCCGGGACAATCGTCTGCAATCGCTGCCGGTGATGGTGGTGTCCTACAAGGATCGTGAAGAAGACCGTCGTCGTGGACTGGACGCCGGGGCCGACTATTATCTAGCCAAAGCCAGTTTTCACGACGATGCCCTGCTCGATGCAGTGGTTGAGCTCATAGGAGGAGCACGGGCATGAAGATCGCAATCGTCAATGACATGCCAATGGCCGTGGAAGCCTTGCGCCGGGCATTGGCTTTCGAGCCGGCCCACCAGGTGATCTGGGTGGCGGGCAATGGCCGCGAGGCGGTGCAAAAGTGTGCCGAACAGACGCCAGACCTGATCCTGATGGATTTGATCATGCCGGTGATGGACGGAGTGGAGGCCACCCGGCGCATCATGGCTGAAACGCCCTGCGCGATCGTCATCGTCACTGTCGATCGCCAGCAGAACGTGCATCGGGTGTTCGAGGCCATGGGCCATGGCGCCCTGGATGTGGTCGACACGCCGGCCCTCGGCGCGGGCAATGCCCAGGAAGCGGCGGCACCGCTGCTACGCAAGATCATGAATATCAGCTGGCTGATCGGCGACAAGGGCAATCGGGAACGATCGGCACCGAATCCGACGCGCAGTTCGGGCCCACGCCAGAGCCTGATCGCCATCGGTTCATCCGCTGGCGGGCCGGCGGCTTTGGAACTCCTGCTCAAGGGATTGCCACGGGATTTTTCCCCGGCCATCGTATTGGTCCAACACGTTGACCAGGTATTCGCCGCTGGCATGGCCGAATGGCTCGGCAGCGCCAGCGGCCTGAACGTGCGCCTGGCCCAGGAGGGCGAGCCCCCGCAAAGCGGCACCGTGCTGCTGGCGGGCACCAACCACCATATTCGTTTGTTGAAAAACGGCAAGCTGGCCTACACGGCCGAACCGGTCAACGAGATCTACAGGCCCTCTATCGATGTGTTTTTCGAGAGCGTGGCCAGTTACTGGAATGGCGATGCGGTTGGCGTTTTGTTGACCGGCATGGGGCGTGATGGGGCGCAAGGGCTTAAACTCATGCGCCAGCATGGCTACCTGACCATCGCACAGGATCAACAAAGCAGTGCGGTGTACGGTATGCCGAAGGCGGCTGCCGCCATCGATGCCGCCGTGGAAATACGCCCGCTGGAACAGATAGCGCCGCGATTGCTGGAGATATTCCCCAAGTGACCCTTTCAACCGCATTCCTGGCCCAAGTAGTATTCAGGTGAACGCACATGAATGATTTACAGCTCGACGACTTCAAGACTGACGAAAATGCCGCCATGGTGCTGTTGGTGGACGATCAGGCGATGATCGGCGAGGCCGTACGACGCGGTTTGTCGAACGAAGAAAACATCGACTTCCACTTTTGCGCCGACCCGCACCAGGCCATCGCCCATGCCGTGCGCATCAAGCCGACGGTGATCCTGCAGGACCTGGTCATGCCCGGCCTCGATGGCCTGAGCCTGGTGCGCGAATACCGCAACCACCCGGCGACCAGGGACATTCCGATCATCGTCCTGTCGACCAAGGAAGACCCGCTGATCAAGAGCGCGGCGTTCGCGGCCGGGGCCAATGACTATCTGGTCAAGCTGCCGGACAACATCGAGCTGGTGGCGCGCATTCGCTATCACTCGCGCTCCTACATGACGCTGCTGCAGCGTGATGCGGCCTACCGCGCCTTGCGGGTCAGCCAGCAACAGTTGCTCGACACCAACCTGGTGCTGCAACGCCTGATGAACTCCGACGGCCTGACCGGGCTGTCGAACCGTCGGCATTTCGATGAATACCTGGAACTCGAATGGCGCCGCTCGCTGCGTGAGCAGAGCCAATTGTCGTTGCTGATGATCGATGTGGACTATTTCAAGACCTACAACGACACCTTCGGTCACCTGGAAGGCGACGAAGCCTTGCGCCAGGTCGCCGCGGCGATCCGCGACGCCAGCTCCCGGCCTTCCGACCTCCCGGCCCGCTACGGCGGCGAAGAATTCGCCCTGGTACTGCCCAACACCTCGCAGGGCGGCGCGCGGCTGGTGGCGGAAAAACTGCGCATGACCGTGGCCGCGCTGAAGATCCCGCATATAGCCCCGACCGAAGGATCGAGCCTGACCATCAGCATCGGCCTGTCGACCATGATCCCGACATCTGGCAGCAATTGTCGTGAATTGATCTTGGCGGCGGACAAGGGGCTGTACCAGGCGAAGAACAACGGGCGTAATCAGGTGGGGATTGCGTAGGCAGGCCTTTTCGGCCAAGCGGACTGCCGTTTCCGGCCGTTTGCCGGTATACTCGCCGGCTTTCAAAAGTTCGCCAACGAGTGCTGCCCGCCATGGAAATCAACCCGATCCTTAACACCATCAAGGACCTGTCCGAGCGCTCCGAAACTATTCGGGGGTATCTTTGACTACGATCAAAAGCATGAGCGCCTGACCGAGGTCAATCGCGAGCTTGAAGATCCGAGTGTCTGGAACAAACCTGAATACGCCCAGGAATTGGGCCGCGAGCGCGCTGCGCTGGCGCAGATCGTCGATACCCTCGACGAACTGAACACGGGTCTGGCCGATTGCCGCGACCTGCTGGACATGGCTGTCGAAGAAAACGACGAAGGCGCAGTGGGCGATGTCGTCGCCGAGCTGGCCCGTCTTGAGGAAAACCTCGCCAAGCTTGAATTCCGCCGCATGTTCAGCCATGAAATGGACCCGAACAACGCCTACCTGGATATCCAGGCCGGCTCCGGTGGCACCGAGGCCCAGGACTGGGCCAACATCCTGCTGCGCATGTACCTGCGCTGGGCGGACAAACGCGGTTTCGACGCCACTATCATGGAACTGTCGGCCGGTGAAGTCGCGGGCATCAAGGGCGCGACCGTGCACATCAAGGGTGAATACGCCTTTGGCTGGCTGCGTACCGAGATCGGCGTACATCGCCTGGTTCGCAAGAGCCCGTTCGACTCTGGCAACCGTCGCCACACTTCGTTCTCGGCGGTTTTCGTCTCGCCAGAGATCGATGACAAGGTGGAAATCGAGATCAACCCGGCGGACCTGCGGATCGACACCTATCGTTCCTCCGGTGCCGGTGGCCAGCACGTAAACACCACCGACTCGGCCGTACGTATCACCCACGTACCGACCAATACCGTGGTCAGCTGCCAGAACGAACGTTCCCAGCATGCCAACAAGGACACCGCCATGAAAATGCTGCGGGCCAAGTTGTATGAGCAGGAAATGCAGAAACGCAACGCCGCGTCCCAGGCGCTGGAAGACACCAAGTCGGATATCGGCTGGGGTCACCAGATCCGTTCTTATGTGCTCGATGCGTCGCGGATCAAGGATCTACGTACCAACATCGAACGCAGCGACTGCGACAAGGTGCTCGACGGCGATATCGACGAATACCTGGAAGCCAGCCTGAAATCAGGGCTGTAAGACATGCAATACGGGATCGGTCCCGATCCCTGTAGGAGCCGGCTTGCTGGCGATCCCCGGGCCGCAGGCCCGGGGGCAACGAACCTGTGATGGAATATTTAAAGACATGAGCGACCTAGAACTCGACCCGCAAGCCCTGCAACAGGAAGAAAACTCCCTGATCGCCCTGCGCAAGGAAAAGCTTGCTGCCGAGCGCGCCAAGGGCAATGCCTTCCCCAACGACTTCCGCCGCGAAAACTACTGCAATGACTTGCAGAAACAGTACGCGGACAAGACCAAGGAAGAGCTGGCAGAGGCTGCAATCCCGGTCAAGGTTGCCGGTCGCATCATGCTCAACCGTGGCTCGTTCATGGTGATCCAGGACATGACCGGGCGCATCCAGGTCTACGTCAACCGCAAGACCCTGTCCGAAGACACCCTGGCCGCGGTGAAAACCTGGGACATGGGCGACATCATTGCTGCCGAAGGCACCCTGGCCCGTTCCGGCAAAGGTGACCTGTACGTTGAAATGACCCACGTGCGCCTGCTGACCAAGTCCCTGCGCCCGCTGCCGGACAAGCACCACGGCCTGACCGACACCGAACAGCGCTATCGCCAGCGTTACGTTGACCTGATCGTCAACGAAGACGTGCGCCAGACGTTCCGCGTACGTTCGCAAGTGATCGCGCACATTCGCAGCTTCCTGATGAAGCGCGACTTCCTCGAAGTCGAAACGCCGATGCTGCAGACCATTCCAGGTGGCGCCGCGGCCAAGCCGTTCGAAACCCACCACAACGCGCTGGACATGGAAATGTTCCTGCGTATCGCGCCAGAGCTGTACCTCAAGCGTCTGGTGGTTGGTGGCTTCGAAAAAGTGTTCGAGATCAACCGCAACTTCCGTAACGAAGGCGTTTCGACTCGTCACAACCCTGAATTCACCATGTTGGAGTTCTACCAGGCCTACGCCGACTACGAAGACAACATGGACCTGACCGAAGAACTGTTCCGTGAGCTGGCACAGCTGGTCCTGGGCAGCACCGACGTGCCGTACGGCGACAAGGTGTTCCACTTCGGCGAGCCGTTCGTGCGCCTGTCGGTGTTCGACTCGATCCTCAAGTACAACCCTGAGTTGACCGCCGATGACCTGAACGACATCGACAAGGCTCGCGCCATCGCCAAGAAGGCCGGCGCCAAGGTGCTGGGCTTCGAAGGCCTGGGCAAGCTGCAGGTGATGATTTTCGAAGAGCTGGTCGAGCACAAGCTGGAGCAGCCGCACTTCATTACCCAGTACCCGTTCGAAGTGTCGCCGCTGGCTCGCCGCAACGACGAGAACCCGAATGTCACCGACCGCTTCGAGCTGTTCATCGGTGGTCGTGAAATCGCCAACGCCTACTCCGAGTTGAACGACGCGGAAGACCAGGCCGAGCGTTTCATGGCCCAGGTGGCCGACAAGGACGCTGGCGACGACGAAGCCATGCACTACGACGCCGACTTCGTGCGCGCGCTGGAGTACGGCATGCCACCGACGGCCGGTGAAGGCATCGGCATCGACCGCCTGGTGATGTTGTTGACCAACTCCCCGTCGATCCGCGACGTGATCCTGTTCCCGCACATGCGGCCACAGGCGTAAGTGTTTCAATAAAAAAGCCGCCTCTTCAGGCGGCTTTTTATTGCCTGTCTGGTACAAACGTATCAACTTGTTAGTTTCATCTGAGAGGAAAGACCTGTCGTGAATCGTGCAATGGCTCAAGAAGGTGCAGCGGGTATCGCCACTGCGGTTGCTGAAAGTGTTCAGTACCAGGGCCGCAAGGCCAGCCGGCAGGGCAGCGAGCAACGTCGACAGGACATTCTCGATGCCGCGATGCGCATTGTCGTGCGCGATGGCGTGCGGGCCGTAAGGCATCGTGCGGTGGCTGCCGAGGCGCAAGTGCCGTTATCGGCAACCACTTACTACTTCAAGGATATCGATGACCTGCTCACCGATACCTTCGCCCAGTATGTGGAGCGCAGCGCGGCCTACATGGCCAAGCTGTGGGTGAACAACGAGGGCCTGCTGCGCGACATGATCGCCAGTGGCGATGGCAGTGCGCAGGCTCGATCAAAGTTGGCGGACGACATTGCGCGGTTGATGACCGACTATGTCCACCGGCAACTGATCACCCGCCGTGAGCACTTGATGGCCGAGCAGGCGTTCCGCCAGGAAGCGCTGCTGAACCCGCGCCTGGCCCAGTTGGTGCGCTCCCATCAGCAAATCCTGTTGCAGGGCTCCTGCCAGCTTTTCCAGGTGCTGGGCTCTCGCGAACCACAACAGGACGCCAAAGTGTTGACGGCGATAATCGGACGGATGGAATATCAGGGCCTGCTCAACGACGCCGAACCGGATGCCGAAGAGGAGATGCTCGGCATACTGACGCGTTATATGCATTTGGTGCTGGCTTCGGTTTAATCCGCTGGGGTGTACGCTTAACCCCTGTGGGAGCGGGCTTGCCCGCGAAGACGGTGTGTCAGTCGATATCAATGTTGAATGTTGTACCGCTTTCGCGAGCAAGCCCGCTCCCACCTTGGGATGGAGCTCGTTCCAAATAGGGAGTATTGAATGAAAGCTTGGCGCGCCGTAGTGATCGCCTTGTCGTTCCTGCTGCTCAGCGGCTGCCTGGTGACTTTCAAGGAGCCGCTGCCCACGAGCGAGCCCGCGCCAAAGGGGTTACTGGGAAAATGGACCAGTACCAACGCCTGGGGTGAACCGCTGAATCTGGAGTTGACGCGCATCGGCGACAATCGCTATCAGGCGGTCAGCTACTTCAAGGCCAGGCCCAAGGAACGCGAAGCCTATCCATTTACCCTGTCTCACCACGGTAGCCGCTGGTATCTCTCGGCGAAAGTGCCGGCCCGGTTCGGCGGGCATTTCACGATTGCCGGCCTCGAACTCACCGACAAGCGTGAACTGGTGGTGTACAACCTCGACCTCGAGCAAATCAAGCAGGCGCTTGGGCAGAAAATTCTCAGTGGCGAAGGCTTCCAGACCGACGACGGCGAGGGTGTGTTGATCGACAGCAAGATGGACCAGGTATCGGCCTACCTCGACGATCCCGCCAACTCCGATGTATTCGTCGAAGCGGTCCGCTACCAGCGCCAGGCCAAGGCCCAATAACCAACAGGTTTCAACAGGAGTTCCGGGTGGACGATTACCAGCAGTCGATACGCATTTTGTCCGATCGCATTGTGCTGGCACAGACGCCGATTCGTGTCCTCGATGCGGTGAAATGGGACGACAACATCCGCAAGGGCTTCCTCAAGGCCAAGGGCAAGGAAATGCCCGCGGTGGACCGTGATTACTATCTCAACCGTCCGTTGGCCTTCGATTCCAGCAAGGTCAAGCTGGAATTCCAGAACATCGAGCGCGACATCACCCGTCAACTCGGCCAGTTCAACCCGGTCGGGCAAATCATGCGCCGCATGTGCAAGGAATACCGGATGGTGGTGCGCATGCTCGAAGCGCGTGGCACCGAGGATTTCGGCCTGATTTCCCAGGAGTTGTATGGCGCTGCTTCGGACGCCTTTCATGCTGGCGACCCGACCCTGTCCGACCTGGGCATGATGTTGTCCGAGTACCTGAACAACATCGACGGTCGTGGCGACCTCAAGGATGAACCGAAGACGCTGACGGCCAAGGAAGCGGTCGACCTGTTGCAACATCGCTTGAACAAAGTATTTGGCGAAGCCGAGGAAACCATCCGCGTGTTCGAGTCTGACGGCATCGTCGCCGATGCGGCGGCCGGCGCTGACTACATCAAGATCCGCTCCGATGCGATGTTCAATCAGCGCGATGTGCGCGCCCTGGAGGTCCACGAAGGGCTGGTGCATGTCGGTACCACCCTCAACGGTTTGAACCAGCCGATCTGTACCTTCCTGTCCAAGGGGCCGCCCTCGTCGACGGTGACCCAGGAAGGCCTGGCGATCCTGATGGAAATCATCACCTTTGCCTCCTACCCGAGCCGCCTGCGCAAACTGACCAACCGCACGCGGGCCATTCACATGGTCGAGGAGGGCGCGGATTTCCTGCAGGTGTTCGAGTTCTTCCGTGAACAAGGCTTCGAGATGCCCGAGAGCTACAGCAACGCCAGTCGCGTTTTCCGCGGCTCGGTGCCGACAGGTCTGCCATTCACCAAAGACTTGTCCTACCTCAAGGGCTTCATCATGATTTACAACTACATTCAACTGGCCGTGCGTAAAGGCAAGCTGGAGCAGATACCGCTGTTGTTCTGCGGCAAGACTACCCTGGAAGACATGCGCACCTTGCGCCTGCTGGTGGATGAAGGCCTGGTGGTGCCGCCCAAGTACCTGCCTGAACAGTTTCGCGACATGAACGCGTTGTCGGCGTGGATGTGTTTCTCCAACTTCCTCAATCACCTGAGCCTGGACCGGATCGAGGCGGATTACTCCAACATTCTTTAGGAAGGCGCGGACCAAATGTGGGAGCGGGCTTGCTCGCGAATACGGTCTAACATTCAACATTTCTGTTGTCTGACACACCGCTTTCGCGAGCAAGCCCGCTCCCACATGTGAATTACGTTCCACCTCATTTTTTCGCGAGGTTTCACCGGATGAGAATCCTCGGCATCTTCTGCCTTCTCCTGGCCCTGAGCGGTTGCAGCTCGCTGCTGTTCTACCCCGAGCCAGGCCAGTTGTTCACCCCGGAAAAAGCCAAGCTCGAATACCGCGATGTCACCCTGACTACCGCCGACGGCCTCAAGCTGCACGGCTGGTGGCTGCCGGCAAAAAAAGGTGTCGAGGTCAAAGGCACTGTTCTGCACCTGCACGGCAACGGTGGCAACCTGCCCATGCACCTGGGCGGGAGCTGGTGGCTGCCTAAAGAGGGTTACCAGGTGTTGCTGGTGGACTATCGCGGTTACGGCTTGTCCGAGGGCGAACCGAGCTTGCCGGCGATCTATCAGGACATCGACGCCGCGTTCAAGTGGCTCGACCAGGCCCCGGAGGTCAAGGGCAAGCCGCTGATCGTGCTGGGACAGAGCCTCGGCGGTTCGATGGCGGTTCACTACCTCGTGCAACACCCCGAGCGGCAAAAACAACTGAAGGCGATTGTGCTCGATGGTGTGCCTGCCAGTTACCGCAGTGTCGGTCGTTATGCGCTGAGCAATTCATGGGTGTTCTGGGCGTTCCAGGTGCCGCTGTCCTGGCTGGTGCCTGATGGCGACAGTGCAATCAATTCCATGGCGCAGCTCAATGGCGTGCCGAAACTGATCTATCACAGCATCGACGATCCGCTCGTGCCTCTTTCCAACGGCATCCGTCTGTATCAAGCTGCGCCGCCGCCCAGGGTGCTGCAACTGACCCGTGGCGGTCACGTGCAGACATTCGCCGACCCGGTCTGGCGCAAGGTCATGTTGCGTTATCTCGATGACCCGCAGCATTTCAACGGCCTGCGCCGCTTGGGCGAAATCCCCAATTACCCGGCACCCGAACATTCTGAAAATGAACCACCAGAGAGCCCGCAATGAGTGAAGAACGTAACGCCATCCCGCTGATCATCACCGGTATCTGCAGCATCCTCGGCACCGTCGCGGCCTTGTGGTGGTACGGCTACCTGCACTTCGCCAAGCCAGAGGATGCGTTGCTGCTCAACGATTTCACCATGCTCAAGACCGTGCCGGGCGAAGATTACAAAGTCTCCCTGGAGCCGGCGGCGCAAGTGGCGCAGTGCATCGATGGTGTGTTGGTGTTGTTCGACACCGAGCAGAAAGGCCTGACCGGCGTGCTGGTCAACAACAAGAAGAAGGCGGTGCGCTGCATGGGGCAGGAAACGCCGCAGAAGCTGGAACAGTAGGCGCTGCCGAAGGCTGCGATCTTTTGATCTTGAAAACTAAAAGCCCCGCCTGATCAGATCAGGCGGGGCTTTTAGATTATTGCATGATGCTTAATTCGAGCTCACCGCCGAACGCGGAATCACCGGCTGGTTGTCATTGGAAATCGTCACTTCCACCCGACGATTCTGTGCCCGGCCCGAGACGCTGGTATTTTCCGCCACGGGATATTCCTTGCCATAACCCTGGGCGACGATACGGGTTGGATCAACACCCATCTTCACCAGCGCCATGCGCACGGAGCTGGCGCGGCGTTCCGACAGTGACTGGTTGTGCGAGGCGGTACCGGTGCTGTCGGTGTAACCCTCGACAATCACCTTGCGGTCCGGATTTTCCTGAAGGTACTGCGCCAGTTTGTTGATGTTCATCATGCCGTTGGATTTCAGCTCGGCCTTGTCGGTGGCGAACAGCACATCACCGAAGGTCACCAACGTGCCGCGATCGGTCTGTTTGGCATTGAGGCTGTCTTGAAGTTGCTTGATCTGCTGGTCGCGGGCGTCAAGACGCGCCTGGGCCCGTTGTGCAGAAGCGTTCTTCAGATTGGCTTCGGCGGTGCGCAGGGCGATGGTCTGTTTCGCCACTTCGACACGCTGGTTGGTCAGGTAGGCCAACTGGTCAACCTTGGCCGGGTCTTCCTTGTCCAGGTAGGCCTTGTCGGCCTTGTCCAGGTAATCGCTGGCGTCCTTGGTTTCCAGCGCCGCGACTTTGCTCGCCTGTGGGTTGGCTTGCAGGCCGGAATAATTGGTGCGGGCCTGTTCCAGGTTGGCGTTCGGTGGCGTTGAGCATGCGGCCAAAGCAACGCTGGCGGCCAGCAGGGCAGGGATCATCAAATTTTTTGAATTCATGGTTTTAGTCCTTTTCAATCGAGTAAGAAACACGTCGTGCAGCACTGTTACTGAACGGTGCGCTGGCTTTCCTGACGCAGTTCCTGAACCCCTTTCTGAGAGTCCTTCACAGATTGTTCGGCTTTCATCGCCTGGGCTTTGCGCTCGGCTACACGAGCGTCCCACTCAGCCTGTTCGGCCAAGGTCTTGGCTTGATCGAACTGCTTGTCGTGCATGGCGATTTCGGCTTGCTTGAGTTTGTCTTGTGCAGCCTTCATTTCCACTGCCGCGAACTCGGTACCACCGGCACTGACGGCGCTGTTGACCGCTGACTCGGTGACGGCGAATTGCTCGGTGGGCGGGTTACCCGCGCAACCGGCCAGCACGAGGCCTGTGCCGATGGCCAGTGCCGCCATTTTCAGTCCGTGCAGGGAAGAGGATTTGCCAGTTCGGGTTTTCATCGTTTTCAACTCCATTGGGCTAACTCCTGAGCAACGTGAATATCCATCCTGGGCAATGAGCCGAAACCGTATTTCACAAGGCTTTTTGAAACGGCCGTCCCAGGCGTGGTTACTGGGTTGACCCGAGGCGTTTTTTGAAAGTTCAGAAATTTAGCTGGCTATCGAAAAAACTTCGACGCAGCTCGAAGGGCTCTATATCGAGGAATGTGGCGATGAACATAGCTGATCACACCCCTCGAAAGGGGTGCGAACAGTGATTTTCAGGAGGGACAAATACAAAAAAAATCAGTGCTTTTGCTTGTCGCCAGCGGCCGACAGGTCATGCAAATGACGACGGGACAAAGCGAGGAAACGTGGGGTCGGGCCGATGTCTTCGTACAACGGATCGCCCTCTTCATCAGTGGCCACTACGGTGGAACCTTTCACATACGGAAAACTTTTTTCCAGTTCTTCCAGGGCAGCCCCGATCAACTCGCCCAGCAGTTCTTCAGGATGCCGCTTGGGGTACATCTCGATAATCGCCGCAAGCCGTGCGGCAGCCTCCACGTCCAGATGAATCGAATAGCCTGTGTCGGTCAGGCGACCCTTGGCGTTTTCTTCCCAGTGGTTGGCAAGCTCGCGGATTTTCATAATGACCTCATTGCACTCCTGCTCCCGGCAGGCGGGGAATGTCCGGCAGATGCCGGCGACAAGCCGTTGTACGGCTTACCCTTGAGACTAGCTTTTACGCCAAAGGTTTAAAGGCCCTTCGTCGTCTTGCTTGTAAGAACCGGTCTGGAGCGGCACTCTTAAGGTTCCTGGTCGACCGGATTTTTCGCTGGAGAACTGTTGATGACCGATATTGATGCACGCTTGCGCGAAGACGTTCACCTGCTCGGTGAGTTGTTGGGCAACACCATTCGGGAACAGTACGGGGACGGTTTTCTCGACAAGATCGAGCAGATCCGCAAGGGCGCCAAGGCTGACCGTCGCGGTTCCATGGACGCCGAGCTTAGCGCCAGCCTCAACCAGTTGACGGAGGACGAACTGCTGCCAGTGGCGCGGGCGTTCAACCAGTTTCTCAACCTGGCCAACATTGCCGAGCAGTACCAGCTGATTCACCGACGTGAAGAATCCCAGCCCGCGCCCTTCGAGGCGCGGGTCCTGCCAGAGCTGCTCGCCCGCCTGCGCGCCGAAGGTCATGGCGCCGAGTCCCTGGCCCGTCAGTTGGGACGGCTGGAAATCGAGCTGGTGCTGACGGCGCACCCGACCGAAGTCGCGCGCCGCACGCTGATCCAGAAATACGACGCCATCGCCGCGCAACTGGCGGCGCAGGACCATCGCGACCTGACCAGCGCTGAGTGCGAGCAGATCAAGTCGACGTTGCAGCGCCTGATCGCCGAAGCCTGGCACACCGAAGAAATCCGCCGCACGCGCCCGACGCCGGTTGACGAAGCCAAATGGGGCTTCGCGGTGATCGAGCATTCGCTGTGGCAAGCGATCCCCAATTACCTGCGCAAGGCGGACCAGGCCCTGCATGCCGCCACGGGACTGCATTTGCCATTGGAAGCGGCGCCGATTCGTTTTGCCTCGTGGATGGGTGGCGACCGCGACGGCAACCCCAACGTGACGGCGGCCGTGACCCGTGAAGTACTGCTGCTGGCGCGCTGGATGGCGGCCGATTTGTACCTGCGCGATGTCGATCATCTGGCTGCGGAGTTGTCGATGCAGCAGGCCAGTGAAGAATTGAAGGCCAAGGCTGGCGACAGCGCCGAACCTTACCGCGCTGTGCTCAAGCAGCTACGCGAACGCCTGCGCGCCACGCGAAGCTGGGCGCACACCGCGTTGTCGACGCCGACACCTGCACCGGCCGATGTGCTGCAAGACAATCGCGACCTGCTCGACCCACTGGAGCTGTGCTACCACTCGCTGCATGAGTGCGGCATGGGCGTCATCGCCGACGGTCCCTTGCTCGATTGCCTGCGCCGGGCCGTGACGTTCGGCCTGTTCCTGGTGCGCCTCGACGTACGTCAGGACTCGTCGCGCCATACCGCGGCCATGACCGAAATCACCGACTACCTTGGCCTGGGTCGCTATGAAGACTGGAGCGAAGAAGAGCGTATCGTCTTCCTGACGCGCGAACTGAATAACCGTCGGCCCTTGTTGCCGGCCTACTACAAGCCTTCGGCCGATACCGCCGAAGTGCTGGCGACTTGCCGGGAAATCGCTGCGGCGCCAGGGGCGTCGCTGGGCTCCTACGTGATTTCCATGGCCGGTGCTGCTTCCGACGTGCTGGCCGTGCAGCTACTGCTCAAGGAGTCAGGGGTATTGCGGCCGATGCGCGTGGTGCCGCTGTTCGAAACCCTTGCCGACCTCGATAACGCAGGTCCAGTGATCGAGAAACTCTTGTTGCTGCCGGGCTATCGCTCGCGCCTGCAAGGCCCGCAGGAAGTGATGATCGGTTATTCCGACTCGGCCAAGGACGCAGGGACCACGGCAGCCGCCTGGGCCCAGTACCGGGCGCAGGAACAACTGGTGGATATCTGCCGCTCGCACGACGTGGAACTGCTGTTGTTCCATGGTCGCGGCGGCACGGTGGGGAGGGGTGGCGGCCCGGCGCACGCGGCGATTCTGTCGCAGCCGCCGGGTTCAGTCGCCGGACGCTTCCGCACCACCGAGCAGGGGGAGATGATTCGATTCAAATTCGGCCTGCCGGACATTGCTGAGCAAAACCTCAATCTGTATCTGGCCGCGGTGCTCGAAGCGACCTTGCTGCCACCGCCGCCGCCGACACCTGAGTGGCGCCATCTGATGGACGAACTGGCCGCCGATGGGGTCAGCGCCTACCGTGCGGTGGTGCGGGAAAATCCGCAGTTCGTGGAATATTTCCGCCAGTCCACCCCGGAACAGGAGCTAGGGCGCCTGCCGCTGGGCAGTCGCCCGGCCAAGCGCCGTGCCGGCGGGATCGAAAGCCTGCGGGCCATCCCGTGGATCTTCGGCTGGACCCAGACCCGGTTGATGCTGCCCGCCTGGCTGGGCTGGGAAGCGGCCCTGAGCAAAGCGCTGGAGCGCGGTGAGGGCGAACTGCTGCAGCAGATGCGCGAGCAGTGGCCGTTTTTCCGCACGCGCATCGACATGCTGGAAATGGTCCTGGCCAAGGCCGATGCGGATATTGCCCGCTCCTACGACGAGCGTCTGGTCGAGCCGGACTTGCTACCTTTGGGCGCGCATTTACGCGACCTATTGTCGCAGGCATGCGCCATCGTTCTCGGCTTGACCGGTCAGTCGCAGCTGCTGGCACATAGCCCAGCCACCCTGGAATTCATCCGCTTGCGCAACACTTACCTCGACCCGCTTCATCTATTGCAGGCAGAGTTGCTGGCACGATCGCGGCAACCGGATGTGGCCCAGGACAGCCCGGTAGAACAGGCGTTGCTGGTGTCTGTAGCAGGGATTGCCGCCGGTTTGCGCAACACCGGCTGAGGATTTTTGCCATGCTTTTGGGCATCCGGCGGGAGCGCCGGATGCGGTTCAAAGGCGGGTAAAAAAGTGCTGCCAGGCGACAGTTAATGATGGGGTTGCGACTTGGGGAACCGGGTTGCGCGGTCACGACAGGCAGTGGTTTCTCCGACTTTTGGCGGCTTGTGTGGGCGAAGCCTGCTGTGTATCTTGATCAGCCTTTGGCCGTTTGGGCGGTCACGACCCTATTTTTGAGATTGGCCCCACGAGGCGAATCTGACGTTATCCATATAAAAAATTGAGGAGCACATCGATGCGCGTCATTCTGCTGGGAGCTCCCGGGGCCGGTAAAGGTACTCAGGCTAAGTTCATCACCGAAAAATTCGGTATTCCGCAAATCTCCACCGGCGACATGCTGCGTGCCGCGGTCAAGGCTGGCACCGAGCTGGGCATCAAGGCCAAGAGCATCATGGATGCCGGTGGCCTGGTGTCCGATGACTTGATCATCGCCCTGGTAAAGGACCGTATCGCCCAGTCCGACTGCGCCAACGGTTTCCTGTTCGACGGTTTCCCGCGCACCATTCCCCAGGCTGAAGCCCTGGTGACTGCCGGTGTCGAGCTCGACGCGGTGGTTGAAATCGCCGTTGAAGACGAAGAGATCGTGCAGCGTATCGCCGGTCGCCGTGTTCACGAGGCCAGCGGTCGTGTCTACCACATCGTCTACAACCCGCCGAAAATTGCTGGCAAGGACGACATCACCGGCGAAGAGCTGGTACAGCGCAAGGACGACACTGAAGAAACCGTGCGTCATCGCCTGTCCGTCTACCATTCGCAGACCAAACCGCTGGTGGACTTCTACCAGAAGCTGTCTGCTGCCAACGGCAAGCCGAAGTACAGCCATATCGAAGGCGTCGGCTCGGTTGAAGCGATCACCGACAAGGTGCTGGCTGCCCTGAGCTGAAAATAGCTTGATCTTCTACGGCCCGCTTGCGGGCCGTAGTTGTTTATACTGACGGACTTTTTTCTGACCTCTCTTGTGGAAACATCGATGAGCACCTTGCTGGCCCTGGACACCGCGACTGAAGCTTGCTCCGTTGCCTTGCTGCATGACGGCAAAGTGACGAGCCATTACGAGGTGATTCCGCGCCTGCATGCACAGAAGCTGCTGCCGATGATCCAGCAATTGCTCGCCGATGCCGGTACCACCCTGCAAGCGGTCGATGCCATCGCCTTCGGTCGCGGGCCGGGTGCATTCACCGGCGTGCGGATTGCCATCGGTGTGGTGCAAGGCCTGGCCTTCGCACTCGATCGCCCGGTATTGCCGGTGTCGAACCTGGCGGTGCTGGCCCAACGCGCCTATCGCGAACACGGTGCCAGCCAGGTCGCGGCGGCCATCGATGCGCGGATGGACGAGGTGTATTGGGGTTGCTACCGCGAATCGGCAGGGGAGATGCGCCTGATTGGCGCCGAAGCGGTATTGCCACCGGAAGTCGCTGCATTGCCGGCCGATGCCAGCGGTGAGTGGTTCGGCGCGGGCACCGGTTGGGGCTATGCCGAACGCATTGGCGTGAGCCTGAGCGGGCAGGATGCGGGCATGTTGCCCCATGCTGAAGATTTGTTGACCCTGGCGCGTTTCGCTTGGGAACGTGGCGAGGCGATCGTGGCGGATGAGGCGCAGCCGGTTTATCTGCGCGATAAAGTGGCGACACCTAAAGCACGTTAAGCATTCTCCTGTGGCGAGGGGATTTATCCCCGTTGGACTGCATAGCAGTCCCATTTTTTTGGGGCCGCTTCGTAGCCCAGCGGGGATAAATCCCCTCGCCACAAGGTAAACGCCAGCCAATCGTCGTTTTTCTAACCCCGGGTTTTAAACCTTTTGCCTTTTATGTGTTCTAGTTATCACTAGGCAGTTTGCGATGTGGGTTATGTGCCACTAGACTGCCATTACTGATACCGAGCATGCACCTATGCGTATAGACGGCGTTTCCTCTCAGTCCTACCCCATCAAGCGCAAGCCTCGCAAAGACCCGCGAGTGGAAGACGAGTCCGTCGATATCGAAGGCGAACTTGCATTTGCGACTGAAGAACAGCTGGCTGCCCGTGCCGCCAAAGCCGCTGCGCAGAAGCTGAGCAATCTTCCCGCCCGCCAGCAGGACATGCTTTATCACCGCGCGATGAACAAAAGCGTGGCAATGGCGCTGGCCAGTTACCTGAGCACCGCCAGTTTCGTCGATTGGGATGCACAAGTGCTGGGCCTCGACCTGTACATCTGATGTTGCCTTACTACCTCGGTTGCCCGTCCTGGAGCGAAAACGCCTGGCGTGATTACCTCTACCCGGCAGCGGCCAGGCCCGCCGATTTTCTGGGTCTCTATTGCCAAGTGTTCAACGCCGTGGAAGGCAATACGACCTTCTACGCGAGTCCCTCTGCCAGTACCGTGCAACGATGGGCCGAGGTCATGCCCGCACACTTTCGCTTCACCGCGAAGTTTCCCCGCGAGATCAGTCACGGCGGGGACCTGCGGGAACAACTGACTGCCGCCGAAACCTTCACCCGATTGCTCAGCCCGCTGGGCGAGCGGGTAGCGCCGTTGTGGCTGCAATTATCCAAGGGCTTTACGCCGCAACGCTTGCCCGAGCTGGCCGGATTCATCGACGCGCTGCAGCGCCCGCTGGCCGTTGAAGTGCGGCATGACGAGTTCTTTGCCAAGGGCGAGAACGAGCGGATGCTCAATCGCCTGTTGCTCGATCGTGGGGTCGAGCGCATCTGCCTTGATCCCCGTGCTTTGTTCAGCTGTACCTCCACCGACCCTTCGGTGCTGCACGCCCAATCGAAGAAACCCCGTGTGCCGCCGCGCCCGGCAGCGTTCACGCAATTGCCGCAGGTGCGTTTCATCGGTCATCCGCAGCTTGAAGCCAATGAACCGTTTCTGTTGCCGTGGGTGGAGAAAATCGCCCTGTGGATCGAAGAGGGCCGTACGCCTTACATCTTCCTGCACACCGCCGACAATGTGCTCGCGGCGAAACTGGCACAACGTTTCCACGCGCGCCTGATGCTGCGTCTGCCTGGCTTGCCGGCGCTGCCTGAGCTATACAGAGAACCCGCGGCGGAGCAACTTGGCTTGCTCTGAAGCGGACTCGTTTCCCTTTCAGAGGAGCCAGCCAATGGATGCGCAAACCCTTCGAGCCCAAGCGTTCAGAGCCTTGCACGAACGCGACGGGGTTTTTGTGATTCCCAACCCGTGGGATGCCGGTTCGGCCAGGATGCTCGCCAGCCTGGGTTTCGAGGCGCTGGCGACTACCAGCGCCGGTTACGCTTTTTCCCAGGGACGCCCCGATGGCGGCCTGACATTGGACGACACCCTGGCCAACGTCCGGGCGATTGTCGCCGCCACCGACCTGCCGGTCGCGGTCGATCTGGAAAACGGATTTGCCGATGATCCTGCCGAATGTGCGCAAAGCATTCTGGCGGCGGCGGCCGCAGGTGCCGTCGGCGGTTCGATCGAAGACTTCACGGGCCGACCGGACGCGCCGATTTATTGCTTCGAACATGCCGTGGCGCGCATCGAGGCCGCCGTCGCTGCGGCTCGCAGCTTGCCTTTCGCGTTCACGCTGACAGCCCGGGCCGAGAACTATCTGCATGGCAATCCGGATCTGGCCGACACGATTCGCCGCTTGCAGGCATTCGCCGAAGCGGGTGCCGACGTGTTGTATGCGCCAGGGTTGCGCAGCGCTGAAGAGGTATTGGCGGTGGTTCGCGCCGTGGCGCCGAAACCGGTCAATGTGTTGATGTCCGGCGGCTTGAAGCTGACGGTCGAGCAACTGGGCGAAATGGGCGTCAAGCGCATCAGTGTCGGCTCGGCACTGGCCCTGGCGGCGCTGGGTGAGTTCTACCGCGCGGCCGAAGAGATCAAGACGGCGGGCACGTTCGGCTTCACGTCGCGCTCCATGCCCTACGCCCAGGCCAATCAGTTTTTCAAAGGCTGACGGTGCGGTTTCGCGGGTGGCTGCTGCTGATCCTGTTGATCATCGCAGTTGCGGGAGTGGGCGTCTGGCGCGGTTGGATCTCCTTGCCGCCGCAGTGGAATCCCTGGGCGCCGCTGGACGTCAAGGCGGAGCCCAACCTGCTGACCCGCTTCAAACTGATGCGTCTGCGCGTTGATTCGCAGCTGTGCGAGCAGGCATTGAGCAGCTCCGGATTGCGCGTGACCCATCAGGCCGACAGCCCGGACGCCAAATGTCCGCTGACCAATGTCTTGCGTGTACAGGGCGGGGACGTGGCCTTGAGCAGCAGTTTCCTTGCCAGCTGCCGACTCGCCGTGTCGTTTGCCCTGTTCGAGCATCACGCGCTGCAACCTGTGGCGCAGGCGATCTACGGGCAAGCGGTCACACGGGTCGATCACCTTGGCAGCTTTGCCTGCCGCAATGTCTACAGTCGCGAGAATGGCAGGCTCAGCCAGCACGCGTCGGCCAATGCACTGGATATCGCCGGTTTTCGACTGGCGGATGGCCGGACTGTCGATGTACTCAGGGATTGGCCGAAGGATAATCAGGATGGAAGATTTTTAAGGCAGGTGCGCGATGGCGCCTGTGGCCTGTTCAGCGTGGTGCTGAGTCCGGATTACAACGCCGCCCATCGCAATCACTTTCATCTGGATGTCGGGCCTTGGTGGGTCTGTCGGTGACGCTTAGGCGGCAAGGCGCAGGTTCTGCAGGATGATCGGGCGTGCCCAGCCGTTATCGAAATCGAGTTGTTTCTGTTGCTCCAGCAGTTCTTCAGGCGAGAACGGCGGGAACGGCTTGTCCAGCAGATCGAGCTCGAACTCGGCGATCGGCAAATGCAGTGGACGCGGTTGCGGCGCGGGACCGACTTGCGGCAACGGCTGACCGGCGGTGAGCACGATCGGGCGCACCCAGCCGCTCTCGAAGTCTTGCTGTTGCTGCTGGGCAACGATTGCTTCGGCGGGGAACGGTGGGAATGGTTTGTCGGCCAGGTCCATTTCGAACTCGGCAATTGGCAGGAACAGCGGTTCGGGCGGGCGAACTTCGTTGTCTTTCACGTCGCATTCGCGCTGGGCAACGATGTGTGCCAGCAGGTCACTGCCCACGGTGGGTTCAACCGGGCTTTGCAAATCGACCGGTGGAAAATTCAGCGATTGTGGCAGCACTTCACCCGACTGTTCGGCCAGTGCACGGGCAAAGAAATCCTGCCATATGTGACTGACGCCGCTCAGTACCTGGGTATTTCGCAGGTTGTAATCGCCGTAGGGCGAGATAAAGCCTGTGATTGTGGGTTGAATGTCTGACATTTCTCTCGGTCGACGCTCAGCTCTGGCAAAATGCTCGATAGTTTTGTTATCGGCCGTTTTTGCCGATCATTAATTTTTTGAGCGTGTTTTCCCATGATTGATCAACCTGCGGCCTGCCGCATCCATGTCGAGGCGCTGAGCGCGGCCTTCGAGCCCCAGGCCGAGCAATGGGCCGAGCGTCTGGGCCTGCCGCTGCAAGTGGCTGATGGCGAGTTCGCGTTGCAGGTGGGTGACCAGGGGCTGCAGCTGCAACAGCTGGGGCCGGACGCGCCCGGACCGGTGCGGGTGGATTTCGTCGAGGGTGGCGCGGCGCATCGCCGGTTGTACGGTGGCGGCAGTGGGCAGATGATCGCCAAGGCCGTCGGCGTCGCCCAAGGCGTGCGTCCGCGTGTGCTGGATGCCACTGCGGGGCTGGGCAAGGATGCGTTCGTGCTGGCTAGCCTGGGTTGCGAGATGAGCCTGATCGAGCGTCAGCCGTTGATTGGTGCCTTGCTTGAAGATGGCCTGGCCCGTGGCGCGGAAGATTTTGACGTGGCGCCTATCGTGGCGCGCATGCGCTTGCTCAAGGGCAACTCGATCGAGGTGATGCGCAATTGGCAGGGCGAACCGCCGCAGGTGATCTACCTCGACCCGATGTTCCCCCATCGTGAGAAAACCGCGCTGGTGAAAAAGGAAATGCGCCTGTTCCGGCCACTGGTTGGGGATGATCCGGATGCGCCGGCTTTGCTTGAAGCCGCCCTGGCCCTGGCCAGCCACCGGGTGGTGGTCAAGCGTCCGCGCAAGGCGCCGTGCATTGAGGGGCCCAAGCCGAGCCATGCACTGGATGGCAAATCCAGCCGGTATGACATCTACCCGAAGAAAGCGCTCAAGCCCTAAGACCGAGTCGCCTTCATCGCGGGCAAGCCCGCTCCCACACTTGACCGCGTTATCCCTGAAAAAACACGGTCGAATGTGGGAGCGGGCTTGCTCGCGAAAGCGTCAGCCCGGCCGCTACAAATCTATCTGGCTGACTCCGGCCGATAAGCCCGCATAAACAATCCCACCACTTCCTGCACATGGCTCTCGGCCGCGTCTCCGGTCAGCGGCTCGCCACAGCCATACAGCAACCGAAAATTCGCCGCGCCCTTGAGCAGGCAAAAAAAGTGTTCCGCCGCATTACGCGGTTTGTCGATGCTCAACTCGCCACTCTGATTGATCTTGCCCAGCAACCGCTCCATGCCGTGCAGCATGCGTTGAGGTCCGGCCTCGAAGAAGATCAGCGAAAGTTTCGGGTCCTGGCTGCCCAGGGCCATGATCAGTCGATGCAGGTTCACCGACTCGTCGCTATTGATCAACTGGTGAAAGCCGCGGGCGATGTTCAGCAGCACGGTTTCCACTGCCACGCCTTCGGGCAGCTCAAAGAACAGCGACGGCAGTTGTTCCTCGCACTTGGCCACCACGGCAGCGGAGAACAGCGTCTCCTTGTCGTTGAAGTGGCTGTAGACCGTGAGCTTCGACACCCCGGCCTGCGTAGCGACAGCATCCATGCTGGTGTTGGCATATCCCTTGGTCAGAAACAGCGTTTTCGCTGCATCGAGGATCGCCTGGCGCTTAGCCAGATCCTTGGGGCGGCCCGGGCCATTGGGTGCTGAAAGATTGTTCGGCATATTCGCTTTTATTACTGGACTGGTGAGTTTGCTATTAATAACATACTCGTCAGTATAATTATTCCAAGCACCATTGGCGAAAGGTCCTTCACCATGTTCCGCTATGCCTTGCCCCTCGCGTTGCCAGTCACCCTGGCGTTTTTATTGACCGCGTGCGGTCACGAAGAGGCGCCTCAAGTCAGCGTTCGACCGGCCATGGTGGTCCAGCCAGAGCCTTCAACCCAGGCGATGGAAAGTTATCCCGGTGAAGTCCGTGCCCGCTTTGAGCCGGAGTTGGCGTTCCGGATTGGCGGAAAAGTCAGCCGACGATTGGTCGACGAAGGGCAGCGGGTCAAGGCCGACCAGCCGCTGGCGGAACTCGATCCCCAGGACGTGCGCCTGCAACTGGAGGCCACCCGTGCCCAGGTCGCGGCCGCCGAGGCCAACCTGAACATGGTGCGTGCCGAGCGTGATCGCTATAAAACGCTGATGGAACGCCAACTGGTCAGTCGCTCGCAGTATGACAATCACGAAAACCTGTACCGGTCCGGTGAAGCGCGGCTTAAACAGATCAAGGCCGAGTTCAACGTCTCCACCAATCAGGCCAGTTACGCGGTGCTGCGGGCGCCGCAGGATGGCGTTGTGGCCAAGCGAGCGGTGGAAGTCGGGCAAGTGGTCGCGGCGGGGCAGACGGTGTTTACCCTGGCCACCGATGGTGAGCGTGAAGTGTTGATCAGCTTGCCAGAGGCAAGCTTCGGCCGCTTCAAGGTGGGTCAACCGGTTTCGGTAGAACTGTGGACCCAGCCGGACCAGCGCTTCGCCGGACACATCCGCGAACTGTCGCCGGCCGCCGATCCAAAGTCGCGCACCTTCGCCGCGCGTATCGCCTTCAATGCGGGCAAGGTCCCGGTCGAACTGGGCCAGAGCGCCCGTGTCTTCGTTCAGAGCGCCCAATCCGTACCGTTGTCAGTGCCACTGTCGGCGCTGACCGCGGAGAACGGCGTGACCTACGTCTGGGTCGTCAGCGCCAACAACACCTTGAAGAAGACCCCGGTTCGGGTCGGTGCCTTCGGTGAGAAAACCGTCCCGGTACTCGAAGGCCTCAATGCCAGCGACTGGGTGGTGGCCGCCGGCGTCCATGTGCTTCTCGACGGGCAGTCCGTGCGCCCGGTGGATCGCTCCAACCGTGTGGTCAACCTGGCGCACAAGGAGTAATCCCCGATGGGTTTCAATCTTTCCGCCTGGGCGCTGCGCAATCGCCAGATCGTGCTGTTCCTGATGCTCCTGCTGGCGATTGTCGGCGCACTGTCCTACACCAAGCTGGGTCAAAGCGAAGACCCGCCGTTCACCTTCAAGGCCATGGTGATCCGTACCAACTGGCCGGGGGCGACCGCACAGGAAGTCTCGCGCCAGGTCACCGAACGCATAGAAAAGAAGCTGATGGAAACCGGCGAGTATGAGCGCATCGTGTCATTCTCGCGCCCGGGTGAATCACAGGTGACGTTCATCGCCCGAGACTCCATGCACTCGGTGGATATACCGGACCTCTGGTATCAGGTGCGCAAGAAGGTCAGCGATATTCGTCATACCCTGCCGCCGGGTATTCAAGGGCCGTTCTTCAACGATGAATTCGGGACCACGTTCGGCAATATCTACGCCCTGACCGGCGAAGGTTTCGATTACGCCGTGCTCAAGGACTACGCGGACCGCATCCAGATCCAGCTGCAGCGGGTCAAGGATGTGGGCAAGGTCGACCTGCTCGGTTTGCAGGACGAAAAAATCTGGATCGAGCTGTCCAACGTCAAGCTCGCCACCCTTGGGCTGCCGCTGGCGGCGGTGCAACAAGCGCTTGAGGAACAGAATGCGGTGTCCACCGCCGGCTTCTTCGAAACCACCAGCGAGCGATTGCAGCTACGGGTCTCGGGGAATTTCCAGACGGTCGAAGAGATCAAGAACTTCCCGATTCGCGTCGGCGATCGTACGTTCCGCATCGCCGATGTCGCCAACGTGCGCCGCGGTTTCAACGATCCACCAGCGCCACGCATGCGCTTCATGGGTGAAGACGCCATCGGCCTGGCCGTGGCCATGAAGGACGGCGGCGACATTCTGGTGCTGGGCAAGGCCCTGGAAATCGAGTTTGCCCGTATCCAGAAGAACCTCCCGGCCGGCATGCAGCTGCGCAAGGTCTCGGACCAACCTGCTGCCGTGAAAACCGGCGTCGGCGAGTTCGTCCAGGTGTTGGTCGAAGCGCTGGCCATCGTCTTGCTGGTGAGCTTCTTCTCCCTCGGGGTACGCACGGGCATGGTGGTGGCCCTGGCCATTCCGCTGGTGCTGGCGATGACGTTCGCCTGTATGTATTACCTGGGGATAGGCCTGCACAAGATTTCCCTCGGCGCCCTGGTGCTGGCGCTGGGCTTGCTGGTGGACGACGCTATCATCGCCGTGGAAATGATGGCGATCAAAATGGAGCAGGGCTTCGACCGGATCAAGGCGGCAAGTTATGCCTGGACCAGCACCGCGTTCCCGATGCTAACCGGCACGCTGATCACCGCCGCCGGTTTCCTGCCGATCGCTACCGCGCAATCGGGTACCGGTGAATACACCCGTTCGATCTTTGAAGTGGTGACCATTGCACTGTTGGCATCTTGGGTGGCGGCGGTGCTCTTCGTGCCTTATCTGGGGGAAAAGCTCCTGCCGGACCTGGCGAAAATTCACGCGGCCAAACATGGCCCGGGCCAACCCGATCCCTATGGCACGCCGTTTTATCAACGCGTCCGACGGTTGGTGGAGTGGTGCGTGCGCTGGCGCAAGACGGTGATCACGGCGACGGTGGTGCTGTTCATTGCGTCCATCGTACTGTTTCGATTTGTACCTCAACAGTTCTTCCCGGCCTCGGGCCGACTGGAGTTGATGGTCGACCTGAAGCTGGCCGAAGGCGCGTCCTTGAGCAATACCGCCGAGGAGGTCAAGCGCCTCGAAGCGTTGCTCAAGGACAAAGCCGGCATCGACAACTACGTGGCCTACGTCGGGACCGGCTCACCGCGTTTTTACCTGCCGCTTGATCAGCAATTGCCAGCGGCGAGCTTCGCGCAGTTTGTCGTCCTGGCAAAAACCATCGAAGACCGCGAACCCTTGCGCACCTGGCTGATCACGACCCTCAACGAACAGTTCCCGGCCTTGCGCTCGCGGGTCACGCGCCTGGAGAACGGTCCGCCGGTTGGCTATCCGGTGCAGTTTCGGGTGACTGGTGAGCACATCGAGGAAGTCCGCGCACTGGCCCGCAAGGTCGCGGCCAAGGTTCGCGAAAACCCCCATGTGGTCAACGTCCACCTGGACTGGGAAGAGCCCAGCAAGGTCGTCTATCTGAACATCGATCAGGACCGTGCACGGGCACTGGGCGTGAGCACGGCAAACCTGTCGAAGTTCCTGCAGAGCTCGCTGACCGGTTCCAGCGTCAGCCAGTACCGCGAAGACAACGAGTTGATCGAGATCCTGTTGCGCGGCACCGTGCATGAACGCACCGAACTGTCGCTGCTGCCAAGCCTGGCGGTGCCGACCGACAATGGTCGCAGCGTTGCGCTGTCGCAGATCGCGACACTGGAATACGGCTTTGAAGAAGGCGTGATCTGGCACCGTAATCGCCTGCCCAACGTGACGGTTCGCGCCGACATCTATGGCAAGGAACAACCGGCGACCCTGGTGCAGCAAATCCTGCCGACCCTCGATCCGATCCGCGCCGAATTGCCGGATGGCTATCTACTGGATGTCGGCGGTACGGTCGAGGATTCCGCTCGCGGGCAGAACTCGGTGAAGGCTGGCGTGCCGTTGTTCATCGTGGTGGTGTTGACGTTGCTGATGCTGCAGTTGCGCAGCTTCTCCCGCACGGCGATGGTGTTCCTGACGGCCCCCCTGGGGTTGATCGGGGTGACGCTGTTCCTGATGGTGTTCCGCCAGCCGTTCGGGTTTGTGGCCATGCTCGGGACCATCGCGTTGTCGGGGATGATCATGCGCAACTCGGTGATCCTGGTGGATCAGATCGAGCAGGATATCGCGGCCGGGTTGAAGCCGTGGCAGGCGATTATTGAGGCGACCGTGCGGCGGTTCAGGCCGATTGTGCTGACGGCGCTGGCAGCTGTTCTGGCGATGATTCCGTTGTCGCGCAGTGTGTTTTTCGGGCCGATGGCGGTAGCGATCATGGGCGGGTTGATCGTGGCGACGGCGTTGACGTTGTTGTTTTTGCCTGCGTTGTATGCGGCTTGGTTTCGGGTCAAGAAAGAATCGGCCTGAGTTCGTTGGACTTGGCGGCCTTTGGGCCGACCAAGCTCTGGTTTTTCGAGTACATATCCGTTAGCGCAGCAATGGATATGTACACGGTCAACAAAACACAGGTCGGCTCCCAGGCCGCCTCTTGATTGATCGTTCCCACGCTCTGCGTGGGAATGCCGCCAGGGACGCTCCGCGTTCCGCTGTAGACGCAAGGCTTGAGTCCTGCGCGCTGCGACGCGGAGCGTCACGGGATCCATTCCCACGCGGGTGGGGAACGATCAGGGTTGTGGCTTAGAGCGTGCCAAACACCTTCTTCGCCAAACTGGTCGCCGCTGCCGCCGGGTTCTGGCGGATGGTTTCTTCCTGCTTGCCGATCATTTCGAACAAACCGTTCAACGCCTGCTCGGTCACGTAGTTTTCGACGTTGGCGTTCTTCGCATCGATCACGCCCATGGTCGCGGCCTGCCCGGCGAAAGAGTTGTACTGCTGGGCCAGGCCAACTTGGTCGGTGGCTTGCTTGACGATGGGCAGGAATTTGGCGCGGATTTGTTCGCGGCTGGTCTTGTTCAGGTACTGGGTAGCCGAATCATTGCCGCCGCTGAGGATGCCCTTGGCATCATCGACCGTCATCTTCTTCACGGCGTCGACGAGGATCGGTTGGGCCTGGACCACGGCGGTTTCCGCCGCTTTGTTCATGCTGGCTTCCAGTTGATCGACCTGATCGCCCATGCCGAACTGTTTCATTTTGCTGGCCACTTTGCCCAGCTTGCCCGGTAGTTCGATCTTCACGTCCGGGTTGTTGCTGAAGCCGCCCGGGGTGCCGAGTTGTTTCACCGCCAGTTGCGCGCCTTGGGTCAGGGCGTCCTTGAGACCGCCGGTGGCGTCTTTTTGCGACAGGTCGCTGAGGGACAGTGCCAGGGCGCTGGCAGAGATCATCAAGCCTGCGCACAGGCCGGCAAAACGGAGGGTAGGGCGGAGCATGGCAACTTCCTTTTTCAAAAAGACACGCATTTCAATAAGCTTTAGCGGGCTGGCAGGCTGTCAGCGGTGCGGCCGCTGCGATCAGGGATATTTTTTTCATTGGTGGATCTTCGTATCGACGGCGCCAGAACTGACTGGCGCCATGATCAATCTAGACGGTTCGTTCGGGCGTTGCGGGTTGATCCGCCGCATCTTCACTGCGATGCAACGCCACTTGGCGGATCGACAGCCGAATCTCCGCCGGCAATACCCGCTTGGCCGCGCCTTCTGCCAGTTCGCCGAGCAGTTCGTGATAACCCAGCTTGCCCGCCTCGTCGCGCTTGAGCACGTCGAGGTCCTGCAGAGTCTGGATGAAATGGCGGAACAGGCTCTTGTCGAAGAACTCCGGGGCGTTCAGGCCATGCAGGATCGACAGGCGCTGGGCCATGACCGTGCACAGGTCTTCCAGTTCTTCGGCGCTGATGCTGTTCTGGCCGCTGTTGAGCAGCAGGGACACAGTCATGTAGAAGCGCTGCAAGGTCTGGGCAATGCTTTTCGACAGCAGCGTCAACAGCACGAAATGCCGCGAGCTCGGGGCCGGGCGCAGGTAGACGTCATTCTCGAAACGCAGCAGGCCTTGTTCGACGAACGCTTGCAGCCATTGGTCGATCACTCCGTCCAGCTCTTCCAGCGGCCAGCGAATGAACAGCTCCGCTTGCAGGTAGGGGTACAGCGCACGGGTGTAGCGCAGGATCTGTTCGCGGCTCATGCGCGAGGCACTTTGGAAGAAGCTCGCCAGTAACGCCGGCAGCGCGAAGATGTGCAGCACGTTGTTGCGGTAATAGGTCATCAGGACGGCGTTCTGCTCGTCCAGATAGAGAATCTTGCCCAACGCATCGCTTTGCTCCGAGAGCAGGTCCATGTCCTTCACATGCTCGATCAACGCTCGGCCATCACCTTCGGGCAGGGTGGTGTGGGGCGAGTACGGGACTTTTCGCAACAGCGCCAGGTACAGGTCGAGGACCCGCGCCATGGCGCGGTCGTCCAGGGCCAGCCGACTGGTGGACAGCAGCGCCAGCGCAACCAGGTTGACCGGGTTGATCGCCGCCGCTTCGTTCAGGTGCTGCGCGACTTTTTCACCGAGGCGGTTGGTGGTTTCGTTGAGCCAGGCGGGTTTGAACTGGGGGGCCAGTTCCTGCTCGCGCCAGTTTGGCTGCTCGCTGTCGAGAAATTGCGCCAGTTTGATCGGCTCACCGAAGTTCACCGCGACTTGACCGAAGCGCTGCTTGAGCGCGCCGATGACCTTGAAAATGTCAAAGATCGATTCTTTCTTCTTGCTCGCGCCACGCAGCTCGCCCAGGTAGGTCCGGCCTTCCAGCACGCGCTCGTAGCCGATGTACACCGGCACGAAGACGATGGGCACGCGTGACGAACGCAGGAAGCTGCGCAGGGTGATCGCCAGCATGCCGGTTTTCGGTTGCAGCATGCGCCCGGTGCGCGAACGGCCGCCCTCGACGAAGTACTCCACCGGGAAGCCCTTGGTGAACAGGGTGTGCAGGTATTCGTTGAACACCGAGGTGTACAGCGGGTTGCCTTTGAAGGTGCGACGCATGAAGAACGCACCGCCGCGCCGCAGCAGGCCGCCGATCCCGGGCATGTTGAGGTTGATCCCGGCGGCGATGTGCGGCGGGGTCAGGCCGTTGCGAAACAGCAGGTAGGACAGCAGCAGGTAGTCGATGTGGCTGCGATGGCAGGGGACGTAGATCACTTCGTAACCCGGGGCAACTTTCTGCACGCCTTCGATGTTGTTGACCTTGATGCCATCGTAGATTTTGTTCCAGAACCAGCTGAGCACCACTTCCATGAAGCGGATGGCGGTGTAGGTGTAGTCCGAGGCGATCTCGTTGCCGTAGCGCAGGGCCTGGGCCTTGGCTTTCTCCGGCGAGATGTTCTCGCGCTCGGCTTCGTCGAGGATCGCCTGCTTTACCAGCGGCTGGTTGACCAGGCCCTTGACCAGGTTGCGTCGGTGGGAAATATCCGGACCGATGACCGCGGTTTTCAGGTTGCGAAAGTGCACCCGCAGAATGCGTTGGGCCATGCGCACGGTGCGTTCGTGACCTTTGTTGTGCTCGATCAGTTCACGCAGGTGGATCGGCGCGGAAAACTGCACGCGGGTCTTGCGCCCCAGCACGATGATGCTCAGCAAGCGGCGCAAGCGCCCGGTGACTGCCCAACTGTCGGCGAACAACAGTTTCCACGGGCTGTTTTCGCTGTCCGGCGACTGCCCCCAGAACACGCTGACCGGAATGATCTGCGCATCTTCGGCGGCGTTCTGGCTCAAGGCACTGACCAGGCGGGTCAGGGTGGGCGGTGCGCCGCGCTTGTCCTGACGCCCGAGCCAGTCCGGGTCCGGTGTCAGGTAGAAGAACGCGGCCGGTTCCAGCAGGTTGCCCACCGATACCGGCAGCACCGGACGCGGCAGGCCGGCCTTGGTGCATTCGGTGTCGACCACGGCCAGGTCGGTCAACGAAGGATTTTGCAGGACGTAGAACACCGGGCGACTGCGATCGAGGTTGAGGGTGAACGACGACTGGTTGATCGTCTCCGAGCGAACCCAGAGGTACAACAGTCGGCGCAGGGTGCCAAACACAAGACGGCGGAACGGGGAGCGGGTCATACGGCTTCTGCGTGAGTGAATAAAACCGAGCGTTTGCTCGGGCGGGAGACAGTGTGCCGGATTCGTCGAAAATCGGCAAAAAAGCGCTCAACCATTCTGTAGTTGAGAGTTTCTGCGCCTGTCATATACTCGGGCGCTCAAAATAAAAACAAGGGGGTACTGACATGGCAACGCGCGAAACCGGCAATGTGAAGTGGTTCAACGACGCCAAGGGCTACGGTTTTATTCAACGCGAGGACGGGGTGGACGTGTTCGTGCATTACCGCGCGATTCGCGGTGAGGGGCACCGTTCGCTAACTGAAGGCCAGCAGGTCGAGTATGGGGTGGTAACCGGCGAGAAGGGTTTGCAGGCTGAGGATGTGGTGGGGCTGTAATCCTGAGATCAAAAGATCGCAGCCTGCGGCAGCCCCTACAGGTGTACACATAACCCTGTAGGAGCTGCCGCAGGCTGCGATCTTTTGCGGTTAAGCAGTTTTCCAGGTGATCTCTTCTTCACCATCGGCGCTGATGCGAATCCAGCGATCCGCCGTATCTTCACCTTCTTCCTCGACCCAGCTACCCGGTGCGCAGCGCACTTCGACGTTCAACGCGGCGAAGGCAGCGCGGGCGCAGGCGATGTCATCTTCCCACGGCGTCTGGTCGCTTTCCAGGTACAGGCTGTTCCACTTTCCTACGGCCTTGGGCAACCAGGTCACCGGCACGTTGCCAGCCTTGCACTTGTAGGTCTGGCCTTTCTGTACCCAGTCGGTGCACGGGCCCAATGCCGTGCCGAGCCAGGCCGAGATGGCCTTGTGGTCGACGTCGGCGTCTTTCAGGTAAATCTCGATATCGGGCTGGCGCATGGATGTCCTCACTGCGTGTCTGAAAAATCCATTCGCGGATTTAGCCGGTCTTGAGCCGTTGCCCAAGACCAAAAATGGTTGAAGTTATTGAAGTACGAAGTAATCGTAGCGCATCGATACGGTGACTTCGAAAGGCTCGACCTGCTCAATGACCGCTGCCCGGCGCTCGGCACTGGCGCGCCAGCCGTGGGGGGTCATGGCCAACAGGTTCGCCCGGTCCTGACCACTGGCAAGTGTCAGTTTGAAAGTCAGGGTTTCGCTGTGAGCCAGCGCCATGCCTTCAGGCACCAGGTCCAGGTGCTTGTCGTCGATGTACTCGCGGACTTCGTCGTACAGCCGCTCACGCAGCTCCATCAGGTGGCCGCTGGTCGGTCCGACTTTCATCAGGCCGCCACCGGGGCTGAGCAGGCGCTTGGCTTCGTCCCAATCCAGCGGGCTGAAAACGCTGGCCAGGAACTGACAGCTGCCCGATGCCAGCGGCACGCGGGCCATGCTGGCGATCAACCAGGTGAGCTTGGGGTTGCGTTTGCAGGCGCGCTTGACCGCTTCCCGGGAAATGTCCAGGGCGTAGCCGTCGGCGTCCGGCAAGGCGTCGGCGATTTGCGCAGTGTAATAACCCTCGCCACAACCGATATCGATCCAGCGCTGTGGCGCGTAACCTGCCGCCAGTTCCGCCAGGCGCTTGGCCACCGGCGCGTAATGGCCGGCGTTGAGGAAGTCGCGGCGGGCTTCGACCATCGCCTGGTTATCCCCAGGGTCGCGGCTGTTCTTGTGCTGCACCGGCAACAGGTTCAGGTAACCCTGGCGCGCACGGTCGAAACGATGCCCGGCGGGGCAGGCCACGCCGTTGTCCACCGCGCTGAGCGGTTCACTGCAGATCGGGCAAGCGAGCATCAGGCGAGCAACTTGATCAGGGTCTGGTAGTAGATTTCGGTCAACACATCGAGGTCGGCCGCCAGCACGCGCTCATTGACCTGGTGGATGGTCGCGTTGACCGGCCCCAGCTCGACCACCTGCGTGCCCATGGTCGCAATGAAGCGACCGTCGGAAGTGCCACCGCTGGTGGACGCCTGGGTTTCACGACCGGTGATGTCCTTGATGCTCGAGGACACGGCGTCGAGCAGCGCGCCCGGTTCGGTGAGGAACGGCAGGCCGGACAGTGCCCAGTCGATGTGCCAGTCCAGGGCATGCTTGTCGAGAATGTCGGCGACACGTTTTTGCAGGCCTTCAACGGTCGACTCGGTGGAGAAGCGGAAGTTGAATACGGCGACCAGGTCACCCGGGATGACGTTGGTCGCGCCGGTGCCGGAGTTGACGTTGGAAATCTGGAAACTGGTCGGCGGGAAGAAATCGTTGCCGTGGTCCCAATGCTCGGCGGCAAGTTCCGCCAGCGCTGGAGCGGCGAGGTGAATCGGGTTCTTGGCCAGGTGCGGGTAGGCCACGTGGCCCTGTACACCACGCACGGTCAGCTTGGCGCCGAGGGAACCGCGACGGCCGTTCTTGACCACGTCACCGACCAGGGTGGTGCTCGACGGTTCGCCGACGATGCACCAGTCCAGACGCTCCTTGCGTGCGACCAGGCGTTCAATCACGGCCTTGGTGCCATGGTGCGCCGGTCCTTCTTCGTCGCTGGTGATCAGGAAGGCGACCTTGCCCTTGTGATCCGGGTAATCGGCGACGAAACGCTCGGCGGCCACGGTCATGGATGCCAGGCTGCCTTTCATGTCTGCCGCGCCACGGCCGCAGAGCATGCCGTGTTCGTCGATGACTGCGTTGAACGGATCGATTTGCCAGGCGGTCACGGGACCTGTCGGCACCACGTCGGTGTGGCCGGCGAAGCACAGTACCGGGCCATCGTGTTTGCCGTGGGTGGCCCAGAAGTTATCCACATCTTCGATGCGCATCGGTTCCAGCATGAAACCGGCATCGCCCAGGCGCTGCATCATCTGCTTCTGGCAATCGGCGTCGAGCGGCGTCACGGACGGACGGCGGATCAGGTCGATGGCGAGTTGAAGGGTCGGCGAAAGGTCGGCGTGGGCCGTCATGGGAAACTCCGGAAATCATGAATGTGGGCGCGGACCCACTGTGGGAGCGAGCCTGCTCGCGAAGGCGGCGTGCCAGTCAACATAAACGTTGATTGTTACAACGCCTTCGCGAGCAGGCTCGCTCCCACAGGGATCAGGTCCGGCCATTGGGCCGTAGGCCCTGCAAAATGGCGGTTATCTTAAAGCAAAACGGCGACCATTGGCCGCCGTTTAGTGCATCGGCGAAGATTTAGACCGCTGGCGCCGTTTCGGTTTCGGCGGTCGGCTTCGGCAGGGAGGAGAGGAACGCCATGATCAGCGCCGCCAGGTACGGCAGCGACTGCACCAGCAGCATGGTCACCCAGAAGCGCATGTCGTTGCTCGGCATGCCGTTCACCAGGAAAATCCCCAGCGCGGCGCCCCACAGCAACAGCATGATGAACACCTCTTCCCGGGCCTCCGAAATCGCCACCCAGAAGCCGTGGTTATCGGCGTTCTTCGGCGTGCGGAAGAACGGGATGCTGCTGGTGAAGAACCCGTACAACACCGCCTTGGCGATGGTGTGCGACAACGCAAGTCCCGCCAGTGCCGCGCAGAACGCATCCTTGAGGTTCACCCCCACCGCCCGTCGGTAGAGGAAGATGATCTTGCCGACCTTGAACACGAACAGCGCCAGGGGCGGGATCGCGAAAATCAGCAACGGCGGATCGACCCGCTGCGGCACGATGATCATCGCCGCCGACCACAACAGCGCGCCGACAGTGAAGAAGATGTTCATGCCATCGGCGACCCACGGCAACCAGCCCGCGAGGAAGTGGTAGCGCTGGCCGCGGGTCAGCTCGGTGTCCTTGCCGCGCAGCAGGCTGTGGGTGTGACGCTTGATGATCTGGATCGCGCCATAGGCCCAGCGGAACCGCTGTTTCTTGAAGTCGATGAAGGTGTCGGGCATCAGGCCCTTGCCGTAGCTGTCGTGGTAATACGCCGCCGACAGGCCTTTTTCGAACACGCGCAGGCCCAGCTCGGCGTCTTCGCAGATGCACCAGTCGGCCCAGCCCAGCTCCTCGAGCACCGAGCGCCGGGTCATCGTCATGGTCCCGTGCTGGATGATCGCGTCACGGTCGTTACGGGTAACCATGCCGATGTGGAAGAAGCCCTTGTATTCCGCGTAGCAGAGCTTCTTGAAGGTGCTTTCGTTCTGGTCGCGGTAATCCTGCGGCGACTGCACCACGGCGATTTTCGGGTCGGCGAAGTGCGGCACCATGTGCTTGAGCCAGTTGGGGTGCACGCAGTAATCGGAGTCGATCACCGCGATCACTTCGGCATCCTTGGCCGTGTGGGGGATCAGGTAGTTCAGCGCGCCGCCCTTGAAACCGGCCAAGGGGGCGACGTGGAAGAACTTGAAGCGCGGGCCGAGGGTTTCGCAGTAATCGCGCACCGGTTCCCAGACCGCCGGGTCCTTGGTGTTGTTGTCGATGATCAGGACTTCGAAGTCCGGATAGTCGAGATTGGCCAGGGCGTTGAGGGTCTCCTTGACCATCTCCGGAGGCTCGTTGTAGCACGGCACATGGATGGATACTTTCGGTCGATAGTTCGAATCACCGACCACCGGCAGGAATTCCCGGCGCCGCTTGTGGATCCACACGGCTTCGGCCAGTTCGTGGGCCTCGGTCAGCAACACGATGAACACCCCGAGGGCACCAAGGGCGAGCAGGAAGCCCACCGTCAGGCTGAACCAGGTGCTGTATTGCTGGCTGTAGTCATAACCGATCCACACCAGCACCGAACCGCAAAGGAACGCGATAAAGGTCAGGAAGGTGCGACCACGCTGGCGCAGGGCCGAGCCGTCGATCATCAGCAGGGTCAGCGACAGCAGCGCCAATACCACCGAACCGATGGCCAGCACGCGCCATTGCGGGATCGCGACCACCGGACCTTCGAAGTTGAATTTCTGTTGGCGTGCGGCGTTGAACACACCCCAGTAGGCGCCTACCGAACCTTCGTCACTGGCCTTCCACGGCTGGTCGAACGCTTCGATCACGAAGTAGTTGAAGCCCTGGCGGTTGAGCTTGTTGACCAGGGTTCGCAGATAGATCGCCTGGTCTGCCGGCGACGCATCGGCGCCGCCGCGCATGCGGCCGTTGCTCGGCCAGCCCACTTCGGAGAGCAGCAGCGGTTTCTTCGGGAACATCTTTTTCAGGTCGCGAGCCCGGTCGAGGACGAACTGTCCGGCCTTGTCCATCGGGATGAACTCCCAGTAAGGCAGCACGTGGGCGGCAATCAGGTCGACGTGCTTGGCCAGTTCGGGGTGTTCTTCCCAGACGTGCCACTGTTCGGACGTGGTCACCGGCACCTTTACGGCGGCGCGAACGCGATCAAGGATCACGCTCAGTTCGGCCGCGGTGATTTCCTTGCGGAAAATGGCTTCGTTACCTACAACGACGCGCACGACGCTGCGCGAAGAATTGGCGATTTCGATGGCGCGGGTGATTTCCCGCTCGTTGCGTTCCTGGTCCGGGCTGATCCAGATCCCCAGTGTCACCCGCAGGCCAAACTCTTCCGCCAGCTTGGGAATGTTTTCCAGCGTCCCGTCGACCGAGTAAGTACGGATGTTGTCCGTCAGCTTGCTCATGATCTCCAGGTCACGACGCATTTGATCGTCAGTTGGGTACTGCTCCTTCTGTGGGAATTGACCCTGCTGGAAAGGTGAGTACGAGAAGCCGGAGATCTGTTCGGGCCAGTTGGGGGCGGTCACCGGGCGATTGATCAGCGCCCAGAAACCGGTAAACAAGGCAGCGATGGCGAGCACCACCACCAGGTTGAGTCCAAATTTACGCGATGACATAGTTATTTCGGGTTCCAAAGACTGTGGAACGAAGGAACGGTCGGACCGCCAAGGGGGGCGAATCCTACACTAGGCATTCTCTGAACCTATAGCGGACAGGGAATTACCCGACATTGGGCAATTCACTTTCACATAAGTTCTTACACTTACCGCTCGAACCCTAAAATTTCGTGCGACGAAGCCCTATACTGCGCGCCGGTTTTTGAGGTGATGGTCATGAGTACAGAAGATCCGCGGTTTGCAGGCATCGCCCGTTTGTATGGCATCGAGGGCCTTGAGCGCCTGCGCGCGGCGCATGTGGCGATTGTTGGCGTCGGTGGCGTCGGTTCCTGGGCGGCGGAAGCCATGGCCCGTTGCGGTGTCGGCGAGATCTCGTTGTTCGACTTGGACGATGTCTGTGTCAGCAACGCCAACCGCCAGTTACACGCACTGGACAGCACCGTCGGCAAACCCAAGGTCGAAGTGATGGCCGAGCGCTTGCGCGGGATCAATCCCGATTGCACGGTGCACGCGGTGCCGGATTTCGTCACCCGCGAGACCATGGCCGAGTACATCACGCCGAACATCGATTGCGTGATCGACTGCATCGACAGCGTCAACGCCAAGGCGGCGCTGATTGCCTGGTGCAAGCGGCGCAAGATCCAGATCATCACCACCGGCGGCGCGGGCGGGCAGATCGATCCGACGCTGATCCAGGTCTGCGACCTCAACCGTACGTTCAATGACCCGTTGGCGTCGAAAGTGCGCTCCACCTTGCGCCGCGACTATGGCTTCTCGCGCACCGTGACCCGTCATTACAGCGTGCCGTGTGTGTTCTCCACCGAGCAACTGCGCTACCCGAAACCCGATGGCAGCATTTGCCTGCAGAAGAGTTTCGTCGGTGATGGTGTGAAACTTGACTGCGCCGGTGGTTTTGGCGCAGTGATGATGGTGACGGCGACCTTCGGCATGGTCGCGGCGACCAAGGCGGTGGACAAGATCGTGGCGGGTGTGCGACGGCCGGCGGAGCGCGTCAAACCTTCCTGACTGATCGTTCCCACGCAGAGCGTCACTAGTGTCCGGTAAAAACCAAAGGGGGAGCTTGCTCCCCCTTGCTGTTGGCGGCCGTCAGTCATAATCGGATTTTTCAGACTCGATTTTGGCTCATGTTTACCAGCACCCGTTTAGCCCACCTGCTCAGTGCGATCCCGCGCCAGTT
>NZ_NOIO01000038.1:0-44539 GCF_014596605.1 Pseudomonas sp. PSB11
GACTACATCCACTATTACAATCACCAACGCATCAAACTGAAGCTAAACGGACTGAGCCCTGTTGAATACAGGGCTCGATCTGTTCAGGTATAGATTTACGATCGTCCAACATTTCGGGGTCAGTCCACACCGCGTGGGAACGATCAATTTACTGCCTCTTCGCGAGCAAGCCCGCTTCCACATTCGACCGCGATCTCATGTTGAAACCGGTCTAATGTGGGAGCGGGCTTGCTCGCGAATAGGGCCTATGGGCGATACAAATGTGCATGCCCCGCACGATACAGCGACGACTCGCTGAAATGATCGCTACCCAGCACACGACCCACCAGAATCAGCGCTGTACGGCGAAACCCCTTCTCTGAAACCTTTTCAGCTATGTCTGCCAGCGTTCCCACCACCCAATCCTGATCCGGCCAGGTCGCCCGGTGAATCACCGCGATCGGGCAATCCTCGCCGTAATGCGGCAACAATTCAGCAAGGATTTTCTCCAAATGGTTGACTCCCAGGTGGATCGCCATGGTCGCCCCATGCTGCGCCAGGCTGCCCAGTTCTTCGCCCGCGGGCATCTCGGTCTTGTCGGCATAGCGGGTCAGGATCACGCTCTGCGACACGTCCGGTAAGGTCAGTTCCGCGCCCAGAAGCGCAGCGCAGGCGGCCGTGGCAGTCACGCCGGGGACTATTTCAAAAGGAATGCCGAGTTCTCGCAGGTGGCGTATCTGCTCGCCTATTGCGCCATACAGGCTTGGGTCACCGGAGTGCACGCGCGCCACGTCCTGGCCATGGGCATGGGCCGTCTTGATCAGTTCGATGATCTGTTCCAGGTGCAGTTCGGCGCTGTTGACCACCTGTTCGGCGCAGTGCCCTTCCAACACGGCGGCGGGCACCAGCGAGCCGGCATAGATGATCACAGGGCAGCTACGAACCAACCGCTGGCCTTTCACGGTGATCAGTTCGGGGTCGCCGGGACCTGCGCCAATGAAGTAGACCGTCATTAAGAATTCCTGTTGAAAAGAGACGCTGGGCAAGGCTTCAGATGAAGAATGCTCATGATCGAATGCGCAGATTATCGGGGATTTTACGCGGCGCCAGCCAATGCGAGGGTGGCCTGGGCATATTTTTGGCGCGGGATCAGCAATGTAGCCGGGCCATTGGCCAGTTGCTCGGCCAGTGCCAGGGCGGCACTTTCCGCTACGCCATAGCACCCGGTACGCTCAAAGGCGATGTCCGAATGATGGCTCAGTCGGGGTTGATAGCTCGCCAGTTGTTCACTGCTGAAATACATCATCTGTAACCCAAGCTGTTCGGCCAGCTCGTTCAGCGCCGGTTCGTCGCGCTTCAAGTCGATGCTGGCCAGGGCCTTGATCCGATGCAGTTCGATCTGGTGCGCCTGCAGCGCCTGGTCAAGCAGTGCCCGCAACGTGCTGACGGGGCAGCCACGTTGGCAGCCCAGGCCGACCACCAGGGTCGGCGCTGCGCTGAGGCCTGTCATGCGGGGTATTGACCATCGCTTTTGCGGCGGAACAACCAGGCACTGATCAGGCCCAGGGCCAGCCAGAACGCCACGTTGGTCAGCTGCGAAGCGATCTTGAACTGAGTTTCCAGCGCCTCTGGAGCGAGCATCGAGTGCACTTGCGGTTGCGGAGCGCCAATCACATGAGGCACCGCAAGGATCGCCACGCCAAGGACTTTCATCAGCCAGTGACGGCTGAACACGATCAGCGCGATACCGACAGCGGTGGAGGCGGCAGTGCCGATCCACCAGAGTTGGCGTTGCGCCAGATCGGCAGCCGCGGTGCCCGGCAACTCAGGTGGCAGGCCAAGCGTCGGCGCCAGCACGAATGTCGCGTAGCCAGCCAGGCCCCAGAGCAGACCCTGGGAGGTTTTGGTCGGCGCGCGCAGGGTGTAGAGACCGGCGAGCATCAGGGCAAAACCGACCGCCACTACCAGGTTACCGCCAGTGGTCGACAGCACGCGCTGCCAGCCGTCTTCCGGTTCCCAGGCTTCGGCATCGTGGGTATGAGCGGCAACACCAGCGGCGTGTTCGTGAACCTCAACTGCTGCTGGTCCTGATTGTTCGTAGGTTTCGGCCTGCAAAATCAGCGGTGAAACCCACAGGCTTTGCAGCAGGGTCAGCAGCAGGGCGGCCAGCAACCCGGTGAAACCTGCGGTTTGCGCAATACGCTTGATCATGTCGGCAGGTCTCAATGGCACGGGAACGCGGAACTGTGGCGTGTATCGTGCGCAGCGTTGTGAACGGCTTCGATGTGCGAGAAACCGGCGAAGTACACCAGGCTGGCGCCGAGGATCGACGCAAAAATCGCAGCGCTCAGGCGTTGGGACAGGGTAGTGGTGCTGCTGGCGGCATTGCTGTGGCCGGTGCTGCTGATAATCGACATGGCGCTTCCCTCTGTTCGGTCAGCGGGGAATAAGAGCGCAAGCAGAGCTCTGCACGACCGAGCGCGCAGAAGTCCGAACAGCGCCCGCCCACCGCGGGTTTGTTGATTGAAGTGATGGTGATGGTCACTTTGTGTTGCGGGCCGGTCTCCGGGCTCACGAGGGGCGCAGGCGTTAGCCTGGACCTTCCAGCGTCACCTTCCCATGCCGCATTGGCACAGTGGATCTGACACCTCACTCGCTTACCGTTGCGGGGGCAGCACCGGACTGACATGGCCTGAAGTAAAGCACATGATTCACCGGTTTCCCGTTTCACCCTGTGAAGGGCACCCGTAACAAGATGCGTAGGAGAGCATGGGCGGGGGGCGGGCGTCAATTGGCAAGGGTTCTCGTTTGAACATCGAGTCGTTCCCTTCGCGAGCAAGCCCGCTCCCACATTTGACCGAGTTCCTTCAGGGCAGATCCGGTCGAGCGTGGGAGCGGGCTTGCTCGCGAAGGGCGCACCGCAGGAATCATGTGAACATTGACCGGCCCCGATACCATGCGTAGCCTTGCGCTTTCGAGGTTCTTCGGCGTTTGTCGAAGCTAAGAAGGGAACGCGGTCAATGCCGCGGCTGCCCCCGCAACTGTGAACGGTTCAGTTTCTGCCATGCCACTGCATGCGCCAGCCATGGCGCGCGCGGGAAGGCGCAGCAACCGCCAGTCCAACGACTGGCCAGCCGTCAGCCAGGAGACCTGCCTCGATACAGATTCTCACTACAACCGGGCGGGGTGATCCGGTGGCGAACGCTTCCTGCGCGCGTGTGCGTTGCCGGTTCTCGTCCCGTATGCCCGCCACCTTGCCAAAGGGCATCCGATGAAAACACTGGCCAAACTCCCCGTCACCATCGTCACCGGCTTCCTCGGCTCGGGCAAAACCACCTTGCTGCGGCACATGCTCGACAACGCCCAGGGTCGCCGCATCGCGGTGATCGTCAACGAGTTCGGCGAGCTGGGCATTGACGGCGAAATCCTCAAGCAGTGCTCCATCGGTTGCACCGAAGAAGAGGCCAACGGACGCGTCTACGAACTGGCCAACGGCTGCCTGTGCTGCACCGTACAGGAAGAGTTCTTCCCGGTAATGCGCGAACTGGTGGCCCGTCGTGGCGACCTCGACCACATCCTGATCGAAACGTCCGGCCTGGCCCTGCCAAAACCTTTGGTCCAGGCCTTCCAGTGGCCGGAAATTCGCAGTGCCTGCACCGTTGACGCGGTGATCACCGTGGTCGATAGCCCGGCCGTCGCGGCTGGCACGTTCGCCGCGTTCCCGGATCAAGTCGACGCCATGCGCAAACTCGACCCGAACCTGGATCACGAATCGCCTTTGCACGAGCTGTTCGCCGACCAGTTGGCCAGCGCCGACCTGGTGATCCTCAACAAGGCCGACCTGATCAGCCCTGAAGACCTGGCCCGCGTACGCCTGGAAGTCGCCGAGGAACTGCCGCCAGCGGTGAAAGTCATCGAAGCCAGTAGCGGGCGCCTGCCGCTGGACGTGCTGATCGGCCTCGGTGCCGGGTCCGAAGAACACATCGACAGCCGTCACAGCCATCACGATCACCACCATGAAGGCGAAGACGATCACGACCACGATGCCTTCGATTCGATCTCCATCGAACTGCCGGCATCCGACGAAAGCCTGTTGATGGATGCGCTGACCCAACTGGTGGTGCAGCACGGCATCCTGCGCGTCAAAGGGTTCGCCGCGGTCCCGAACAAACCGATGCGCTTGCTGATCCAGGGCGTGGGCACCCGATTCGACAAGCATTTCGACCGAAAGTGGAGCGCTGAAGAAGCACGCACCACCCGTCTGGTGTTGATTGGCCAGGCGCTGGACGCCACGACGCTCGAAGCGCAATTGCGCGCCGCGCTTAGCGTGTAACCCATGCACCTGCTCAGGACCCAGCCCGGCGGATTCGTGTCGGATGACAACATTGCCGACCTGGGGCAAACCCCCGCCGAGCTGGTTATCCTGTGCAGCGGCGACTCCAGCCTGGCGCTGCTTGCCGAGGCGGCGCAGCAGTTGCCCGACGACTACCCAAGCGTGCGCCTGGCCAACCCGATGCAGGTGCAGAACCATGCATCAGTTGATCTGTATGTCGACGAAGTCCTGCGCCACGCCAAGGTCATCCTGATTTCGCTGCACGGCGGCATTGCCTATTGGCGCTATGGCGTCGAGCGGCTGGTGGAGTTGTCGCAGCGGGGTGTGCGGTTGATCCTGGTGCCGGGCGATGATCGACCGGACCCGGAGCTCAGTGATCTGAGCACCGTGGACGCTGGGGATCGCGACCGGCTGTGGCAATTCCTGCGTCAGGGTGGCATGGGCAATGCCCTCGACTTTTTCCGTTGCCTGGCCAATCGTTGGCTCGATCGCGACTACGCCTGGGCAGAGCCGCACACCTTGCCGCGTACGGCGATTTACCACCCACAAAAAAGCCCTGCAACGCTGGGCGACTGGCGGGCCCAATGGCAGAGCGGTCAGCCAGTGGCGGCGGTGCTGTTCTATCGCTCGCATTTGCAAGCGGCGAATACCGCTTTCATTGATGTTTTCTGTCAGCGCTTGCAGGCGGCGGGGCTTAACCCGTTGCCAATTGCGCTGGCCAGCCTGAAAGAGCCGGGCTGCCTTGCCGTGGTCGAGGACTGGCTGGATGAAGTCGAGGCGGGGGTGATTCTCAACACCACCGGTTTCGCCCAATCCAGCCCGGAAGCGCCGCACTTGCGGCCATTTCGCCGCAATATCCCGGTGATCCAGGCCATTTGCGCCCAAGACAACGAACCGGGTTGGCGAGCCAGCGAACAAGGCCTCGGCCCCCGCGATCTGGCGATGCACATTGCGCTGCCGGAACTGGACGGGCGCATCATCAGCCGGCCGATCAGCTTCAAGGACCTGGCCTGGCGCAGCGAGCGCAGTCAGTCCGACGTGGTCTGCTATCGCGCTCAGCCGGAACGCATGGACTTTGTCGCACAGCTGGCGCGGCGCTGGATCGATCTGGCGCGGTTGCCCAATGGCGAAAAACGCATAGCGCTGATTCTGGCAAATTACCCGACCCGTGATGGTCGGATAGGCAACGGCGTCGGGCTCGATACACCGGCCGCGGCTTTGAATATCCTGCGTGCGCTGCATAAAGAAGGCTATCCGCTGCCAGCCGATCTGCCTGCCAGCGGCACGGCGTTGATTCAGCAATTGTTGGGCGGTGTCAGCAACGACCTCGATACCCTCGATCAACGCCCGTGCCAGCAAAGCCTGGCCATGGACGATTACCTGCTGATGTTCAACGCGTTGCCGCAAGTCAATCGCCAGGCCGTTCTGGAGCGCTGGGGCGCGCCCGACAGTGATCCGATGTGTCGTGGCGGGCGGATGATGATCGCCGGGTTGCGCTTTGGCCTGACCTTCGTTGGCATCCAGCCGGCGCGGGGTTACCAGGTCGATCCAAGTGCGGTGTATCACGACCCGGACCTGGTGCCGCCCCATGGCTACCTGGCGTTCTATTTCTGGTTGCGCAATACCTACGGCGCCCACGGCGTGATCCATGTGGGCAAGCACGGCAACCTGGAATGGCTGCCGGGCAAGGGCGTAGGGTTGTCGGAGCACTGCTGGCCGGATGCGCTGCTCGGGCCGTTGCCGAACATCTATCCGTTCATCGTCAACGACCCGGGCGAAGGCGCCCAGGCCAAGCGCCGCACGCAAGCGGTGATCATCGACCACCTGATGCCGCCACTGACCCGCGCCGAGACCTACGGCCCGCTGCGTAATCTCGAGTTGCTGGCCGACGAATACTACGATGCGCAATTGCTCGATCCACGGCGTGCGCGGGAACTGCAGCGCGACATCCTGCAATTGGTCCGGGACACCCACATCGACCGCGAGCTGCAACTGGACGATCAGCTCGACAGCGATGCCGATGCGGCGATCTGGCTACCGCGCCTGGACACTTACCTGTGCGACTTGAAAGAGTCGCAGATCCGCGATGGCTTGCACGTGTTTGGCGAGTCACCGGCCGGAAGGCTGCGCATCGATACGTTGCTGGCGCTGCTGCGCATTCCCCGGGGCGATGGCCGTGGCGCGCAATCGAGTGTGCTGCGAGCCTTGGCCAAGGCGTTCGCGCTGGGCTTCGACCCACTGGATTGCGCGTTGGCCGAGCCGTGGAGCGGACCGCGTCCCGGCGAATTATTGTCGATCAGCGGTGAACCCTGGCGCACCACGGGCGATACCCGTGAACGCCTCGAACTGTTCGCCGCACAGCTTATTTCTCAGGTGTTGAATGCCCCCTGTGAGAACCTCCCACAGGACGCGTGCTGGTCTGAAGTGAACGCTATCCTCGAGCATTTGCGCGAAGTGGTCGCACCCAGGCTGGATGCCTGTGGGCCCGCAGAAATGCGCGGCCTGCTCGACGCCCTCGGCGGCCGGTTCGTCCCGGCAGGCCCCAGTGGCGCGCCGAGTCGCGGTCGCCTGGACGTGCTGCCCACCGGGCGCAACTTCTATTCGGTGGACGTACGCAACCTGCCCACCACCACCGCGTGGCGCATCGGTTTCCAGTCCGCCAACCTGATTCTTGAACGACACCTGCAAGACCATGGTGATCATTTGCGCCAGCTCGGCCTGTCGGTCTGGGGCACCGCGACCATGCGCACCGGCGGCGACGATATCGCCCAGGCCATGGCGTTGATGGGCGTGCGGCCGGTTTGGGCCACCGGCAGTCAACGGGTGGACGACTTTGAAATTCTGCCGCTGAGCCTGCTCGATCGTCCGCGGGTGGACGTGACCTTGCGTGTATCGGGTTTCTTCCGCGATGCCTTCGCCAACCTCATCCGCCTGTTCGATGCGGCCGTGCAAGCGGTCGCCGCGCTCGATGAGCCGGATGACTTGAATCCGCTGGCAGCCAAGGTGCGCGCCGAGCGTGAAGCGTTGTTGCAATCGGGACTGGATGAAGACGCGGCGCGGCGGCAGGCCGGCTGGCGCATTTTCGGTGCCAAGCCCGGCGCGTATGGCGCAGGCGTGCAGGGCGCCATTGATGGTCGCCTGTGGCAAAGCCGCGAGGACCTGGCCGAGGTTTACCTGAATTGGGGTGGCTACGCGTACGGCGGGTCGGATGAAGGCACCGTGGCCCGTGAACAGTTTTCCCAGCGCCTGAGCCAGGTACAGGCGGTGCTGCAAAACCAGGATAACCGTGAGCACGACCTGCTCGATTCCAATGATTACTACCAATTCCAGGGTGGCATGCTGGCTGCCGTGGAAAGCCTGAGTGGCGAGGCGGCGGCCAGTTATCACGGCGATCACAGCCAGCCGGACCTGCCGAAGATCCGCACCCTGAAGGAAGAACTGAACCGGGTGATCCGCTCCCGGGCAGCCAATCCAAAGTGGATCGACGGGGTCAAGCGGCACGGCTACAAAGGCGCATTCGAAATGGCCGCGACGGTGGACAATCTGTTCGCCTTCGACGCCACCACCCGCTTGATCGACGATCACCAGTACGCATTGCTGGCCGATGCCTATCTACTTGACCCGGGTACTCGGGATTTCGTGCGCGAGCATAACCCCCATGCCTTGCGCGACATGACCGAGCGTATGCTCGAAGCGCAACAGCGGGGGATGTGGAAAGAACCGGGTTCGTATCGCGAAGCCTTGGAAAATTTGCTGCTGGATATAGAAGAAGACAGCTAGTGCAATACCCCTGTGGGAGCGAGCCTGCTCGCGAAGAGGCCAGCACAATCAACATCATCGTTGACTGACAAACCGCTTTCGCGAGCAGACTCGCTCCCACAGGGGAACGATCATTGACCCCGACCATGACCGAGTACTGATGATGACCGACACCCCCCATTTCCCGCTTTCCGCCGTGGTCGGCGCCGACGATTTGAAACTCGCGCTGTACCTGACCGCCATCGACCCGAAGATCGGTGGTGTGCTGATCGAAGGCCCGCGCGGCATGGCCAAGTCGACCCTGGCCCGTGGTCTTGCGGACCTGCTGGCCAGCGGCCAATTCGTCACCTTGCCCCTGGGGGCAACAGAAGAGCGCCTGGTCGGCACCCTCGACCTCGACGCGGCCCTGAGTGAAGGTCGGGCGCAATTTTCCCCCGGCGTGCTGGCCAAGGCTGACGGCGGCGTGCTCTATGTCGATGAAGTGAATCTACTGCCCGATCACCTCGTCGATCTGCTGCTCGACGTGGCCGCCAGCGGCACCAATCTGGTTGAGCGTGACGGTATTTCCCATCGGCATTCGGCGAAGTTCGTGCTGATCGGCACCATGAATCCGGAAGAGGGCGAGTTGCGTCCGCAACTGCTCGATCGCTTTGGCTTGAACGTCGCCCTCAGTGGTCATACCGCACCAACCGAACGTGGACAAATCATTCGTCGACGCCTCGATTTCGACAGTGATCCGCAACAGTTCTGCGCCGAGTGGGAGAGCCAGCAGCAGTCGTTGCGTGAGCGTTGCCAAACAGCACGCAGTGCATTGGCGAGCATTCCCCTCGACGACGACGCGTTGGCGCAGATCACCGAGCGTTGCTTTGCCGCCGGTGTCGATGGCTTGCGCGCCGATTTGGTCTGGTTGCGCGCGGCGCGTGCCCATGCTGCCTGGCGCGGTGCAACAGCCATTGGCGAAGAGGATATCGACGCGGTCGCCGAGTTTGCCTTGCGCCATCGTCGTCGCGAGCACACGCCATCGGCACCACAATCCAACAATTCCCCATCCAGCCAACAGCCCAATCCGAGCGAAGGCCAGGGCCAGTGGGGCGAGATGCCCGCCCAAGCGTTGCCGGTCGGCGCGCGGCGAGAGGTGCCGACCTGGCCAAAAAAGCCCTAGGCATTCGCCCTCGATCGGACGCGGGGGCGAATGCCAGACCTCGTGCAGGACGCCTCGATCACGGTAAACAGGGTAAACGTCACGCGTCCCATGGCGGCTCGATCAATTGGCCAGGCACGTTACTCAACGGACGGCCACGCCAGCGCCAGGATGTGTTGTTCCAGCAGCGCACGCGCGCGGCGCATGAGCTGTGGCTGGTGATTGTCGACGCGTCGGCTTCGACCCGCCGCCACCAGGCATTGAGTGATGCCAAGGGCCTGTTGGCGCAGTTGTTCGACGATGCCTACCGCCAGCGCGCACGCCTGGCATTGCTGACGGCCAGCGGTGCAGTGCCGAAGTGGCAGGTGCAGGGACTGAAGGCATCCAGCGGTTTGCGCCATTGGCTCGACGAACTTGGTGCGGGCGGCGGCACGCCGTTGCTGGCGGCGCTGGGTGATGCGGCACTGTGGCTTGCCGCGCGGCAAAAGCGCTTGCCGGCCGAACAGCAGCGCTTGCTGGTGATAACCGATGGCCGCTTGAAAGAGTGGCCGTCGTTGCCCGCCCTCGAGTGTCCAGGATTGGTGATCGACATCGAACGCGGGCCGATTCGCCTTGGGCGCAGCAAGGTGTTGGCGGCGCAGTTGCAAACCGGGTATCGGCATATCGACGAGCTGTGAGCCATGAGTTGCCTGTGCTGGCCTATTCGCGAGCAGGCTCGCTCCCACAGGTGAAATCTGTGCCTCACCGGGATCATTGTGGGAGCGAGCCTGCTCGCGAAGGCGGCTGTCCATTCAAAGATGAAATCGCCAGTTACGCATCATTCAACCGCCAAGGCAGTGCGGGGTGCTGGAATCGGATTGCGCATCAGTGTCCCGACCACCAGTGCGCCCAGCAACCCCGCCAGGCCCGCGACCCAAAGCAACAAACTGAACCCACCCACGAACGCCTGTCGCGCCAGCGGCTCCACCAGCGGCCGCGCAGCTTCCGGCAACAGGCTTAGCGCCGCCGGCATGTCACCGGCCACCACCCGCGAGGCGACACCCTGGCTGTGTTCGAGCCATTGACCGCCCTGTGCCGCCAGATGATCGTGCAGCAGCCGTTCGCTGTGTCCCGACAGCAATGCTCCATACACGCCGATCGCCAGCATTACCGCGCTGAAGCGCATGGTCGTACTCATGCCCGAGGCCATGCCGGTACGCTCCCGAGGCACACAGGCCATGATGTTTTTTTGCGTATCGCCGTTGAGCAGCCCGGCGCCGGCACCCGTGACTGCAATCGCCAGGGCGAAGGGCAGGTATCCGCCGCTGTTGACCGCCCAGGCGCTGAGCAAATTACCGCTGCCCACCAGGGTAAGTCCGATGGCCATCATGTTCGCCGGTGTAACGCGTCCCGCCAGGCGTGCCCCGATGCGCGGGAAAACCAGCATGGTCACGGCAAACGGCAGCATGCCCAGCCCTGCGCAGATGGCGGTGAAACCCAGGCCGTTCTGCAAGTAGAACGGCAGCAAGGTCATCATCACTTGGGCGCACGCTGCGTAGGAAAACATGCCGAGCAACGCGCCGATGAAACGTGGGTGACGAAACAGTTGCAGGTCGATCATCGGCCGCTGTTGCAGGCGCTCGATCACCACGAACAAGCCAAGCAACAGGGCGCCACCCACCAGGCGGGCGTAAGTGACGGGGTTGTTCCAGCCGACGCGGTTGGCTTCGATCAGGCCCCAGATCAGGCACAGCAAACTGGCGCTGAAGGCGAGACTGCCCCACGGATCGAGACGCGCGGCCTGGGCGTCGCGAGACTCAGGCACCGCGCGCCAGACCATGAGCATCAGGAACAGGCCGATCGGCAGGTTGAGGTAGAAAATCCAGCGCCAACCCACGTACTCGGTGATCAACCCGCCCAGAGTCGGCGCCGCCGTCATGGCCACGCCCATGCAACCGCCCCAGAACGCCCAGGCCTTGGCGCGTTCGGCTTCGTCGTGGAAGGTATGGCCGATGGAAGCGAGTGCCGAGGTCAACAGCAGCGCCGCGCCGACGCCCTTGATCGCGCGCGCGATGTCGAGAAACAGCGCGTTAGGGGCGGCGCCGCAGCCGATCGAGGCCAGGATGAATATGCCCAGGCCCCACATCAGGGTTTTTTGCCGGCCAAAACGGTCCGCCAGGCTGCCCGCGGGCAACAGCAACGCGGCGAAGGCCAGCATGTAGGCACTGACTACCCACTCAATGTCAGCGAAATTCGCCCCAAGGTCCCGAGCGATGCTGGGCAAGGTAACGGCGACGATGTTGGTGTCCAGCACGATCAACGAGCACACCGCCGACGCGGTTAGCAAGGTCAGGCGCGGGTTCACCTGGGGTTTGACGGACATGGCAGGGGTTCTCTACTGTGAGGTTCCGTGCAGCTTATCGCCGGCTGGCGACGCTTTTGTTAGGCGCGCCGCGTCACTTCATTACCTTTGAGCTAATGCACCGATGGATATTCGCCACTTTCGCTACTTCCTTGCTGTCGCCCGGCATCGCAACTTCACCCGCGCCGCCGAGCAGTTGGGCATCGCGCCACCCACCTTGACCCGGCAAATCCAGGACATGGAAGCGGAGCTGGGCGCACGCCTGTTTCTGCGCCAGGTGCGGGACGTCAGCCTGACCGAGGCCGGAGCGGCGCTGGTGATCGAAGCTGAGGCCACAGTGCGCCAGTTCGAATCGGCGCAGCGCAACGCACAGCGTGCCGGGCGTGGTGATATCGGTCACATCGAACTGGGTTATGTCGCGTCGGCGGTGTATTCGGGGTTGCTGCAAAAGCAGGTGCAGGGTTTTGCAAGCCAGTACCCGGATGTCAGCCTCAATGTGCGGGAAAGTCCAATGGCGAGCCTGCCGAACATGATCCTTGAGGGACGGTTCGATCTGGGCTACATCCGTTGCCCGTTGACGTTGCCCGAGGGTGTCGAGAGTGTGCGCCTGAGTGATGAGGGCTTTGTTTTGGCACTGTCGGTGGACTCATGGCTCAATCGCTTGCCGGTCATCAACTCGGCGCATTTGCACAACGAAAACTTCATTCTTCCCGAGCAAGTCGTCGGTACGTTGCAAGTCGCCGCCCAGGGCGCGTTCGTGCCGAAGCTGGGGGCGCAACCGGGTGGGTTGGTGGCAGTGATCGCCTTGGTTTCCCTGGGTCAGGGCGTGGCGGTGGTACCCGAGTCGGTGGTCGGCCATGTCAGTTTACCGAGTGTGGTCTATCGCCAGATCAACGACTGCAACGCGTCGTCGTGGCTGGCGTTGATTCATCGCCGGTTCGAGAAATCCCCGGCAGTTGTGCGGTACATCGAGCGTGTGAAGAACCGTTGAAAGCAAAGCCAGCAAGCTTGTTCCTGCAGGCAGCGGCGGCAATTCACAGACCTGCTACAGATCTTGAAATAATTTCGAGCTGTAGGAATTGTCCATATCGACTGTACGATTCAAGTCCTTTTTCCTTTTCAGGACTTGCATGAACGCCCTTACGGAGCCCCCCAGTTATCCTTTCCCCTCGCGCCAACGCGCGATCTTGCTGTACGCGAAACATCCGGTCTTCTGGCACCCCGATCTCCCTGTCATTGCATTTACCCGGCCTCTGCGCCGCACCTTGCCGTGCCTGGCATTCTGAATTCACTGAATAGATCGAGACATTTACATGGAATGGTTAGCTGACCCCACCGCGTGGCTGGGCTTGTTGACGTTGATTGTGCTGGAGCTGGTACTGGGTATCGACAACCTGGTGTTCATTGCGATTTTGGCGGACAAATTGCCGCCGGAACAGCGCGATCGCGCGCGAATCATCGGCCTGTCCCTGGCGTTGTTGATGCGCCTGGGCCTGCTGGCGAGCATTTCCTGGTTGGTGACCCTGACCCAGCCGCTGTTCGAGGTGTTCGACAAGAGCTTCTCGGGTCGAGACCTGATCATGCTGTTTGGTGGTGTGTTCCTTTTGTTCAAGGCGACCATGGAGCTGCACGAACGGCTCGAAGGCCATGTCGGCGAGCGCACTTCCAATACGGCTTACGCGTTGTTCTGGCCCATCGTGGCGCAAATCGTGGTGCTCGACGCGGTGTTCTCCCTTGACGCGGTGATTACCGCGGTGGGCATGGTCGATGAATTGTCGGTGATGATGATTGCCGTGATCATTTCGATCGGCCTGATGATCGTCGCCAGCAAGCCGTTGACTCGCTTCGTCAACGCGCACCCTACGGTGATCATGCTGTGCCTGGGCTTTTTGATGATGATCGGTTTTGCCTTGACCGCCGAAGGCCTGGGCTTCCACATTCCCAAGGGCTACTTGTATGCAGCCATCGGCTTCTCGATCCTGATCGAAGTGTTCAACCAGATCGCCCGGGCGCGCCGCAAACGCTCGATGCAGGGCCTGCGACCGATGCGTGAACGCACCGCGCACGCGGTGATGCGCATGCTCGGCGGGCGCAAACTGGCGGCGGAAGAAGTCGGTGAAGAAATCGCCGACATGCTGGACGACGGCGAAGCGCAGAGCGAAGTACTGTTCGACCGTCGTGAGCGGGTGATGATCAGCGGGGTATTGCAACTGGCCGAGCGGCCTATCCGCAGCTTGATGACCGTGCGTGCCGACGTCGACTACATCGACCTGGCCGACGACCCGCAGACCATTCGCACGCGTTTGATGCATTCGTCCTACTCCCGCCTGCCGCTGATTCGCGACGGCGCGGTGGATGAACCGCTGGGTTTCGTGCACAAGAAGGAGCTGCTGAAGGATTTCCTGGCCGGTAACCAGCCTGATCTTGCCCACCTGGCGCGCCAGGCCGTCAACCTGCTGGACAGCTACTCGATCCTCAATGCCCTGGAGCAAATGCGCAAGGCCTCGACCCACATCGCGTTCGTGGTCAACGAATTCGGTGACTTCGTCGGCGTGCTGACCATGACCGACATCCTCGAGTCGATTGCCGGTGAGCTGCCCGACGCCAGCGAAATCGAAGGCCCGGACGTGATCGAGGAGAAGGACGGATTCGTGGTCAGTGGCGCGTTGAACCTGGCGCGAGTGCGTCAACGCACCGGTTTCGCGGCACAACCGACTGAAGACTATCAAACCCTGGCAGGTCTGGTGGTAAGCCTGCTGGACCGACTGCCGATGATCGGTGACAGCCACGAGTGGGAAGGCTGGCGATTGACCGTCATGTCGGTTGAAGAGCGGCGGGTGACGCGGGTGTTCCTGGCGCGCACGTGTAATTGATTTTACCTCCAGCCTGAGGGCGCCTCGCGAGCAGGGAATCGCATCCCGACAGGGAGCGGACCTGCTCGCGAAGCGGCGGGCATGGGTTTTCTGATTTAGAACACTTTTCAATCTCCCCCTACTATTTCCTTCACGACCTGTGGCACACTTTCTGCCGCTTATTCCGTTATTGCAAACCGTATTCCGGTATAGCGGAATCATTTGACTTGCGAGGTCTCGGAGAAGATCGCTGATCCTTCGGTTTTCAGTTCAGGAGAAACACCCATGAGCATTACTCGTTACGGCACCGGCAGCACCGCGGCGGGTGGCCAGCCGCGTCCTTTTGCCCGCGCCGTTGAAGCCGATGGCTGGCTGCACGTCTCGGGGCAGGTGCCGGCGGTGGAGGGCGAGATCATTGTTGGCGGCATCGTCGAGCAGACGCACCAGACCATGAAGAACCTGATCGCGATTCTCCAAGAGGCAGGCTATGGCCTGGAAGACGTGGTGCGTGTCGGCGTATGGCTGGATGATCCGCGGGATTTCACCAGTTTCAACAAGGTTTTCTCCGAGTACTTCAAGCCTGAACACGCACCGGCCCGGGCCTGTGTGCAGGCGAACATGATGGTCGACTGCAAGGTCGAGATCGACTGCATCGCATACAAGAAAAAGGCCTGAACTTGACACTGATCGTTCCCAGCGTGGGAACGATCCCCCCCGGCGAATTTGAATGGGAACCACTGACATGAGCGAAGACACCATCAAGCGCCGGGCACGCGGTCTGGACCGGGCGTTCGATATCCTCGATTTCCTCAAGGAGATCGGCCAGCCCCTGCGCCCGAACGATATCGCCAACGGCATCGGCAGTCCGAAATCCACGGTCTATGAGCTGGTGGCCTCGTTGCTGGAACGGCGCATCCTGGAACCGGTGGGCAAGGACGGTCACGTCTATCTCGGCCGCCAGCTGTACTTCCTTGGCCAAGCGCACCTGCGCCATTTTGACCTGACCCGCGAAGCCGATCGGGCCCTGCAGGACATCGTCAACCAGACTCACGAAACGGCGCAGATGTGCCTGCTCAATGGGCGCAAATACACCGTGGCGCTGATGAAGGAGGGCCAGCGGCATTTTCGCATTTCCTCGGACATCGGCGAAAACGCGCCCATTCCCTGGACAGCGTCCGGACGCCTGTTGCTGGCGCACCTGAGTGACAAGGAAATCGTCGACCTGATCGACCACGACGACTTCGTCCTGCCCAATGGCGAACGTTTGCCGCTGGAACAGTTTCTCAAGGAAATCCGCCAGGCTGGCATCGACGGCTTTTTCTCCTTCGACAGCGTGGCCGACACCTTTACCCATTGCTTCGCCGCCCCGGTCAAAGGCTCCGATGGCGTGGCCATAGCCACCCTGTGCATCGTCGCCCCACGGGCCGATGCCAAGACCCATTACAGCGATTACCGCCGGGTGCTGATCGATAGCGCCAACAACCTGGCCCGTCGCATCAACGATTAACAGCGGCTGCCCGCGGCCGCGACTGTGAGGAGTTCGACCATGTCTTCTGCCAAGAATATTGCCGCCGTGGAAAAGGGCTTTGCCCACACTGGCGCCCACCTGGTGCGTGACGTCAGCCTGCCCGCGCTGGTGCTGCATCGCGAAGCGCTTGAACACAACATCCGTTGGATGCAGGCCTTTGTCAGTGACAGCGGCGCCGAGCTTGCGCCCCACGGCAAGACCAGCATGACCCCGGCGCTGTTCCGCCGGCAACTGGACGCCGGTGCCTGGGGCATTACCCTGGCCAGCGCCACGCAAACCCGCGCGGCCTATGCCCACGGCGTGCGCCGGGTGTTGATGGCCAACCAACTGGTCGGCACCCCGAACATGGCGTTGATAGCCGATCTTCTGGCTGATCCGGGCTTCGACTTCTATTGCATGGTCGATCACCCGGACAACGTCGCCGACCTCGGCGCCTATTTCGCTTCACGGGGTGTGCGCCTGAACGTGATGATCGAGTACGGCGTGGTCGGCGGTCGTTGCGGTTGCCGCAGCGAACAGCAAGTGCTGGACCTGGCCAAGGCCATCGCCGCACAACCGGCCTTGGCGCTGACCGGCATCGAAGGGTATGAAGGGGTGATCCACGGCGATCACGCGGTGAGTGGCATCCGTGCATTCGCCGGCTCCCTGGTGCGTCTGGCCGTGCAGTTGCAGGACAGCGGCGCCTTCGCGATTGCCAAGCCGATCATCACCGCTTCAGGTTCGGCCTGGTATGACTTGATCGCCGAAGAGTTCGAGGCGCAGAACGCTGGTGGGCGTTTCCTCAGCGTCTTGCGCCCCGGCAGCTATGTGGCGCACGACCATGGTATCTACAAGGAAGCGCAATGCTGCGTGCTCGACCGTCGCAGCGATCTGCATGAGGGCTTGCGTGCGGCGCTGGAGGTCTGGGCACATGTGCAGTCATTGCCGGAACCAGGCTTTGCGGTGATTGCCCTGGGCAAGCGCGACGTGGCTTATGACGCTGGCCTGCCGGTGCCGTTGCTGCGCTACCGGGCCGGTGTCATCCCGGCCAAGGGCGATGATGTGAGCACTTGCAAGGTAACCGCCGTGATGGACCAGCACGCCTTCATGACCGTGCCGCCGGGGGTCGATTTGCGGGTGGGCGACATCATTTCGTTTGGCACCTCACACCCGTGCCTGACATTCGACAAGTGGCGGGTGGGTTGCCTGGTGGATGAGCAATTGAACGTTATCGAGACCATGGAAACCTGTTTCTAAGTCCAGTGCCGAGGTGCGGCCTTCGCGAGCAAGCCCGCTCCCACATTTGGAATGCGTTCCCCTGTGGGAGCGGGCTTGCTCGCGAAGGGGCCCGATCAGACAACACGGCAACACCAGAGACCCCACAACATGAACACCTTCAACACCCTGGGCCCCCACACCCCGCGCATCGCCCTGATCGGCGAATGCATGATCGAATTGCAACACCGCGCCGACGGCAGCCTGCAACAAAGCTTCGGCGGCGATACCTTGAACACGGCGGTCTACCTGTCCCGCGAACTGGGCACGGCGGGTTCGGTGGATTACGTCACGGCCCTGGGCGATGACAGTTTCAGCGATGCCATGTGCCAGAGCTGGGCCGCCGAAAACATTGGCCTGAGCAAGGTCCAGCGCTTGTCCGGTCGCTTGCCGGGGCTGTATTGCATCCAGACTGACGCCGCCGGCGAGCGACGTTTTCTCTATTGGCGCAATGAAGCAGCGGTGCGCGATTGCTTCACCACCCCGGCCGCCGCGCCGATCCTGACCGCGCTGCCGGATTACGACGTGCTGTATTTCAGCGGTATCACCCTCGCGGTATTGGGCGAGGGGCGGGAAAAATTGCTGGAAGTCTTGATCGAGGCCCGCCAGCGCAATACGCGGATCGTCTTCGACAACAACTACCGACCGCGTTTGTGGGCCTCGGTGGAGGAAGCGCGAGTGGCGTACCGCAAGGTGTTGCCCTATGTCGACCTGGCTCTGCTGACCGTCGATGACGAACAGGCGCTGTTCCATTTCGCCGATTGTCAGGCGGTGTTTGCAGCGTACGAGCAGATCGGCACGCCTGAAGTGGTGCTCAAGCGCGGCGCCGAGGCCTGCCTGATTCGTTGTGGCGGCGAGTCATTCGAGGTGCCGGCGCAGAAAGTCGAGCGAGTGGTGGACACCACCGCGGCCGGGGATTCGTTCAGTGCGGCGTACCTGGCTGCGCGGCTCAAGGGTGCGAGCCCGGCCGAGGCGGCCGAGGCGGGGCATCGGTTGGCGAGCCGGGTGATTCAGGCGCCGGGGGCACTCATCCCCTTGGTTTGAACAAGAACGCTGTGTAGGAGCTGCCGCAGGCTGCGATCTTTTGATTTGCTTTTAAAAACAAGATCAAAAGATCGCAGCCTGCGGCAGCTCCTACAGGTGGAGATCAATCCCGGTAAAATACCTGCACCAGGTGATACCCGAACTTGCTCTTGATCGGCCCGTGCACCACCCGCAGCGGTTTCTTGAAGATCACCGCATCGATTGCACCGACCATCTGGCCCGGGCGCACTTCACCCAGGTCGCCGCCGCGTTTGCCGGAAGGGCAGGTGGAGTACTTCTTGGCCAGCACATCGAAGGCTTCGCCCTTGGCGATACGTTGCTTGAGTTGCTCGGCTTCTTCCGAGGTTTTCACCAGGATATGGCGGGCTTGAGCTTTCATGGGGCAGATACCTTGTTGCGGTCGTGACAGCCAGGGGGCGCGATTATGCCCCAACTCACTGCGGTTGACCGATCATCGTGCGAATCTTGTTGGCCAGCAGATCGATGGAAAACGGCTTGGCCACCATGTCCATGCCTTCTTCGAGAAAGCCCTGGCGTTCGGCGGCGTTTTGCGCGTAACCGGTCATGAACAATACCTTCAGTTGCGGGCGATGCTGGCGCGCGATTTCCGCCAGTTGTCGCCCGTTCATCCCGGGCAGCCCGACGTCGGTGACCAGCAGGTCGACGCGCAAGTCGGATTCGAGCAAGGGCAGGGCGGTCTTCGCGTCTTCGGCTTCATAGGCGTGATAACCCAACTCCTTGAGCAGATCGGTCACCAGCATGCGCACCGCCGGATCGTCTTCCACCAGCACCACCGTTTCGCCGGCAATCGCTGACGGTGCTTCGCTGACCACGGGCGACAGCACATCCTGTGGTTCGTTGCCTCGTAGTCGCGGCAGGTACAGGCGCACGCTGGTGCCGTGGCCCGGCAGGCTGGACAGGGTCACATGGCCGCCGGACTGCTGGGCGAAACCGTAGATCATCGACAACCCCAGCCCGGTGCCCTGGCCGATGGGCTTGGTGGTGAAGAACGGATCGAAGGCCTTGGCCAATACCTTGGGGGTCATGCCGGTGCCATTGTCACTGACGGCGATCATCAGGTAATCCCCGGCCTTGACCGGTTCAAGCGTGGTGATATCGCTGCCGTCGAGATAGACGTTGGCGGTTTCGATGCACAACTGGCCACCCTCGGGCATGGCGTCGCGGGCGTTGATCACCAGGTTGAGCAGGGCGTTTTCCAGTTGACTGACGTCGGTGCTGACCGGCCAGGCATCTTCGGTCAGTAGCAGCTTGAGTTCGATGTGGTCGCCTTTGGTACGGCTGAGCAAGTCTTCCAGGGAGTGGATCAGGTCGTTGGCGTTCAGCGTCTTGCGATCCAGCGACTGACGCCTGGAGAACGCCAGCAACCGATGGGTGAGGGCGGCGGCGCGGTTGGCCGAGGAAACCGCAGCCTCGGAGAAACGGTTGATTTCGGCGGCGCGGCCGTCGGCAATGTAGCGTTGCATCAAGTCCAGGCTGCCGATGATGCCAGTGAGCATGTTGTTGAAGTCATGGGCAATGCCGCCGGTGAGCTGGCCGAGTGCTTCCATCTTCTGCGCATGCCGCAGGGCTTCTTCGGCGCGCTCGCGTTCGAACATCTCGCTGAGCAGTTTTTCATTGGCCTCGGCCAATTGCCGGGTGCGCGCGCTCACCCGTTCTTCGAGGGTTTCGTTGAGGTTGCGCAGGGCTTCTTCGGTCTGTTTACGCTCGGTTTCGTCGATGACGAAAATATAGAAACCATTCACCGCGCCATCCGGGCCGTGACGCGGCAGGTAATTCATGAGCGCCTGGCGGATGCTGCCGTCGCGGTGCGCCGTGCCGATGCTGAAGCAACAAGCCTTGCCGCTCAGGGCCTGGGCGATGTGCTCTGCGCGCAATGCGTAGGCCTCATCGCCCAGCACTTCGCGAATGGTTCGGCCGTAGAGTTCCTGGGGCGTCAAGCCATACCAGTCCAGGTAGGCGGCGTTGTTCAAGCGAAAGCGTTCCTCGCGGTCGACGTAGCTGATCAGGATCGGCATGGCGTTGATGATCAACTGCAGCTCGGTCTGACTCTGGCGCAAGGCGTGCTCGGTGTTTTTGCGATCGGTCAGGTCAAGGGCGGCGCCGAGGAAACGGATCGGCCGCCCATGGTGATCCTTGTAGCAGCGTCCGCGAGCAAACACCCAGCGCAACTGGCCATCGGGTTGCAGCAGGCGGTATTCCTCGGCGTACTCGGTGCCGTGAGTGATGCAGTGCTTGATGCTGCGGGCGATCAGGGTGCGGTCTTCGGGGTGGACGCCGTGCAGGTATTCGCTGATCGGCAATTGGCCAGACAGGGCCGGGTCGACGCCGTGCAATTGGGCGAAGTGAGCGTCGGCGATGAAGCGGTCCTCACTGATGTCCCAGTCCCAGGTGCCGACCGCGTCGGTGGCGGCGAGGGCCAGTTGTAGGCGTTCTTCGGTGTCTTGCTGAGCCTTGAGGCTCGCAGCGGAGCGCTGCTCCAGTTCGAGGGCGATGCGCCGGCGCTCGTTGGTTTCGATGGCGGTGACCAGGATTCCGGCAACCTGGGCATTTTCGTCGCGGATGGGGCTGTAGGTCAGGTCAAGCCAGAAATCGGAATCAGTACCGTCGCGCTGCAGGGTGAAGCGCTGTTCGCTGTAGGTTCGCACCTGTCCTTGTAGGACCGCGCTGTAAATTGGGTCAGTAAAGTCCTTTAATTCGGGCCAGATCAGGTGGGTTGGCTGTCCGAAAGCGTGCGGATGCTTGCTGCCGGCCAGCAGCGCGAAGCCGTCGTTGTAGATCTGCGTCAGCTGCGGCCCCCAGAGCAACAGCATCGGCATTGGAGAATGAATCACGATGTCCACGGCGGTTCGCAGGCTCTGTGGCCAGGTGCCAGCAGCGCCCAGGGGGCTGTTCGCCCAATCGAGTCTGGCAATCAGGGCCTGGGCATCGCTGCCGGTGGGTGATGCGTTCATCAAGATGTCCTGCACAAAAGTCGGTGTGGCGGCGTCAACTATCCTTGCAGGGCAGTAGACGCTGGATGACCTGCTTCAGGTCATTTTTTAACATTGAATGCTTCGTCGATGCTTTTGGCCATGGAAATCGACGCGTTGTTAAGGCGCTTGGCCAGCCAGGATGGCTCCGATCTTTACCTGTCCACGGGTGCGCCTGCGAGTGCGCGGTTCAACGGTGTGCTTACCGCCCTGGCCGATCAACCGATCAAGCCGGGAGCAATCGCGACGATTGCGGCGTCCATCATGGACGCCGAACAGCGCCTTGAGTTCGATCGGGAACTAGAAATGAACCTGGCGATCTCCCAGGCGGGGATTGGACGCTTTCGAGTGAACATTTTCAAACAGCGTAACGATGTGTCAATGGTCGTGCGCAACGTCAAGCAAGCTCGCTCGCGATGGTCGTCAACGATGTCGCTGGATGCCTGACACCCCGCGGCGTTCTCGGGTTCATCGTCGGAACGCCGCCCGGAGCATGCTCGCTCCTGCTGGAGGCGATATTCAATCCTGGAGTTCGGGGCGATCGCGGAATTGCTCGAGCGCCTCGGGGTTGGCCAGCGCGTCGGTATTCTTCACCTTCTGCCCATGCACTACATTACGCACCGCCAATTCGACGATTTTGCCGCTGATGGTGCGGGGAATGTCGGTCACCGCGACAATCTTCGCCGGCACATGACGTGGTGTGGTGTTGGCGCGAATGACCTGGCGGATCTGCTGCTGCAGCGCGTCATCCAGTTCCACGCCCTCGCGCAAGCGCACGAACAGCACCACCCGCACGTCGCCCTGCCATTGCTGACCGATGGCCACGCTGTCGAGCACCTGCGGGACTTTCTCCACTTGCCGATAGATTTCCGCCGTGCCGATACGCACGCCACCGGGATTGAGCACCGCGTCGGAGCGCCCATGGATCATCATCGCGCCGTGGGGCAGTTGTTCGGCGTAGTCGCCCTGGGCCCAGACACCGGGAAATTGGCTGAAGTAGGAGGCCTTGAGCTTTTCGCCATCGGGGTCGTTCCACAGGCCGATCGGCATCGCCGGGAAGTGCCGCGTGCACACCAGTTCGCCCTTTTCGCCGATGACCGCCCGGCCCTCGTCGTTCCACACTTGCACGGCCATGCCCAGGCTCTTGCCCTGGATTTCGCCACGGCGCACCGGCTGCCAGGGGTTGCCGTTGACAAAACACGAGACGATGTCGGTGCCTCCCGACATCGAGGCCAGGCACAGGTCGGCCTTGAAGTCGCGATAGACATAGTCGTAGCTCTGCGGCGACAGCGCAGAACCGGTGCAGAGCAAGGTCTTGAGGCTGCCCAGGTCATGGCTTTGCCCAGGCCTCACGCCGCTGCTTTGCAGGGTGGCGAGGTACTTGGGGCTGGTGCCGAATACGGTGATGCGCTCGTCGTCGATCAGGTCGATCAAGCGTTCGGCATTCGGATGGAATGGCGAGCCATCGTACAGCACCACGGCACTGCCTACCGCCAGGGCCGAGACCAGCCAGTTCCACATCATCCAGCCGCAGGTGGTGTAGTAGAACAAGCGATCGCCCGGGCCGAGGTCGCAGTGCAGGCCGTGTTCCTTGACGTGTTGCAGCAGCACGCCGCCGGTGCTGTGAATGATGCACTTGGGCACGCCGGTGGTGCCGCTGGAGTAGAGGATGTACAGCGGATGGTCGAAGGGCACGGCGACGAAATCCGGATCGCCACCCGGGTCATAAAAATCATCCCAGAGCGTCACATTGGCCTGGGTACGGAAATCTTCGATGCGTGTTCCGGGGCGTGCGTAAGGCACGATCACCAGTTGCTGCAATGACGGCAGGCGTTCGAGGATTTCGTTGACCTTGGCGTGCTGGTCGATCTCCTTGCCGGCATAACGATAGCCAGCGCAGGTGACCAGCACTTTCGGTTCGATCTGGCCGAAGCGGTCGATCACCCCTTGGGTGCCGAAGTCGGGCGACGAACAGGACCAGATTGCCCCCAGGCTGGTGGTGGCGAGCATGGCCACCAGGGTTTGCCAGGTGTTGGGCATGCAGGCCGCCACCCGGTCGCCAAGGCCGACACCGGCCGCCATCAAGCCCTTCTGAAATCCTGCGACATGCTCCGCCAATTCGGCCCAGGTCAAGTGTTCACGCTGGCCGTTTTCAGCCACGGCCACGACGGCTACGGCATCGTCGCGTCGACTGAGCAGGTGTTCAGCGAAATTCAGGGTGGCGCCGGGGAACCACTGGGCGCTGGGCATTTGTGGGCCTTCCAGTAGCACCGCGTCGGGTTGCTCATGGAAGCGGATGTCGAAGAAGTCGACGATGGCCTGCCAGAAATCCGGGCGCTGGTCGATCGACCATTGATGCAAGGCGGGGTAGTCGTCGATGTGCAGGTGGTGCCGTTGATTGACGAAGCGCCGAAAGGCTTCCATGCGAGTCTTGCCGATGCGTTCGGCGCTGGGTTGCCAGAGAATGTCGGACATGATTTGCCTCTTCTTCTAGTTTCAGATCCATTCGCGAGCAGGCTCGCTCCCACATTGAAATGCGATCCCCTGTGGGAGCGAGCCTGCTCGCGAAGAACGATGACGCGGTTTAACATCAGATCACTGCGCCAACCACCCACCATCGATATTCCACGCCGCACCGCGCACCTGGGTGCCAGCCTCGCTGCACAGGAACAGCACCAGTTCACCCAACTGTGGCGGCGTCACGAACTCCAGCGACGGCTGTTTCTCGGCCAGCAGGTCATGCTGCGCCTGCTGTGGGTCGATGCCCTTGGCGGCGCGATCGTCGATCTGCTTTTGCACCAGTGGTGTCAGCACCCAGCCCGGGCAAATTGCGTTGCAAGTGATGTTGCTGGTGGCCGTTTCCAGGGCGACCACTTTGGTCAGGCCGATCACGCCATGCTTGGCGGCGACATAAGCGGCTTTGCCCGTCGAACCCACCAGGCCATGCACCGAGGCGATGTTGATCACTCGGCCCCAGCCTTTGGCGCGCATCCCCGGCAGGCTCAGGCGGGTGCTGTGAAACACCGATGACAAATTGATCGCGATGATCGAGTCCCAGCGTTCCACCGGAAACTCGTCTACCGGCGCCACATGCTGAATGCCGGCGTTGTTGACCAGAATATCGACGCCGCCGAATTCGCGCTCGGCGTAGGCGATCATGTCGGCGATCTGCGCCGGGTCGCTGACGTCGGCGGGATGATGGCCAACCTTGCCGCCGAACTGTTCAACCTCGGCAATCACTTTGGATGCATCGCCAAATCCGTTGAGGATCAGATTGGCGCCAGCCTTGGCCAGGCTCAGGGCAATGCCTAGGCCAATGCCGCTGGTGGAACCGGTAACCAGTGCGGTCTTGCCTGAAAGAGTCGTCATCAATACCTCACACAATGCCAGTGGCGTAGAAAGTGCCGATCACTACGAAAACCGCCAGGGTCTTGATCAGCGTAATACAGAAAATGTCTTTGTAGGCTTCGCGGTGGGTCAGGCCGGTGACCGCCAGCAAGGTAATCACCGCGCCGTTGTGCGGCAGGGTATCCATGCCCCCACTGGCCATGGCCGCCACCCGGTGCAGGACTTCCAGTGGGATGTTGGCGGCATGGGCCGCTGCGATGAAGTCATTGGCCATGGCCGCCAGCGCAATGCTCATGCCGCCGGACGCCGAACCCGTGATGCCCGCCAGCAGGGTCACGGTGATCGCTTCGTTGACCAGCGGGTTAGGGATGCTTTTGAGCCAGTCGGCCAGGACCAGAAAGCCTGGCAGCGACGCTATTACCGCACCAAAACCGTATTCAGACGCGGTGTTCATTGCTGCCAGTAATGAACCGCTGACTGCACTTCTGCTGCCTTCGGCCAACTTGCCGCGAATCGCCTGGAAACCGAACACCAGCACCATGATGATGCCGACCAGCAGTGCAGCCTGAACGGCCCAGATCGCGGTGAGCTTGGCGATTTCGGTGGTCACTGGCGCAGCCATGCCCGGCAGCGCGAGACTGTGGGTCTTGCCGTACCACTGTGGAATCCACTGGGTAAACAGCAGGTTCATGATGCCCACGGCCAGCAGTGGCGACAGGGCGATCCACGGATTGGGGAGTTTGATGTCGGCAGCGGTTTCCGGCTCATTGCGCAGGTCGGTGCCGTAGCCTTCGCCGCTAAGCTGAGCCTTGTTACGTTGGCGCTGCAGAAACAGCATGCCGGCGCAGACCACGAAGATCGACCCGATCAAACCCAGCCATGGCGCGGCCCAGGCGGTGGTGTTGAAGAAGGTGCTGGGGATGATGTTCTGGATTTGCGGGGTGCCGGGCAGGGCGTCCATGGTGAACGAAAAGGCGCCGAGGGCGATGGTCGCCGGGATCAGGCGTTTGGGAATGTTGCTCTGGCGGAACATTTCCGCGGCAAACGGATAGACCGCGAACACCACCACGAACAGCGAGACGCCGCCGTACGTCAGCAGGGCGCAGACCAGCACGATCACGAGCATCGCCTGGCGGGTGCCGAGCAAGCGAATCGCCGCCGCGACGATCGAGCGCGAGAAGCCGGATAACTCGATGAGTTTGCCGAACACCGCGCCGAGCAGGAACACCGGGAAATACAGTTTGATGAAACCGACCATTTTTTCCATGAACACCCCGGTGAAGGCGGGGGCGACGGCGGAAGGATCGGTGAGCAGGACGGCGCCGAGTGCGGCAATCGGGGCAAATAGGATGACGCTGTAGCCACGGTAAGCAGCCAGCATCAGCAGCGAGAGGGCTGCCAAGGCAATGATCACACTCATGGTGTGTCTCCTGGATTGTTATTTTTGTGAGGGTGAAACTTTGTAGGAGACGTCTTTAGCGAATTTCATGCCATCCGGCTAAGTCTTTGAAATATATGGATATATTCTATTAATTTGAGTGAGGCTTATCGAATTTGTCTCTATTTCGAGACTTTCGTCGTCAGTGCTGGCCGTTTCGCGGGCAAGCCCGCTCCCACAGGTTCTTCGAAGTGCCTGGAAAAACGTGGTCACTGTGGGAGAGGGCTTGCCCCGAAGAGGCCGTATCTATTAATAGAGATTTATGTCTCATTATTGAGACTCTGCAATCCCCAACGCCACCATCTTCTTGTACAAGGTCGACCTTCCCAGCCCTAACCGCGCCGCCGCCTCGATCACCTTGCCCCCGCATTGCGCCAGGGCCGCTTCAATCAATTGCCGGTCAAAGCGCTCGCGCGCCGCACTGAACGTTTCATGCTCCAGCGGTTCGATGGGCAACGGCGCCACGCGCTGCACTGGGGTAAAAGTTCCGATCGCCGCGCGGATATCTGCCTCCGTCAGGCGCAGGTCGTCACTGAGCAATGCCGCCCGCTCCAGTACGTTGCGCAGTTCGCGAATGTTCCCCGGCCAGGCGTGTTGGCCCAGGAGCGCCAGCGCATCGCTGTTCAGTTCGTGCTGGCTGCGCAGTTCTTCAAGGATCGCTTCACTCAGGGCAGGCAGGTCGTCGAGGCGCTCGCGTAGCGGTGGCACCTGGATCGGCAGGACGTTGAGGCGGTAGTAGAGGTCGGCGCGAAACTCACCACGCTTGATCGCCGCTTCCAGATCGGTCGAAGTCGCGGCGATCACCCGCACATCGCTCTGGATCACTTCGTTGGAACCGACCGGTTCAAATTCCTTTTCCTGCAGCACCCGCAATAACTTGCTTTGCAGGGGCAACGGCATATCGCCGATTTCATCGAGAAACAGGGTGCCGCCCTGGGCGATCTGCAGTTTGCCGGCGCGGCCTTTGCGGTCGGCGCCGGTATAGGCGCCAGGCGCAGTGCCGAAGAATTCGGCTTCGAGCAGTGCTTCGGGGATCGCCGCACTGTTGATGCTGACGAACGCCTTGAGGGCTCGCGGCGATGCATTGTGGATCGCCTGTGCCAGCAATTCCTTGCCGGTGCCGGTCTCGCCGAGCAGCAACACCGGTGAGTCGGTGCTGGCGCTGCGCCGGGCGCGGCGCTTGACTTCCAGGCTGGCGGCGCTGGTGCCGATGAAGTGGGCGAAGTTGTAGCGGGTCTGTCGCGCCCGCAGCAGCGAGCGCGTAGAAGCAAGCTCTTGCTGCATGCTCATGTAGCGCTTGAGCATCGGCGACAGGCTGCGCAATTCGTCGAACAAGGCGAAGCCGATGGCACCGATCACCTCGCCGGCATCGTCATGAATCGGCAGGCGCATGACCACCAGGGGTTCCTTGGGGGTGTCCTGCATGTCGAGCAGAATCGGTCGACCGGTGCGCACCACCTCGCGCAACAGGCTGCCGGGGATGACGCTTTCGCAAGCCTTGCCAATGGCGTCTTCAGCCGATGGCAGGCCGAAACGCTTGGCATAGCGTTCGTTCATCCAGACGATGTTGGCGTCGCTGTCGACGATCACCGTGCCTTCACTGGACTGCTCGATGATCTCGAACAGCGAGCGGATCGCCAGCAGGCGCACGCGCTGGTAGTCCTTGAGGCTTTCGGTGGTGTTCATGAGGGCTGATCCTGATTGTGTGTTGCCTGTGCCGGCCCCTTCGCGAGCAGGCTCGCTCCCACACTTGGTCTGTGTGTTTCACAAATCCCCTGTGGGAGCGAGCCTGCTCGCGAAGGCCGCGACGCGGTCTGGCCGGATTATGCCTGCCCCACATGCGCCGCCGCCAACAGCTCTTTGGTGTAGGGATGCTGCGGTGATTCGAACACGTCGTGGCTGGCGCCGCTTTCGACCACCTTGCCGTCCTTGATCACGATCATGTCGTGGGCCAGGGCGCGCACCACCGCCAGGTCATGGCTGATGAACAGGTAGGTCAGCCCGTGCTTTTCCTGAAGTTGACGCAGCAAGGCGACCACCTGCTTTTGCACGGTGCGATCCAGCGCCGAGGTGGGTTCGTCCAACAGGATCAGCGCGGGCTTGAGCACCAGCGCCCGGGCGATGGCGATGCGCTGGCGCTGGCCGCCGGAGAATTCGTGGGGGTAGCGATGCCGGCTTTGTGGGTCCAGCCCGACTTCCTGCAGCGCCCGGATCACCTCGGCGTTGCATTGCTCGGTGCTCAACTGGCTATGCACTTCCAGTCCTTCGCTGATGATCTGTGCCACGGACATGCGCGGGCTGAGACTGCCAAACGGATCCTGGAACACCACCTGCATTTTCTTGCGCCATGGCCGCAACTGCTTCTGCGTCAGGCCATCGAGTGCCTGGCCCTGGAAGCGGATAGCGCCCTCGGAGTCCAGCAGGCGCAGGATCGCCTGGCCGAGCGTGGACTTGCCGGAGCCCGACTCGCCGACGATGCCCAGGGTCTTGCCGCGCTGGATGCTCAGGCTGATGCCGTCCACGGCCTTGAGGTAAGTCTTGCGTTGGAACAATCCGCCACCGACGGCAAATTGCACCCGCAGGTCGTGCACTTCCAGGACTTTTTCGCGTTCGTCCCGGGGCAGGGCTTCGCCTTCGGGCTCGGCGTTGAGCAACAGGCAGCTGTAAGGGTGTTTCGGTGCGGTGAACATCGTCTCGCAGCTGGCTTGCTCGACAATTTCCCCGGCTTTCATCACGCAGACGCGCTGGGCGATGCTGCGCACCAGATTGAGATCGTGGCTGATCAGCAGCAGCGACATGCCCAGTCGCTGTTGCAGCGACTTGAGCAACAACAGGATCTTGCGCTGCACTGTCACGTCCAGCGCCGTGGTCGGCTCATCGGCGATCAACAATTCCGGTTCGCAGGCCAGGGCCATGGCAATCATCACCCGCTGGCGCTGGCCACCGGACAGCTGATGGGGGTAAGACTTGAGTCGCTCCTGGGGCTTCTGGATGCCCACCAGATGCAGCAACTCGAGTATCCGCGCTTGCGCCGCTTTACCGGCCAGGCCCTTGTGCACCAGCAGGGTTTCGCCGATCTGCTTCTCGATGCTGTGCAACGGGTTCAGGGAGGTCATCGGCTCCTGGAAGATCATCGCGATGCGATTGCCCCGCAGTTCGCGCAATTTGCGGGCATCGGCGCCCACCAGTTCCTGGCCACGATAGCGGATGCTGCCGGTCGTCTCGGTGCCGCATTCGGGCAGCAACTGCAGGATCGAGTGAGCCGTCACCGACTTGCCCGAACCCGACTCTCCCACCAGTGCCAGGCATTCACCGGGGCGGATGTCCAGGCACAGGTCGCGTACCACCGTCTGGCCGTTGAAGGCGACGCTGAGGTCACGGATTTCGATCAGGTTGGTCATGGCAACAGTCCGCTTCACGAACGAGGGTCAAAGGCGTCGCGCAAGGCTTCGCCGATGAACACCAGTAGAGAAAGAATCAACGCCAGGGTGAAAAACGCCGTCAGCCCCAGCCACGGTGCCTGCAGGTTCTGTTTGCCCTGGCCGATCAGCTCGCCCAGGGAGGCACTGCCGGCCGGCATGCCGAAACCGAGGAAATCCAGCGCGGTGAGGGTCGAGATGGCCCCGGTCAGAATGAACGGCAGGTAGCTCAAGGTCGCGTTCATGGCGTTGGGCAGGATATGCCGCACGATCACTTTGCGGTCGGTGAGCCCCAGCGCCCGGGCCGCCTTGACGTATTCCAGGTTGCGCCCGCGCAGGAATTCGGCCCGCACCACGTCCACCAGGGCCAGCCAGGAAAACAGCGCCATGATTCCCAGCAACCACCAGAAATTCGGCTCGACGAACCCCGAGAGGATGATCAGCAGGTACAGCACCGGCAGCCCGGACCAGACCTCCAGCAGCCGCTGGCCGAGCAAGTCGACCCAGCCACCGTAATAGCCTTGCAGGGCACCTGCGGCGATGCCGATCAGCGCGCTGACGAAGGTCAGCATCAAGGCGAACAGGATCGATACCCGCGCGCCGAAAATCACCCGCGCCAACACGTCCCGCGCCTGATCGTCAGTGCCCAGCCAATTGACCCCTGAAGGCGGGCTCGGGGCCGGTTTGTTCAGGTCGTAGTTGGGTGTGTCGTCGCTGAAGGGGATCGGTGGAAACAGCAACCAGCCACCGTCCTTCTTGATCAGGTCCTGCACATATTCGCTGCGGTAATCGGCCTGGAACGGCAGTTGCCCGCCGAATTGCTGCTCGGTGTAGCGCTTGAACACCGGGAAATACAACGAGCCCTGGTAGCTGACGACCAGCGGTTTGTCATTGGCGATCAGCTCGCCACCCAGGGTCAGCAGGAACAGCCCGACGAACAACCACAGCGACCACCAGCCGCGGCGGTTTTTCTTGAAACGCTCGAAGCGGCGTCGGCCTAATGGCGAAAGCTGCAGCATCAGGCGTTCCTCGCAGCGAAGTCGATCCGCGGATCGACCAGGGTGTAGCACAGGTCGCCGACGAGTTTTATCAGCAGGCCGAACAGCGTGAAGATGAAGAGTGAACCGAACACTACCGGATAGTCGCGTGACACGGCCGCCTCGTAGCTCATGCGCCCCAGGCCGTCGAGGGAGAAGATCACTTCGATCAACAGGGAGCCGGCAAAAAACACGCTGATGAAGGCCTGGGGAATTCCCGATACCACCAGCAGCATGGCGTTGCGGAACACGTGACCGTACAGCACCCGGCGTTCGCTCAAGCCTTTGGCACGGGCGGTGACCACGTACTGGCGGGTGATTTCGTTGAGGAACGAGTTCTTGGTCAGGATGGTCAGGGTCGCGAAACCGCCAATCACCAATGCGGTCACCGGCAGTACCAGGTGCCAGAAGTAATCGACGACCTTGCCCAGGGTCGACAGCGATTCGAAATTGTCCGAGACCAGCCCGCGTACCGGGAACCAGTTCAACGAGGTGCCACCGGCGAACACCACGATCAGGAACATGGCGAACAGGAAGGCCGGCATGGCATAGCCGATGATGATCGCCGTGCTGCTCCAGACATCGAAATGGCTGCCGTGGTGCACGGCCTTGCGAATCCCCAGGGGAATCGACACCAGGTAGGTGATCAACGTCGCCCAGAGCCCCAGGGAGATGGTGACCGGCATTTTTTCCAGGATCAGGTCAGTGACGGTGGCACCGCGAAAGAAGCTCTTGCCGAAATCCAGGCGCGCGTAACTGGTGAGCATCAACCACAGGCGTTGCGGTGCCGGTTTGTCGAAACCGTATTGTTTTTCGATGTCCTTGATCAGCTGCGGGTCGAGACCGCGGCTGGCCCGGGAATGGCCCATGGTTTCGCTCGAACCACCACCGACACTGGCTCCGCCGATGCCCTGCAAGTGCGCGATGGCCTGTTCCACCGGGCCACCTGGCGCGGCCTGGACGATGACGAAGTTGACCAGGAGAATGATCACCAGTGTCGGGATGATCAGCAGCAGGCGCCGCACGATATAAGCCCACATCAATGCGGTCCTCCGGGTCTGCCACGACGGATGCGCTCGGCGGTCATCTGCTGGTTGGTCAGCGGCGTGGTGCTCATTTCCCACCAGCTCTCGATGGCTTCGTCATTGCTCGCCTGCACGTTCGGTATGCCGAAACGATTCCACCACACGGTGGAGCTGCCCGGCGGGTAATAGTTGGGAATCCAGTAATAGTTCCATTGCAGCACCCGGTCGAGCGCATGGGCATAGTGCAACATGTCGGCCTTGGTGCTGGCGCGCAACAGGCCGTTGATCAGCGTATCCACCGCCGGGTTCTGCAAGGCCATGTAGTTGTTGGCGCCGGGATCCAGGGCCGCCGCCGAGCCGAAGTAATTGAGCAGTTCGCCGCCGGGAGAGGTGGTGACCGGATAGCCGGTGACAATCATGTCGTAGTCACGGCTCATCAGGCGGTTGACGTACTGGGACGAATCGATGCGGCGGATGTTCATGTCGATGCCGATCTGTTTCAGGGTGCGCTTGTAGGGCAGGAGCAAACGGTCCATGCCGTTCTGGCTGACCAGGAAGGTGAAACTCAGCGGCTCGCCGTCGGCGTTCACCAGTTGATCGCCCTGGGGTTTCCACCCGGCCTGCTCGAGCAGGCCCAGGGCTTGCAATTGCTTGTCGCGAATCACACCGCTGCCATCGGTTTTCGGTGGTTCGAACACTTGGCTGAAGACTTCATCGGGGATCTGTCCGCGCAAGGGCTCCAGAATCGCCAGCTCACCGGCATCAGGCAACTGCCGGGCCGCCAGTTCGGTATTGGAAAAGTAGCTCTGTTGGCGGATGTACAGGTTGCGCATCATCTGCCGGTTGCTCCATTCAAAATCCCAGAGCATCGCCAGTGCCTGGCGCACCCGGCGGTCCTGGAACATCGGCTTTTGCAGGTTGAACACGAAACCCTGGGCCGATTGCGGCGCTTCGGTGGCCAGGTGGGCCTTTTGCAGGCGACCGTCGCTCAGGGCCGGGCTGTCGTAGCCGATGGAGTAGCCGGTGGCGGAAAACTCGCGGTTGTAGTCGTAGGCGCCGCCGCGCAATACCTGGCGCGCGACATCGGTATCGCCAAAGTACTCAATGCTGAAATGATCGAAATTGTACAGCCCGCGGCTGACCGGCAAATCCTTGCCCCACCAGTCGGGGTTGCGCTCGAAAGTGATGCTGCGCCCCGAATCGACCTTGCCGACTTTGTACGGTCCGCTGCCCAATGGCGGCTCGTAACCGCCGCCATTGGCAAAGTCACGGTTCTTCCACCAGTGCTCGGGAAACACCGGCAAGGTGGCGATGTCCAGCGGCAGGGTGCGGTTTTCGTTGTTCTTGAAATCGAAGCGCACGGTCAATGGCGACTCGACTTCCACGCCCTTGACGTCGGCGAACTGAGTGCGATAGCGCAGGCTGCCCTGGGTCATCAGCAGGTCGAAGGTGTAGCGCACGTCCTGGGCGGTGATCGGCGTGCCATCGGCAAACTGCGCCTTGGGGTTGAGGTAGAAACGCAGGGACAGGCCATCGTCGGAGCGCTCCATCTGCTGCGCCACCAGGCCGTACACCGTGTAAGGCTCATCCAGCGAGCGCTGCGCCAGGGGGGAGTAGAGCAGGCCATCGATCTGCGTCACGCCGATGCCCTTGTCTATATAAGGCAGGACGTGATCGAAATGCCCGATCTCGATTGCGGAACGGCGCATCGTCCCGCCCTTGGGCGCTTGCGGGTTGGTGTAGGCAAAATGACTGAAGCCGGCAGGGTACTTGGCGGGCTCGCCGTATACGGTCAACGCATGTTGCGGTGCGGCATTCACACCGGCGGCACCCAGGAGCAGGGCCACGGCAGTGAACAATAAAGTCGGGAAAGCCAGTCGCATTGTCAGCCTTAGAGCCGGGTGGTCGTTAACCACAATTTGTACGCTAGCGGCGCGTCCCTCGCCAGCCGAATTACGTATCTGAAACACGACGGCCCACCGGAAGGCGGGCCGTTGCACAGCCAATCCAGGGTGTGATCAGTCCTGGCGGCTGGTCACTTCCAGCAGGTGGTAGCCGAACTGGGTCTTGACCGGACCTTGCACCACGTTGATCGGTGCGCTGAAGACCACGGTGTCGAATTCCTTGACCATCTGGCCTGGACCGAACGAGCCCAGGTCGCCGCCCTGGCGGCTGGAAGGGCACGAGGAATTGGCTTTGGCGACTTCGGCGAAGTCTGCACCCGCCTCGATTTGGGCCTTGAGTTCGTTGCACTTGGCTTCGCTGGCAACAAGGATGTGACGGGCAGTGGCTTTGGCCATGGGAAAACTCTCCATTCAATGTACGGTAAAGTGCTGAGCCTACCGGATTCAGTGGGGTATTTCTCCTCAAAGTTCCGTTGCCAGCGCTCTGGACGGCAGGTTTGGTTTAAAGTCCGGCTTTTTCCAGGCGCTCGGCGTGCTGTACGTAAAGATCTATCGGGTCGATGCGCCTTTCACTTTGACCGCTTCCCTGGCGAAGGGTGCCCAGATGGTCCAGCGGATAATCGGAGCGGATGACGGTGCCCAGATGGGAGCTGTAGCGCCCGACCATGCCATCGTTCTGCAAGGGCTCGGTGGTGAAATAACGTGACAGCGCCCGCAGCAGGCCGTGGGACGGGTCCAGTTCGGCATCCTGCCGCTTTCCCTGCAGGACGCCACTCCAGGAATAGTAGCGGACACCATTGACCTGCTCGGGCCCCTTGCCTCCCCAAGTCTGCGGCAAGCCCTGCGGGTACTTCTGGTTGAACGCGCCCACACCTTGCGTAGTCAGCGCATTCAGCGCGGCGATAGCATTTTGCGGCATCCGGCGCTGACCGCTGAGCAATGACAGGAGGTCGGCGAACAAGGTGGCAACGATTTCGGCCAGCGTTTCCGGCAGGTGGCCTGGTGTCAGCGCACTGCGTAACAAGTCGGCCAATTCCGACCCGTGGTTCGGCCCGCTGACGGACGTCACCGAGGCCACCTTGCCTGGCGCAGTCGCGGCGGCATAACGTGCGGCCAATGCGCCTTGACTGTGGCCGATCAGATTCACCTTGGGGGCGCCGGTCCCCTGCAGTACCCGCCGGATTTGCGCCAGAAGCTGTTCGCCGCGGACCTCATTGCTATGGGTGGCGGACAGTTGCGCGACGAAAACGCTTGCCCCCGCGTCCCGCAGGGCCTGCTTGACCTCGTGGAAGAGTTGCACACTGCCGATCCGCTCGAAGCCGAAAAGCCCGTGCACCAGCAGGATTGGATAATGAGTCTTTGCATTCCGTTGCATGTTCATTCCTTTTTCCAGGGTTCGAGAAAGTGATTTCCGAACTCACTTTAAAGACTCCAATGCCGGCGCGATGCATGAAATAGCCGCGGTGGTTGGGGGAAAAAGGCATAGGTACGGTACGAATGCGCGGAGGTGGAGGTGGCTTCCTGGACTGCCCCCGTGGCGCATTGACACCTCGACTATAGGAGCGAGCATGCTCGCGAAAAACCCGAGAGCACCGCGGGGTGTCAGGCTCCCCGCGTCATCGTTGACCTCCATCGCCAGCATGCTCGCTCCTACAGGCGTTATTCCTGTGCCCGCAGCCGATCTGCCGCCTGGCGCAACAGCTGTTCTGTCGCGCTCCAGCCCAGGCAGCCGTCGGTGACCGAAACACCGTACTTCAGCGACGGCCCCAGCGGTTGGCAGCCCTCGAACAAATGACTTTCGATCATCATGCCGATCAGCGAGCGATCACCCGCAAGGCGTTGTTCCAGTACATCGTTGAACACGGCGGGTTGGCGCAGTGGATCTTTACCGCTGTTGGCGTGGCTGCAGTCGACCATGACCCGGGCCGGGATCTTCAGGCGGGTCAAGTCGGCGTGCACGCGGGCGATGCTGGCGCGATCGTAGTTCGGGCCGTGATGACCGCCGCGCAGCACCAGGTGGGTGTCTGCATTGCCCGGCGTCTGGATGATCGCGGGATGGCCCTGGCTGTCGACACCGAAATGGCGATGTGGATGGGCGGCCGAGCGCATGGCGTCACAGGCCACGCCGACACCGCCGTCGGTGCCGTTCTTGAAGCCTACCGGCATGCCCAGGCCGCTGGCCATCTCCCGATGGATCTGCGATTCGGTGGTGCGGGCGCCAATGGCCACCCAGCTCAGCAGGTCATCGAAGTAGCCGGCGGCCATCGGTTGCAACAGTTCAGTGGCCACCGGCAAGCCGAGCATGATCATTTCACGCATCAGCTCGCGGGACAGGGCCAGGCCGCCGGCCATGTCATCGCTGCCATCGAGGTGCGGGTCGTAGGCCAGGCCTTTCCAGCCGACCGTGGTGCGAGGTTTTTCGACGTAGGCGCGCATTACCAGGAGCATCTGGTCGCTGACGTCGGCGGCCAGGCGAGCCAGGTTCTCGGCATATTCGAGCGCTGATTTCGGGTCGTGGATCGAGCAGGGGCCGACGATGACCAACAGGCGCGAGTCTTTCCCGTCGAGGATCGCGCGAACCGCCTGGCGGTGAGCGGCGACTTGGAGGGCGAGGGCGTTGCTCAGTGGCAATTGCTGTTTGAGTTGCAGCGAGCTTGGCAGGCGCAGGGTCAGCGCTTCGTTGGCAGGGTTGAGGATCGACAGTGGCAGAGCAGAGACGGACGAGTTCATGTTCAGGCTTCCTGGGCGGCGGCGGGTTGTTCCCGCGCGCTCGGCCCTACTGGGGTGTTCGACAATTGGCCGGATTGGCTGCGTGTGAGTGCTTGCCACCTGTGGGTGACCGATCGGAGGCGGCAGGCTGTCCCGAGCGGAGGGTGGTAAATCGCCAGGCGCTAAAACTGTCGTGACGGTAATAAGTGGCGTAGTTCATTTCGTGAATCCTCTTGATGGCGGTGTGTCGCTAAATAAGTGGCGGGCCCAAAAAACAAAACCCCCGGTCGGGAGGCCGACCGGGGGTTGAAAATTCTCTGGTGGCGACCCGTTTGAAGTGGGCGCCGTGTGGGTATCAGGCGCGCCAGTGGCTAAACCAATACCCAAAATAAAAGCTTGCCGGAGCGCACGCGTCGTTCACCCGGGCAGACGCAACCGAGCGCGGGGCGCTGGCGGTACGAAGCGGTGGGTGGGCATTGAACATGGTCGATCTCCGATGAGTGCACCGAGCTTACTAGAGGCCGGTGCGAGGTTTCAATCAGAAAATGCTATCGATCATCAAAGGCGATTTCTATCGCTTGAGTGCCCATGCGCTTGTGGCACACACTCCCTGTTTATGAAAACAACCACCCTCCCGGGATCGAGCATGACGCCATTACCTGATGTTCGCCGCGGCTTGCCGGATCTCGACTGGCGCCGGGCAATGGACTGCGACCTCGATTTCGCCCGGGACCTGACGTGCGTCAACATGCTGCGCTATTACATCCAGCACGATCTGGTGTGGCTGGACGAAGCGTTCGATGTCGCCTGGGCCGGGCGCGACAACCGGGTAATGGTGCACGGCGAACGTCAATTGGGGTTCGTCAGCCTCAGTCGGGATGCCAGGGCGTTGTACATCCGCGAACTGCATGTTGGCCCGGCGTTTCGAGGGCAGGGGGTCGGTTCCTGGGCAATCGATCAAGTAGTGGCACTGGCGCGCAGGGAGGGACGCCAGCGCTTGCGCCTGACCGTTTTCGAAAATAATCCGGCGCGGGCCTTGTACGAACGCAAGGGCTTGAAGGTGGTGGGCAAAGACGAGTGTTTCCTGCGCATGGAGCGTGAAGTCTGCTTTGCGACATGCTGAAACACGCTGCCGACAAGCGCTGCAAGACGAATGGAAACTTTTTATATAGCGCTTGGCGCTAGGTCTGCCACTTGCTTTTTGCTAAGGTGGCGGGCATTCCAAATAAGATCATATCGCGAGGTGTCTGCTTGATTAGGGTGCTAGTAGTCGATGACCATGATCTCGTTCGCACAGGCATTACGCGAATGTTGGCTGACATCGATGGCCTGCAAGTAGTCGGCCAGGCAGAGTCCGGGGAAGAGTCCCTGCTCAAGGCGCGTGAGTTGAAACCCGATGTGGTCTTGATGGACGTCAAGATGCCGGGGATCGGCGGTCTTGAAGCCACTCGCAAATTGTTGCGCAGCCATCCCGACATCAAGGTCGTTGCGGTGACCGTGTGCGAGGAAGATCCGTTTCCCACGCGGCTGTTGCAAGCCGGGGCGGCGGGCTACCTGACCAAGGGCGCCGGGTTGCCGGAAATGGTCCAGGCCATCCGCCTGGTGTTTGCCGGGCAGCGCTACATCAGCCCGCAAATTGCCCAGCAACTGGCGATCAAGTCTTTCCAGCCGACCAACGATTCACCCTTTGATGCCCTGTCGGAGCGGGAAATCCAGATCGCCTTGATGATCGTCGGCTGCCAGAAAGTCCAGATCATTTCCGACAAGTTGTGCCTGTCGCCGAAAACCGTGAACACCTACCGATACCGCATTTTCGAAAAGCTTTCGATCAGCAGCGATGTCGAGTTGACGCTGTTGGCGGTGCGACACGGCATGGTTGATGCCAGCCTCTGAAAATGACTGAAACCTTCGATCCAAGCGCGTTCCTGTCAACGGTCAGCGGGCGCCCCGGTGTCTATCGCATGTTCGACAGCGATGCGCGCCTGCTCTACGTCGGCAAGGCCAAGAACCTCAAGAATCGCCTGTCGAGCTACTTTCGCAAAACCGGCCTGGCGCCCAAGACCGCTGCGCTGGTCGCGCGTATCGCCCAGGTCGAAACGACCATCACGGCCAATGAAACCGAGGCCTTGCTGCTCGAGCAGACGCTGATCAAGGAGTGGCGTCCGCCGTACAACATCCTGCTGCGCGACGACAAATCCTACCCTTATGTCTTTCTCTCCGATGGCCAGTTTCCGCGCTTGAGCATCCACCGCGGGGCGAAGAAGGCCAAGGGCAAATATTTTGGTCCCTATCCGAGCGCTGGTGCGATTCGCGAAAGCCTGAGCCTGTTGCAAAAGACCTTTTTCGTTCGCCAGTGCGAAGACAGCTATTACAAGAACCGCACGCGGCCTTGCCTGCAGTACCAGATCAAGCGCTGCAAGGCGCCTTGTGTCGGCTTGGTCGACCCACAGGTATATGCCGAAGACGTGCGACATTCGGTGATGTTCCTCGAAGGTCGCAGCAATGCGTTGAGCGACGAGTTGTCCGCGGCCATGGAAGAGGCGGCGATCAACCTTGAGTTCGAACGAGCCGCCGAACTGCGCGACCAGATTTCGCTGCTGCGCCGGGTCCAGGATCAACAAAGCATGGAAGGCGGTACGGGCGACGTCGATGTCATCGCCGCGTTCGTCAACCCGGGCGGCGCCTGTGTTCACCTGATCAGCGTGCGCGGCGGGCGAGTACTGGGCAGCAAGAACTTCTTCCCGCAGGTGGGCATTGAAGAAGACGTGTCTGAGGTCATGGCGGCGTTTCTTGGCCAGTACTACGTCAGCAGTCCCGAACGCGACTTGCCGAGCGAGCTGATCGTCAATGTGGTCCACGAAGATTTTCCGACACTGATTGCGGCCATTGACGAGCTGCGCGGTCGCGAACTGACCATCAGCCACCGAGTGCGCGGTACGCGTGCGCGCTGGCAGCAATTGGCGGTGACCAACGCCGAGCAGGCCCTGGGCGCGCGCCTGGCCAACCGACAACACGTTGCCGCGCGGTTCGAGGCCCTGGCCGAAGTGCTCAAGCTGGACGAGCCGCCCCAGCGCCTCGAGTGCTATGACATCAGTCACTCCAGCGGGGAGGCGACCGTGGCCTCGTGCGTGGTGTTCGGCCCCGAAGGCCCGATCAAGTCCGATTACCGGCGCTACAACATCGAAGGTGTCACGGCGGGCGATGACTATGCCGCCATGCACCAGGCGCTGACCCGGCGCTTCAGCAAGCTCAAGGACGGGGAGGGCAAGTTGCCGGACATCCTGCTGGTCGATGGCGGCAAGGGCCAGCTATCGATGGCCCGTGACGTGCTCGACGAACTGGCGGTCCCCGACCTGATCCTGCTCGGCGTCGCCAAGGGTGCGACGCGCAAGGCCGGTTTCGAAACCCTGTACCTCAACGACGCCGCCCACGAATTCACCTTGCGCGGCGATTCCCCCGCGCTGCACCTGATCCAGCAGATTCGCGACGAAGCCCACCGTTTTGCGATTACCGGGCACCGTGCACGACGCGGCAAAACCCGCCGCACCTCGACGCTTGAAGGCGTTGCCGGGGTCGGGCCGACACGCCGGCGCGATTTGCTCAAACATTTTGGTGGATTGCAGGAGCTGTCTCGTGCCAGCATCGAAGAAATCGCCAAAGCCCCCGGGATCAGTAAAAAGCTCGCAGAGTTGATTTATGCAAATCTGCACAGCGAGTAGAATGCCCCCTCACCTCGTAGCCAGTTGTGCCGATGAATATCCCTAATCTGATTACCGTTCTACGCGTCCTGCTCATACCGATCTTCATTTTGCTGTTCTACCTGCCTTACCAATGGAGTTACCTGGCGTCAGCCTCGGTCTTCGCCTTCGCCGCCGCCACTGACTGGCTGGACGGATACCTGGCCCGACGCCTGGAACAAAGCACGCCGTTCGGGGCTTTCCTCGACCCGGTGGCCGACAAGCTCATGGTCGCCGTCGCCCTGGTGTTGCTGGTCCAGGAACACGGCAACCTGTGGCTCACGCTGCCAGCCGCGGTGATCATCGGTCGCGAGATCGTGGTCTCGGCCTTGCGCGAATGGATGGCCGAGCTCGGCGCCCGTGCGCACGTGGCCGTATCGAACCTGGGCAAATGGAAAACCGCCGCGCAAATGCTGGCGCTGGTAATCCTGCTGGGCAATCCATCGGACTTCAGCTTCTGGGTCTTGATGGGTTACGCCTTGCTGATGGTCTCCGCCGGCCTGACATTGTGGTCGATGGTTCAGTACTTGCGGGCTGCCTGGCCGCATCTGAAGACTGACGTGCAAAAGAAATAAAACTTTTTTGAATCAAGGGGTTGACGGGGCTTCTGGATTCTATAGAATGCGCCACACCAAGACGCGGGAATAGCTCAGTTGGTAGAGCACGACCTTGCCAAGGTCGGGGTCGCGAGTTCGAGTCTCGTTTCCCGCTCCAAGTTTTACGCATTTGATGTCGCGCTACTGACAGCAGATGTTTTGAGGCCGAGTAGCAAAATGGTTATGCAGCGGATTGCAAATCCGCCTACGCCGGTTCGATTCCGACCTCGGCCTCCACTATAAATAGCCCCGTAGATCAATGATCTACGGGGTTTTTTATTGCCCTCGGGAAAGTCAAGAATTCCGCACTTTTTGGCATGTGTTCCGCAACCCGTCAAAGCGGCCACACCTGAATGTCCCAAAAGGCGCGGTCATCAGCAAAGCGCCGACAGGGTTGTCGGCGCTTTGAAGACCAGGCGTATGACGCGCTACGCTTGAACGACGGGGATATGGCTGTTCACTGCCGCTTCACGGTACTCGGCGATTTGATCGAAGCTTAAGTAGCGGTAAACGTCGGCCGCCATGCTGTCGATGTTGTTCGCGTACTCCATGTACTCTTCGAAGGTTGGCAGCCTGCCCAGGATCGAGGCCACGGCAGCCAGCTCGGCCGAGGCCAGGTAGACGTTCGTGGCGTCGCCCAGTCGGTTCGGAAAGTTACGGGTCGACGTCGAGACCACGGTCGAGCCGGTCTGCACTCGCGCCTGGTTGCCCATGCACAGCGAGCAGCCTGGCATTTCCATGCGCGCACCGGCCTTGTCGTAAATGCCGTAGTAGCCTTCCTCGGTCAGTTGGTGAGCGTCCATCTTGGTTGGCGGGGCCAGCCATAGACGGGTAGGGATGCCACCCTTGACCTTTTCCAGCAGCTTGCCGGCAGCGCGGAAGTGACCGATGTTGGTCATGCAGGAGCCGATGAACACTTCGTCAATGACCTGGCCCTGTACGGTCGACAGCAGGCGCGCGTCGTCCGGGTCGTTCGGCGCGCAGAGTACCGGCTCCTTGATCTGCGCCAGGTCGATTTCGATGATCTCGGCGTATTCGGCGTCCTCGTCCGCTTGCAGCAGCTCAGGGTTGGCCAGCCAGGCTTCCATTGCTTGTGCACGACGCTCCAGGGTGCGTGCATCGCCGTAACCTGTGCTGATCATCCAGCGCAGCAAGGTGATGTTCGAGCGCAGGTATTCGGCAATGGCCTTTTCAGGCAGCTTGATGGTGCAGCCCGCGGCGGAGCGTTCAGCCGAGGCATCGGACAGTTCGAAGGCTTGTTCGACGGTCAGTTCGTCCAGGCCTTCGATTTCCAGGATGCGTCCGGAGAAGGCGTTGATCTTGCCTTTCTTCTCGACAGTCAGCAGACCTTGCTGGATGGCGTAATAGGGGATGGCATGCACCAGGTCACGCAGGGTGATACCTGGTTGCAGCTTACCCTTGAAGCGCACCAGCACCGACTCCGGCATGTCCAGCGGCATGACACCGGTGGCGGCGGCGAAGGCGACCAGCCCGGAGCCCGCCGGGAACGAGATGCCGATCGGGAAACGGGTGTGGGAGTCGCCACCGGTGCCGACGGTGTCCGGTAGCAGCATGCGGTTGAGCCAGCTGTGGATGATGCCGTCGCCAACTTTCAACGAAACGCCGCCGCGGGTGCGCATGAAGTCCGGCAAGGTGTGATGGGTTTTCACATCCACAGGCTTGGGGTACGCCGCGGTGTGGCAGAACGACTGCATCACCAGCTCAGCCGAGAAGCCCAGGCATGCCAGGTCTTTGAGTTCGTCACGGGTCATGGGACCGGTGGTGTCCTGGGAGCCGACGGTGGTCATTTTCGGTTCGCAGTAGGTGCCCGGGCGGATGCCGGTCACGCCACACGCCTTGCCGACCATTTTCTGCGCCAAGGTGAAACCCTTGGTGCTTTGAACCGGTGCTTCAGGCGTTTTAAACAGGTCCGAAGGAGGCAGGCCCAGCTCGGCGCGGGCTTTCTCGGTCAGGCCACGTCCGATGATCAGAGGGATACGGCCGCCAGCACGTACTTCGTCCAACAGCACCGGGGTCTTCAATTCGAAGGTGGTGATAACGTCTTGGGTGCCGTGCTTGCAGACTTTGCCGGCGTGCGGGTAGACGTCGATCACGTCGCCCATGTGCAGTTTCGAAACATCGAACTCGATCGGCAATGCGCCAGCGTCTTCCATGGTGTTGTAGAAGATCGGGGCAATCTTGTTACCGAAGCAGAATCCACCGGCGCGTTTGTTCGGTACGTACGGGATGTCGTCGCCGAAGAACCACAGCACGGAGTTGGTCGCCGATTTTCGCGAGGAGCCAGTACCCACCACGTCACCGACGTAGGCCACCGGGAAACCCTGGGCCTTGACGGCGTCGATCTGCTTGAGCGGGCCAATGGCGCCAGGCTCTTGCGGCACGATGCCGTCACGGGCCATTTTCAGCATGGCCCGGGCGTGCAACGGGATGTCCGGGCGCGACCAGGCGTCCGGGGCAGGGGACAGGTCGTCGGTGTTGGTTTCGCCTGGCACCTTGAACACGCTCAAGCTGTACTTTTCTTCGATGGCCGGGCGGGCGGTGAACCACTCGCCGTCAGCCCAGGATTGCACTACGGCTTGGGCATGCACGTTGCCGGCCTTGGCTTTTGCAGCGACGTCATGGAAGGCGTCGAACATCAGCAGGGTGTGCTTCAGTTGTTCGGCGGCAACGGCGGCCAGTTCTGCGTCTTCCAGCAGTTCGACCAAGGTGGCGATGTTGTAGCCACCTTGCATGGTGCCCAGCAGTTCTACAGCGCGCTGCTTGTCGATCAGGGGGGATCTGGCTTCGGCCTTGGCGATGGCGGACAGGAAGCCTGCCTTGACATAGGCCGCTTCATCCACGCCTGGCGGCACGCGATGGGTGATCAGGTCGACGAGGACTGCCTCTTTACCCACCGGGGGATTTTTCAGCAGCTCGACCAGGCCTGCGGTTTGTTCGGCGTTCAGCGCGAGGGGCGGCAAGCCTTCCTCGGCGCGCTCTTGTACGTGACGGTCATAGGCTTGGAGCACAGCGATCTCCTGCGGGGGTAATGGCACGCGAGGTGGGGTAGTGGGACAGTCCATTCCCGGGAAAAAAGCAAAAGCAGGGATTCGGTTTCCACCGAGGGTGACCACCCGTGGCTGCACCGAAAAGAACCTGCTCCTGCAAAACTATAAAATCATTGATTGTCGACACATTGCTATTGCGATGCGAAATCTAAAAGGATATTTCGCCTAATGCAACAAGATTGTCGACACATGGTTGATTTTTGTTCGTCAGAAGACCGCGGAGCGCCTGACGGACTCCATTCGAGAAGGTATTGAGGATTGCGAGGCCGCTTGATAGTCGGCCTCGTAGGAGCAAGCCTGCTCGCGATGGTCGTCAACGATGACGCTGGGCACCGGATACCTTCGGTGCTCTCAGGTTCATCGCCTTAGCCCGGGTGCCTTTGACGTACCGGGCCGATGACTTCTCAGGGCGTTTCAATAGCGCCGTGAATGACAGGCCTCGCCAATGATGTCGAGGAAGTCATCGTGGGACACTGGCTTGCTCACGTGGTAATTGAAACCCGATTGCCTGGTTTTTTTCTCGTCGCTGCTGGTGGCATAGCCCGTCAAGGCAATGGCCGGTGTGTGCTTGAGATGGGCGATCTGGCGAATGGCATGCATCAGTTCGTGGCCATTCATGAGCGGCATGCCGATGTCCGAGATGATCACGTCGTAGCTGCTGTCCCTGGCGGCTTTCAGGGCCTTGTGCGGATCGCTGAAGGCATCGACGTGAGCATCCTCCATTTCCAGCAACGTCTGCAGGACCTCCATGACGTCCAGGGAGTCTTCCACCAGCAGCACTTTCTGGCCGATCAGTCGCCCCGACGCACCCGGCCCATGCGGTTGCTCGTTGGCGTGCTGTGGCGCCTGGCACAGAGGCAACAGGACGGTAAACCTGCATCCGCGGCCCAGGCCTGCGGAATGTACATTCACCGAACCGCCGTGGGCTTCCACCAGTTGCCGCACCAACGACAGGCCAATGCCCAGGCCTTCGCGCTGATGACTGGCATGCTGGTTGTCCGCCTGGCTGAAGAGATCGAACACCTTGTGCAGATTGT